>JAVESC010000123.1:0-6419 GCA_034006805.1 Advenella sp.
CACCACACCCGGCAAGGCATAAGGTATATCCACCAGCAACAGGACAAAGGAATACAAACGGCGGGGACGCCTGACGGTGATATAAGCCAACGGCAACACCAGACACGTCAGGATAAACGCGGCACTAAGTGACAAAAACATACTGTTTTTAACAGCACGCCAGGTCACTCCTTGCCCGGCCAGCATATGGGCATAGGCAGAAAAACTGACATTATCATAACGCAAGGGCACACCAATGGCAGGAACCAGGGAACTGGCCACCAAAGCCAATACAGGCAGGACAAGAATCAGCGTAATGATCAGTCCCAGGCCGATTTCACACCCGATGCGGGCTTTACCAAGATCAAAGGCCAGTGACTTGCCCGGCATGCCAACCAAAGCCATTCTGGATTGAAAACGGTGCTGGACCCACACGCCCAGCATGGCAATCGCTCCCACGATCACGGACAGGCTAGATACCTCATTAAGCATCAACGGCCCGAAATCAGCCATTTTCTGGTAGATAAGCGTGGGCAGTACATAATAAGAAGCAGGAATGCCCAGCATGGCCGGTATGCCAAAATTACCCAGAGCCGACACAAAAGCGATGGCTGCACCGGCCAGTATCCCGTTTTTGCAAAGCGGAAAAATCATATCAAGCATAATGCGATGCTGGGAAGCGCCACTTAGGCGGGCGGCTTCAACCAGTTCCTTGGGCAAAACCAGCAAACTGGTTCGCACCGACAAAAACACCAAGGGGGCATGCTGGATGCCCATTAGCAAGACAATGCCCCAAGCTGAATACAGAGGCTGCGGACTGCCCAGCCCAGGAGCGATGCCCAACAGCTGCAACAGGGCACTACCCGGTCCCATCAGCTGCAGCCAGCTTAAAGCGGTTACCTGGGGCGGAATCATCATGGGCAGCATGAACATGAACACCCAGAATGACTTGCCCCGGATATTGGTCAAGGCAATGAAAAAAGCCAGTCCGGCCCCCAGTACCAGCGCCAGCAAGGTTGCCAGCACACTGGTGTACAGGCTGTGCCAGGTCGCCTGCCAGGTGGCCGAAGACTGCAACACTTTCCAGAAGCTGGACTTTTCCCCCGCAACGATATCGCTCAATGCCTCGGCCAGCAGTCGCAGGCTTGGCAAAACATTGACAAGGAAAATAATAAGCAACAGACCCAATACCCACCCATGCCGGGTTGTGTTCCTGAAAGAAAAGAGTTGCGGATTTAACATAAAAAAAGAAACATTCAGGCGCTTATGCTGACACACAAGCGCCTGATTTTAAACTGCCGGTAGACAATCAGTTAAAAAGTTTGCTGAATCCTTCCTTGTCTGTTGCTGAATTTTCCAGTGCCTTGGCTGCATCAAAAGGCAAGAGCTTGATCTGGCTGCGTACGGGGAAACCCGCCGGTGTTTTCATACCGTTGCGGGCAGGCAAATAGCCTTGCTCCAGGACCAGCTGCTGGCCTGGCTCAGACAAGACAAAGTCAACAAACTTGCGGGCCAGTTCAGGCTGCTTGCTGTCTTTCATGATGGCAACCGGTTCGGTCACCAGGCTGACGCCTTCTGTTGGAAACACAAACTCAATCGGCGCACCCTTGGCTTTTTCACGTATGGCCATATAGTCGGCCAGCACGCCATAGGGGCTGGTACCGGAAGCCACGGCTGTCAGGACGCTGCCATTGCCTTTGAGTGCGGAAGCCCCATTTTCCTTGAGGTTTTCATAAAATTGCCAGGAAAAATCAGGGTTGGTGGTCATCGTGGACAGGTGAATTAAGGCAGCACCCGAATACAGCGGACTTGGCATGGCCACCTGATTTTTATATTCGGGTTTGAGCAAATCCTTCCATGAGGCCGGTTTTTCCTTGGCATTGGCATGATGGGCAATGCCGGTGGTAATCAGCTTGGTACCGTAATAATAACCCTCCTTGTCAAACAGGGCCGGGTCATATTCTTTGCTTTCTTCTGACTGGTATGCCGCCAGAATGCCTTCTTTTTTCAGTTGTTCCAGTGTAACGCTGTCTGCAATTAACAACACATCGGGTTTAACCACCCCTGCCGCCATTTCAGCACGCAGTTTGGTGATTAACTTCGTGGTGCCATCGCGCACCCATTCAACCTTGGTGCCGGGATGGGCCTTTTCAAAGGCATCCACCGTCATTTGTGCATCCTGGGCGGGCTGGCTGGTGTATAAAACCAGGGTTTCAGCCTGAAGGGAACCACTAAAAACAACACCAGCCAGCAGGGCTGACACAGACAATACACGGAAACTCATATAACCCTCAGAACAATGGAGTCAAACAGGACAGATTTTACATTTTCAGCAAGCTTACGGCAGCCTGTTTACATGATTGTGACAATCAACCTCATGCAGAAAAAGGCCATGCACTTGCCAAACAGCTACTTATTTATTTAGCTTCAGCCAGCATTTAATATAAAAAGGCATTTTTCTTTTAACAGGGTGTCGCCTGTCAAAAAAAACATATTCCGGCTTAGGCAATATTTTCAATGTCCAGCATTCGTTCTTTTCAAAAAAAGAAAACCGGATCGTATCATCGTTGTCCACAGCAAGACCACCAAGCATGCCAGCGGTGTATACCGCCGAAAGCTCCAAAGCATCCAGGACGTCCAGTTGCGGACTTAAATAATAGATATGCAATGCTTCTTCAAAGGGACAATCTTCTGTGGTGAACAGCAAAAAATGATCATCAACGCTATATTGTGCCTCTAGGATTTTTCCTGAAACCTCTATGCTCCTGTTTAATCCTGTGTTTTCCAGTTGAAGTCCAGGTGTTTCATCAGGATTCTTGATAATATTTTTTATCTTGAACTCATCGGTTTGCCTGATAGACATCAAAAAACCCATCCGGGTGTAAAGTCTGCCCCCATCGCCCCCAAAGCCCCACCAATAAACACCCCCATTACCGAACAAACAGGTGCCCCCGGACCACATGCCAAACCTGCAAGAACTCCTCCGGCAGCACTACCAACAAAACCACCACTAATGACTGCCCCTTCCCGTGCTATCGCTTTTTCCTTATTGTCAGCTGAAGTGATGTTATAAATGGCAACCCCAACGGTAACAACCAAAAGACTTTTTCCTAAATTACTGAATCTATTTGCTGCCGTATTTACAGAGGGTCTGGCTCTACCTATATCACTTGTGCGCAAGCGTTGAGCTTCCATAATCTGATTCCGCAACTCGTACACTTGCAATGCAGCCTCCCCAGGTTGCATTGCACCTGATGCAACCTTTTTTCTATACTCCTGAGCCAGCATTTTAGTTTGATTAATGTAACTTATTCTTACATTGCCATCCTTAATAAACCGGTAAGCAAAATTTAGCGCCTCTGACTCCATTACAGTCAAAGCAACTTCTAATTCATTTCTGTCATCTATATTACTCATTTTCTTTTCCTTTATTCATATTTTTTTATATAAGCCAAAAGCTGACATCTGTACAATAAAGCGCAGCAACTTCAATTATTTTTATAATGCACGCATGTTACAGAACCGTGACAAGTAAAGCCCATAAAGAACTTGGCAACGCATGTTATGATTACAGACTCTTTCATGTAAAACCTCAGTACAGCCCCTTTCCCAGGACTCCATCATGCCTTTGATCGACTGGTTATTCGCCTTGCTTGTCATTCTGGTATGGGGCGTGAATTTCATAGCGATCAAATTCGGGCTGGTTGATTTTCCACCTTTGTTGCTGGGCGCCTTGCGTTTTATGGCGGTTGTATTTCCGGCCATTTTTTTTATAAAGCGCCCCAACATTCCATTCAAGCTGCTGCTTGTCTATGGCTTAACCATCAGTTTCGGGCAGTTTGCTTTCCTGTTTACCTCGCTGGCGGTTGGTATGCCAGCCGGACTGGCTTCCCTGCTTTTGCAGGTACAGGCTTTTTTCACGGTACTGCTGGCCGCCCTGGTGCAACATGAAAAAATCAGGCCCCATAACCTGCTGGCCATTGGCATTTCCCTGCTTGGCCTGTTTATTATTAACGCCAATGCCAATGCGGGGCACCCTATTCCCCTCCTTGGGCTGGTCTTTATCTTTCTGGCTGCCTTTAGCTGGTCCACCGGCAATATTGTTATCAAGCAGGCCAAAAATGTAAACATGCTAAGTTTAGTGGTCTGGGGCGGTACCATTCCCATTATCCCATTCCTGCTTAGCTCATGGATTTTTGAAGGTGGCGATCTTATGATCGCCAGCCTGCAATCGGCCACCTTTACCGGCATTGCCGCTATCATGTATCTGGCCTATGGCGCAACGCTGGTGGGTTACGTATTGTGGGGACGTCTGCTTAGCAAGCACCCGGTGGGCCTCATTGCCCCGCTCACCCTGCTGGTGCCGGTAATTGGCCTGCTGTCTGCCACATGGGTCCTGGACGAAAAACTGTCCACCCTGCAATGGCTGGGCGGTACGGTGGTGATGCTGGGCCTGATTGTCAACATCTTTGGTCCCAGGCTGCGTAAGCTGGTTTTCGCCCATTGATCCCGGAAAAATATATTTACAAGCAAAGCCGAACAATTTTTTACCTTATAGATAAAGATATAAACAGAAATTACCATTACACTTTCAAGTGCACATCCTGAAACATTTCAGGCCTTGATTATGGGGAAATAAGCTCTATATCCACCATCAAAGCCCTACACGCTCGGAGCATTGTCATATGGATATTATCTGGGAAATAATCATCGGTTTTCTGGTTGGTCTGGTGGCTCGTGCCCTGATGCCCGGCTCCCAGTCGCTGGGATTAATCATGACCACCCTGCTGGGTGTTGTTGGCTCATTGGTTGCCACCCATTTAGGTGTTGCCGTGGGCATTTACGAGGCCGGCAGCAGTGCACGCTTTATTGGCTCGATCGTTGGCGCCATGATTGTCCTGTTTGTTTACGGTTTAATCGCCAAAAAGAAATAAATGCACGTTTTGTCAATTGCTTGTCGTGACACCCGCAATTTTTAAGGAACACACAATGATCCAGTCCCGTTTCGGTGACCAATCAACCACTCGCAATCATTCGGGCGTTATCAGCAAAATGGCACGCCTGGCAAAAAAAGCTGGCAGGCCCGTCATTGAAAAAGCCCTTTTCCTGTTTTTTGCCGTACAAAACCCTAAAACACCGGCCTGGGCAAAACGCGTTATTTACGGCGCACTGGCCTATCTTGTCTTGCCGGTCGATGCCATTCCCGACCTGATGCCGATTGCCGGTTTTACTGATGACCTGGGTATTATTACCGCAGCACTGGCAACGGTTTCCCTTTACATTACCGCCGAAGTAAAACAACAGGCGCGTCAAACATTAGACAAGTGGTTTGAATAAAGGCAATAATCGTTTATTTGCATTACTCACGATTGTTTATGCCGCAACACTCTCTAAAGGATTACTGGATAACCGAAACCCTAAGACTTAGGGAAGAGCATTGGGGGCCCATTGAAGACGCCACACTGCTTCACCAGATCCGTCACAGCACAGAACCGGTCAGCCATAAAATCATCCAGCGTGCCGCCCTGATTGCCAAACGGGACGGGCTGGCTGCCACCATTGAAAAATGGAGTGCCAACGCACGCCTGGCTTTTTGGGCCATGGCACTGCTGGCCATTTTTGCAGGTATCGGCATGGCTGCCAGTGCCCTGGGCACGGGGCATGTCAACCTGCTGCTGGCACTGGTCGCCTTGCTGGGCCTGCATGCCATCACCTATGTATTCTGGCTGCTGTCTTTTTTGGCCCCTTATCATGGTGGTACCCTGCTGGGCCAGGCCTGGCTTTGGTTGGGCAAGAAACTGGCGCGCGGTCCCGATGCCACCCTGGCTCCCCAGGCGTTTATTAATATTCTCAAACAGAATAACGGCCTGCGCTGGCTGCTGTCGTCCATCAGCCATGGTATCTGGGTTGTCATGATGACGGCAGGTATTCTGACCATGCTGGCCCTGCTGGCGGCAAGGCAATACACCTTCGGCTGGGAAACCACCATCTTGCCTGTTTCTTCCTTTGTGTCCATCACCCAAGGCATTGGTTTTTTACCGCATCTGCTGGGTTTTTCCATTCCTTCAGCCGACATCATCCAGCAAAGCAGCGGCCTGCAAACCGCTGGCCCCGCATCACAGGCCATCTGGTCTTCCTGGCTGATTGGCGCAGTCATGGTTTACGGTTTGCTGCTGCGCCTGGCCAGCCTGCTGCTATGCCTTTGGAAAACCCGGCAAGCCATGCGCCAAATACAGATAGATGCAACCCTGCCCGCCTATGCCGGCCTGGTAGACCGCCTGTCTGCCCACAGCGAACATATCGGGGTGGATGCCCCCGCCCCGGCCTTGCAAACCGCCCGGCGCAACACCAATCTTGCATTGGCACCGGCAGGTAGCCCGTTGGTCGTGGGGCTGGAATTAAGCCCGCGCGCACCATGGCCGCCCTTTGCACTGTCCGCC
>JAVESC010000016.1:0-38955 GCA_034006805.1 Advenella sp.
TCAACCTTACCAGCACCCTTGAATTTCCTGTATGCCCTGTTACGGGCAAAAGGCCTGACCTTTTCAGACAAATACAAATTAATACGCGCACTGGCAAGCCTGAAAAAGCAAAAATGGCAGGTGCCCCAGTCACAAACCGTTGCCAACTGGCTGAAGCAACACAATCAAACATTTTTTCTTTGCCAGGTTTTTTGGGAGCCTCTTTGCATCGCTACCCTGAATACAGGCACTAACAAGGCCAGCATGCAACTGTTTGCCAGCGTGTTAAAACAAAGTACCGATGCCGGCCAACAGGCATCCGATTTTCTCATTCCACGGGTTGATCTAAGCGCCTTATGGGCAGAAAAATTAAGTCATGACATTGCAATTACTTACGGCAAAAGCATACAGTCCATACAAATGACGTCTACTGGATACCAAATAGAGGGTCTTGATGTTGATGCCGTTATTCTAGCCACGCCTGCCGAACAGTGTGCCAAAATCATGGCCTACCTGCCCGGCAATGAAAACCAGCCAGGCCTCATGAAGGCATTGCAACAGTTCAGCTTCAATCCCATCATGACGATTACCCTTGAACTGGAAAAAAACTGGCACTTGCCCTTGCCACTGTATTTACTTAAAACCGAAAACCCCCAGCAAGACCCGGGACAATGGCTGTTCATGCGTTCCCGATTCATGAGCGATGCGCACAGCACCCGACCCGAAATCACCATTGTGATCAGCCAGGCCAATAAGTGGCTGGCCAAAGACAAACAGGAAATCATTCAGCGAGTGATTGAACAACTTGAAAGACAGGCACCAGAAAAAATCCCCCTGCCAGCCGTAACCGCGTGGGACATTATTACCGAAAAAAGGGCAACTTTCAGTGCTGAACCGGGCCTGCAGCGCTTGCCAAACAACACTGCCTGGCCAGGTTTATACCTGGCCGGTGACTGGACCGACACAGGCTTTCCCGGGGTGCTTGAAGGCGCAGTCAAAAGCGGACAACTTGCCGCCCGGCTTTTAACCAATCATCTTACTTCATGAAATTGACGATTTTTTCCAGCGACTCGTCAGATGGCAATCCGCCGGACTTGAGGATATCGGCCAGCGAATATTTGGCAAAACAAGCTATAAATGCCTCAAGCGCTTCTTGCATAATGCCGGTTAAGCCACAGTAGGCACCAATATTACAGGTATTTTCAGTACTAAAACACTCCACCAGATGAAAATCGGGCTCGACCGTTTTAATCACTTCAGCCAGGCAGATTTCTTCCGGCTTCTTGGCCAGTTTCATGCCGCCGCCTTTCCCCCTGACCGTCTCAATCCATGCCAACTGGCCAAGCTGATGGGTGATTTTCATTAAATGCGGCTCTGAAATATGATAGGCCTTGGCAATTTCCTTGATGGTACAAAGCCGCTCAGGATGCACCGCCAAATACAAAAGCATCCTGAAAGCATAGTCTGTTCTAACCGTCAGCCTCATTTTTTCTCCATGGGTTTGATCAGGCCCCCCTTATCAAAAGCCTGATCTGCACGAGGCCGCGTAAGAATGGGTACAAACTGCCAAAGATAAAAAGCAAATGCCAGTATCCAGACAAGACCTGACAAATGCAGCAGGGACTGGGTATACACAGATGGGTACAAGGCCGCTAAACGACTAATGGTCGCCACCAGCACCAGCACATAACTGCCTACCATTAAACGGCTGGCCTTTAATGGATGACCGGTATGCCCCAAGGCAGTACGGGTAAGCATTCCAATAATCATAAGAGAGAACCCGCCCATGCCGATAACGTGAATATACGTGGCCGGACGAACCATAATGGAAGGACGGATACCGGCAAAATAAAGTGCGCCCAATACCAACCCCAGACCCAAGAAAAAATAAGCCAGGTATAACACCCAAAGCAGGGGCTCGCCCAGGACTTTGGCGGGTTTCCATTGGATCACCTGAACAATGGCAATCACGCCGGCAATCCCGATAAACAGCGCCATTACTTCAGGCAGGGAGACCAGACCAAAGAAGATGGCAAGACCGCAGGCAATTAACTGGTACAAACCAGAACGGGTATGCATGGGAATTTGTAAACCCTGGATTTTACGGGTAGCAAAAAATGGCACGACACGGCGGGCAATTAACAGTGCAATCAGCACCATAAACAAAATGCCAATTTCAAAAAAGGACAGTAAGAGATCAAACTTGCCCTGATAATAGGTAAGCAGGAACACCAGATCCATAATGCCCAGGCCCAGCACTGCCCATGGCAAAGCATAATTGCGTTTGCTTTTGGCTTTCAGGATAACCCTGAACAGGCAAATGGCCGACACCAGATAAAAAGAAAACTCATACAGCACGCCCGTCAAAAACATGCTGTCGCCCGGGATCAGAAAGGCAATCCGGGCCATTAGCCAGGTAAGGCTTAAGATGGCCAGTGGCACGCCCTTGATCGGATTAAAGCCGGTCCAGGTTGCGCTGGCCGTAAGCAAAAAAGCAACCGCAATCGTGCCAACAAACGCCCACAGCATTTCATGGGCATGCCACCATACCCCGTTTAAAGTGCCCACCAGGGACTGTGGCATATAAATCCACAACAAAATAGAAATAAGCGCCCAAGATGCTCCGGCAATATAGAGCGGCCGAAACCCCAATGACAGAAAGGCCGTCATCCGGGTTTCGGGCTTTTGTTTTTTGCTGGGTGGAGAAATAGAAATAAGCGTACTCATGTGTTGACCCTGTTTAGCTTTATCGTTACTTTATAAGATATACATTATATACATCTTATAAAGCAAAAGCTATTCTTACCATAGAAATAATCAATAAATGCTTACTTGAATAGCTGAACCAGCCACACACCCAAGGCGGTTAACAGCAAGGTGCTTGCCAGACTGATACCCATATAGGCACCCGCCCACAACCATTGACCCTTCAATAAAAATTGCAGGGTTTCTGCCGAAAAAGTAGAAAAAGTGGTTAACCCACCCAGAAATCCGGTAACCAGAAACAGCCTTACCCATAAAGGGGTATGCTCGTTAATCGAGAAAAAGCCAATTAACAGGCCAATAAGCAAACCACCCAGACAATTGGCCAGCAAGGTACCCCACGGCCAGGACTCCTGGTTAAAGGCAATGCCCAACAACCAGCGTAAAACAGCGCCAAGGGCTGCGCCGATGGCTACAGCAAAAAAATTACCGGGTGCAAACAGGGTCATGGCTTAGCGAGATGATGAATGAACGGTATTAATGAAGGTGCCGTTTGCTGACAAGCATGTAGGCAGCCACCGCATGAACAAGGGCACCGAAGTGCCCCTGAAATATGACTTACAACTGTACGTGTTCCTGAATGTATGAACGAACCTGTTCAACATTGCAGTCCATGACGGTTACTTTCTGCGGCAAGTCGGCTAGCCCTTTCAGATGTTCGGGAACCGGTGCCGGCTGGCCAATGGCCTCTTGGATGGTTTCATTAAACTTGGCAGGCAGTGCCGTTTCCAGGACCAGCATGGGGATGCCCTCTTCCTGATACTGGCGGGCCACTTTCACGGCATCGGCCGTATGAGGGTCAATTAGTACACCCTCCTGCTCATAAACCGTTTTAATGGTTTGCAAACGATCGGCATGAGAGCTTTGCCCGCCCACAAAACCGAATTTTTCTTCAAATAAAGGTTTAAGCTCGCTTAAGTCAAATGAACCATTATGCGCCAGGGATTCCCACAAGCCTTTCACCTTGCCGGCATCCTGATCAACCAGATCATAAACAAAACGCTCGAAATTGGAGGCTTTGGAAATATCCATGGATGGGCTGGACGTGGCAAAGGTTTGTTCGGCGGAACGGGGCTTGTATACACCCGTACGGAAAAACTCTTCGAGGACATTGTTTTCGTTGGTCGCCAGCACCAGACGACGTACCGGCAAGCCCATGCTACGGGCAATATGCCCAGACAGAATATTACCGAAGTTGCCGGAGGGAACGGTAAAGGAAACTTGCTGGTCTTCATTGCTGGTGGCACGCAGCCAGGCCCAGAAATAGTACACTACCTGCGCTGAAATACGGGCCCAGTTAATGGAGTTTACCGCACCAATATGGTATTTTTCCTTGAACTCGAGGTCTGAAGCCAACGCCTTGACGATATCCTGGCAATCATCAAAAACACCATGTACAGACAGGTTATGAATGTTTTCATCTTGCAAGGAATACATTTGTGCACGTTGGAAATCACTCATGCGGCCATAGGGTGACAACATGAAGACGGACACCCCTTTCTTGCCACGCAAGGCATATTCAGCCGCCGACCCGGTATCACCTGAGGTGGCACCCAGAATATTAATCGTGGTATTTTTGCGCGCCAGGACATATTCAAACACCTGACCCAAAAACTGCATGGCCATATCCTTGAATGCCAGCGTTGGCCCTTCGGAAAGCCCTACCAGCGTCAGGCCATTACCAAGCGGCTTGAGTGGCACAATAGATTCATCATTAAATACCTGGCTGTTATAAGCCGCATGGGTAAGTTTGGATAAATCCGCTTCAGGGATGTCGGTAATAAACAGTTTCAGTACCTGGGTAGCCAGGTCTGCATAGGAAAGCTTACGCCAGGAGGCCAGCATTTCGCGGCTTACCTGGGGAAGACTTTCGGGAATGGCCAGGCCACCATCACGCGCCAGACCCTCTAGCAGGATTTCAGAAAAGGGAATAGCTACCATCCCGCCACGGGTAGAAATATATCTCATGATAAATTTTCCATACGAATACGAGTTACAGAAGAGTGGACAAAGCCAAGGTTTTCAATTTGTCGGATGGCATCAACCACATCTCCTTCGCGTGCTTCGTGCGTAAGGATAATAATGGCGGCACTACCCTCTCCTTTTTGCTCTTGAACCATGGAGTTGATGGAAATAGACTTATCTGCCAGGATACGGGTTAAGTCGGCCAGCACACCAGGACGGTCTTCAACGTTAAACCGCAAATAGTAAGAAGTCCTGATTTCGGAGATGGGAAGAATATCAAAATCGGCCAAGGCATTGGGTTGGAAAGCCAAATGCGGCACCCGGTTTTCGGGGTCAGACGTATGCATGCGGGTGACATCAACCAGATCGGCCACCACTGCAGAAGCGGTTGGCTCGGCACCTGCACCGGCGCCGTAATACATGGTTTCACCAATCGCATCACCCTTGACCAGCACTGCATTCATGGCGCCTTCCACATTGGCAATTAGTTTGCTGGCGGGCACCAATGTTGGATGTACCCGCAACTCGATGCCATTGGAACGACGTTTGGCAATCCCCAGCAACTTGATGCGATAACCAAGACGCTCGGCATGGCCAATGTCTTCCTGTTTAAGCGTGGTAATACCTTCTGTATAAGCCTTGTCAAACTGAACGCGAATACCAAATGCCAAAGACGCCAATAAAGTGAGCTTGTGCGCGGCATCTACCCCTTCCACATCAAAGGTAGGGTCGGCTTCGGCATAACCCAGCCGTTGCGCCTCGGACAGGACGGTTTCAAAGGGCAAACCACGGTGGCGCATTTCGCTAAGGATGAAGTTGGTGGTACCATTAATAATACCGGCCACCCACTGGATACGGTTGGCGGTTAACCCTTCACGAATAGCCTTGACAATGGGAATACCCCCAGCCACGGCCGCCTCAAAGGCAACCATAACGCCCTTTTTACTGGCGGCGGCAAAAATCTCGTTGCCGTGCATGGCCAGCAAGGCCTTGTTGGCCGTTACAACGTGTTTGCCATTGGCAATGGCCTGCATGACCAGTTCACGTGCCTGGGTTTCACCGCCAATCAGCTCAACCACAATATCAATATTGGGATCGGAAACCAGCCCCATCAGATCATCATCAACCGGCAAAGCTTCGCCAAACACGGCTTTTGCCTTGGACGGCGTACGGGTTGCTACACGCACGATGTCAATGTTGCGACCCGCACGGCGAGCAATTTCTTCGGCGTTACGGGTTAATACCGAATAGGTGCCGCCACCCACGACACCAAACCCCAGCAGCCCCACTTTAATTGGCTTTAAATTCATTTAAGATACCCGTCCTTCCTGAACATTTCCTTGATACCGCGTACTGCCTGACGAATGCGTTGCTCATTTTCAATAAGGGCAAAACGAACGTAGTCATCACCGTATTCACCAAAACCGACACCAGGAGAAACCGCCACCTTGGCTTCGGCCAGCACTTTTTTAGAAAACTCCAGTGAGCCCATATGTTTATAGGGTTCGGGGATTTCAGCCCATATATACATGGATGCTTTGGGGACTTCAACCATCCAGCCCGCTTCGTGCAAACCTTTACATAAAACATCACGACGCCTCTGGTACTGGGCAACCACTTCCTTGACACAATCCTGGGGACCTTCCAGGGCTGCGATGGCACCCACCTGGATGGGCGTGAAAGTACCGTAATCGTGATAGCTTTTCATGCGGGCCAAGGCGGTGACAATTTCTTCATTGCCCACCATGAAACCAATACGCCAGCCAGCCATGTTATAGCTTTTGCTCATGGTGAAGAACTCTACCGCCACATCTTTGGCACCGGGCACCTGCATGATAGAAGGTGCGACATAGCCGTCAAAAGTGATGTCGGCATAAGCCAGATCGTGCACCACGATGATGTCATGCTCTTTGGCCAGTTTTACCACACGCTCAAAAAATGGCAGGTCTACGCATTGGGCGGTTGGATTGCTGGGAAAGCCCAGAATCATCATTTTGGGCTTGGGAATAGACTCGCGTACCGCCTTTTCGATTTCTTCAAAAAAATCAATGCCCGGCGTCATGGGCACGGAACGGATATTGGCACCGGCAATGACCGCCCCATAAATATGGATGGGGTAACTGGGATTTGGTACAAGGACGGTATCGCCACGATCAAGGGTAGCCAGCATTAAGTGCGCCAGGCCCTCTTTGGAACCAATGGTGACAATGGCTTCTTTATCGGGGTCAAAGGAAATTTGATAACGATGCAGGTACCAGTCTGTAATGGCCTTGCGCAAACGTGGAATACCCTTGGAAACGGAATAACCATGTGTATTTGGCCGTTCGGCCGCCTCGACCATTTTTTTGACAATATGTCCCGGCGTAGGATTATCCGGGTTGCCCATGGACATATCAATAATATCTTCGCCACGCCGACGCGCCGCCATCTTCAGCTCTCCGGTAATATTGAAAACATACGGAGGAAGTCGCTCTATACGTGGAAAATGCCTCATGGCCAACACCTTTTAAACAGAAATAAATAAAACGCGATAAAACCTATTAATCTAGCGCATATAAACAGCATGATCAAATGGTTTTACGCGGTTTCGTAAAAATTTGTATAAAAACATCTTTTTTTTATTTTAATGCAGAATTGGATCGATAATCTCATAACAGGCAATCAATTCATATCATGCCCTTAACATCATCACAAACATGAAATATAGATAGAATATGATTAGTATGCGTAAGGAGAAAAAGTGCAATTACAGAAAGAAGAACGTTCAGCGTTAAATACCGTTACCCGCTATGGCGAAAATTATATTGATGTCAATGATATCCGCTATGAAAATGCCATTTGTTTCAAGCCGGAAGGCCCGATCACATCTTGGCCGGTCAAAAAAGTGGCTGACATCAACACCCAATTACTGGAACTGGCCGCCGGTGTGACGGCCAGGTCGGCCAGCGCCCTTGATTTTCTTGAAGATAACCCAGGTACCTCTTACGACAATGCGCCTGATATCCTGCTTATTGGCACCGGAGAAAAACAAGTGTTTATTCCCCCCCAAATTCTGGCCCCACTCTTAAGCGCCAGAATTGGCATCGAGTGCATGGACTCGCAGGCCGCTGCACGCACTTATAATGTGTTAATGTCCGAAGGACGCAATGTTGCCGTTGCACTGATGTTAAACGAAGAAAAAGGAAATGATTGAATGAGCGATCTACCCGTAGTTGGAGAACAAACACCGGCCTTCACGGCGGAAAGCCATCTGGGGCCCATCGACCTTGATACACTCAAGGGTAAAAATGTTGTCCTGTACTTTTACCCCAAAGACAACACCCCCGGGTGCACGGTAGAAGCACAGGACTTTCGTGACCGATATGAACAGTTTCAAAGTCTGAATACTGAAATTATTGGCGTTTCACGTGACTCCCTGAAAACACACACGAATTTCAGCAACAAACATGAATTGCCATTCCCCCTGATTGCAGACCCCGAAGAACAGTTATGCAAGCAATTTGGCGTCATGAAGCTAAAGAACATGTATGGCAAACAGGTCAGGGGAATTGAACGCAGCACATTCCTGATTAACAGCCAGGGAGTTCTGGTGCAGGAGTGGCGCGGCCTGAGAGTGCCCGGCCATGCAGACAAAGTACTTGAAGCCGTCAAGGAAATTGCATAAAACCAATCCAACCCATGAACTGCATGCCAGTGCATGCAGGCAAACCCGGAATAAGAGTATAACGAATGCCACTACCCAAGTTGCCAACAAAACCCGCTGACATCATTGATGTTGGCACGATAGCCACGCCAACAACAAGCAGCCCGGCAGCACGTTCGCGCCCCAAAACAGCCGTTGCTGACACCCCGGCAACAACAAGCAAGGTCGCGGCAAAGGCGGTTCAACCGGCAAAAGCGCCCCTTCAACACTCCAGCGCCACAAAAACCGCAAGCAAAACCGCAGCAAAAACAGTTGCAAGCAAAAGCCCGGCACCTCCTGCCGTAAAAACAGCAGCAACAAAAACAGCAGCAAAAACAGCGGCCACCAAAACGGCCGCAGTAAAAACCCCTGCCGTTGCCAAAAAAACAGCAAATAACACAAAAACCGCAACAGTCGCCGCAATAAAAAAACTGTTTGTGCTGGATACCAACGTGCTGTTGCACGACCCCTCTTCGCTATTCCGGTTTCAGGAGCACGATATTTTCCTGCCCATGATGACACTTGAAGAGCTGGATCATCACAAAAAAGGTATGACCGAAGTGGCCCGCAATGCCCGGCAGGTCAGCCGCTCGCTGGATGCCCTGGCTGCCGAAACCGATGACATCCTTTATGGCATGCAGCTAAATGCCCTGGGCAACAAAGATGCAACTGGCCTGCTGCTGTTCCAGACATCAAGCATGGAAAGCAACTTGGGCATCAGCCTGCCCACCGGCAAGGCCGACAACATGATTTTAAGCGTTGTCCGAACCTTGCAAAAGCAATACTCAAACCGTCAGGTCATTCTGGTTTCCAAAGATATTAATATGCGTCTGAAGGCCCGCGCATTGGGCATGGAAGCCGAAGACTACCTGAACGACCACTCCCTTGAGGACTCCGACCTGCTGTATGACGGCATCATGCAATTGCCTGCCAATTTCTGGGCACGGCATGGTAAAGATGTCGAGTCCTGGATGCAAGGGGGCATTACCTACTACAAAATAAAAGGACCACTGTGCCCTGAATTCATTATTAATGAATTTGTTTATCTTGAAGGCGATACCCCTTTATATGCACAAGTCAAAGAGGTTAACGGCAAAACCGCCATACTGGCCACGTTGCGTGACTACACACACAAAAAAAATAACGTCTGGGGCGTCACCGCACGCAACCGCGAACAAAATTTCGCGCTTAACCTGCTTATGAATCCCGACTGTGATTTTGTGTCTCTTCTGGGCCAGGCAGGTACTGGCAAAACGCTTCTTGCGTTAGCTTCGGGGCTTACCCAGGTACTGGAAACCAAACGCTATACTGAAATCATCATGACCCGGGTAACCGTTCCCGTAGGTGAAGATATTGGCTTTTTACCCGGTACCGAAGAGGAAAAAATGCAGCCCTGGATGGGCGCACTTGAAGATAACCTGGAATTCCTGAATTCGGGCATCCGCTCAGAAGCAGGCGACTGGGATCGCAGCGCCAGCAAAGAAGTCATCAAATCACATATCAAGGTCAAATCACTTAATTTCATGCGTGGACGTACCTTCCTGAACAAGTTCGTCATTATTGATGAAGCGCAAAACCTGACCCCCAAGCAAATGAAAACCCTGATCACCCGTGCGGGCCCGGGCACCAAAATTGTTTGTCTGGGTAATATTGCACAAATTGACACCCCCTATTTAACCGAGGGCAGTTCAGGTCTGACCTATGTTGTTGACCGCTTCAAGGGATGGTCTCACTCGGGGCATATTACCCTGCAAAAAGGTGAACGCTCACGCCTGGCCGACTATGCCAGCGAGGCTTTATAAAAAAAGGCAATTCAGCCCTGGTGGTGAATTTTTCACATTTTATTAAAAACCGGTTCACCACTTATTGATATTTGCCACAGCGATAACCCCCTGCTCCCCCCTTTCGGGCAGCAGGGCTTTTTCATTTGAAACATATAATACTTGGACCAGTATGGCTGACCAGACTAATCTGAAATAAAGCTGTCACCAGAACCCATATAGTTAAGAAACTTGGTGCTTTCACCCGCAAAGGTCATTTTCACGGTACCAATCGGGCCATTACGCTGTTTACCAATAATAATTTCAGCCGTCCCTTTATCCTGGGTTTCGGGATGATAAACCTCGTCACGGTAAATAAACAGAATCAAGTCGGCATCCTGCTCAATCGCACCCGACTCGCGCAAGTCACTCATGATGGGGCGTTTGTTGGTGCGTTGCTCAAGACTTCGATTAAGCTGTGACAAAGCAATAACCGGACAATTCAACTCACGCGCCAACCCTTTCAATGAACGGCTGATTTCAGAAATTTCAGCGGTCCTGTTTTCATTCTTGCCACCACTACCGCTACCCGACATCAACTGCAGGTAGTCAATGATAATAACGCCCAGCTGGCCACATTTACGGGTAAGCCGGCGT
Organism: Advenella sp.; assembly: GCA_034006805.1. GTDB lineage: Bacteria > Pseudomonadota > Gammaproteobacteria > Burkholderiales > Burkholderiaceae_B > Advenella. The sequence continues at coordinate 10,807 of JAVESC010000016.1, forward strand.
GCTCGTGCGCGAAGGTCAATTGGATTTAAGCCAGGCGTTTCATCAATGAAAATTTGTGCATTTTGCATCAGCTGCATGGCATGGGTAATTTTGGGCCAGTCTTCATCTAGCAGGCGACCGGTACGCATGCGTTGCTGATCAAGCCGCCCTACCGATCCCAACATACGTTGGGCCAACTGAACAGCGCCCATTTCCATAGAGAAAACTGCCACTGGCAAGCCCTGGTCAATCGCCACGTGCTCGCCGATATTCATGGAAAATGAAGTTTTACCCATGGATGGACGGCCTGCCACAATAATCAGGTCTCCCGGGTGCATGCCCGATGTTTTCCGGTCAAGGTCCACAAAACCGGTAGGCACACCGGTCACATCCGAGACATTGTCCCTGTGTGCCAGTTCATCAATCCGATCCACCACATCAATCAGCAACTTGCTCATTTCATGGAAATCATTCTCGTTGCGCGTACCCTCTTGGGCGATCTTGAAAATCCGGGCTTCTGCCTCATCCAGTAACTGACGCGCTTCCTTACCTTTAGGATTCAGGGCTTCGGAAGCGATTTCATCGGCAATACTAACCAACTTTCGCAACATGGCGCGCTCACGGACAATTTCCGCATAGCGTCGAATATTGGCCGCAGAAGGCGTATTTTGTGCCAGGGCATTAAGATAAGAAAGCCCTCCAATTTCCTCTGCCTTGCCTTCGGTTTCCAGTGACTCGTAAATAGTGACGACGTCTGCCGGCCTGTCCAGATGAATAATTTTACTCACATGGCGCCAAATGACACGATGATCATGGCGATAGAAATCATCGTCACTCAGGATATCCGAAATATGCTCAAGTGCCGAGTTATCCAGTAACAAACCACCCAGGACCGACTGCTCGGCCTCTATCGAGTGAGGGGGCAGGCGAAGTGATTCAATTTGAGGGTCGACTACATTCATGCTAATTCAAATAAGGGAGGTGTTTAATGAGGCGCGCAACCATCACGCGTAAAGAAATAGAAAGGACAAAACCAAGGATAGTTTTATCCAGTGCAATCTATAAGTATATACGTAAAAAAGCCGGCTATTGCCGGCTTTCACAAGTTTGATAGTTTTAAAAAACTTGCTTATTAAGCCATTTCACCTTGAACAGCAACGGTGATTTCAGCATTAACGTCTGCGTGCAGGTGAACCTGCGCGGGGAACTCGCCAACCGCTTTAAGGGCACCGTCTGGCAAACGAACCTGTTGTTTTTCAACAGAGTCAAAGCCGGCAGCAACCAGGGCAGCAGCAATATCCATATTGGTAACAGAACCAAACAGACGGCCATCTACACCAGCCTTCTGATTGATTGTAACGACGTAACCGTTCAGTTTTTCAGCAACAGTCTGCGCAGCAGCCAGTTTTTCAGCCTGGATTTTTTCCAGTTCTGCACGACGTGCCTCAAATTCTTTCAACGCGGTTTCTGTAGCGCGGCGGGCTTTTTTCTGAGGGATCAGGAAATTGCGTGCGTAACCATCACGAACACGAACAACCTCACCCAGGTCACCCAAATTGCCGATTTTTTCTAGCAAAATAACTTGCATGATTAATAATCCTTAATTATTTGTGGTTGTCAGTGTATGGAAGCAAAGCCAGGAAACGGGCACGCTTGATAGCAGTATCAAGTTGACGTTGGTAGTTTGCTTTTGTACCTGTTAAACGGGCAGGAATGATTTTACCTGTTTCCGTGATGAAGTCACGTAGGGTGTCAACATCTTTGTAATCGACTTCTTCAACACCTGCGGCTGTGAAGCGGCAGAATTTGCGACGTTTGAACAATGGATTTTGCTGCGTGAATTTGCTGCGTTTGTCCTTGCCTTTTTTCATGAAAGCCATGATTTTTGCCTTTATTCGTGTGTGAGGCCTGCGCCTCGAATTCATAAAAGAGCTTTATGCCCTGAACTTTAAGTATTTCAGACCGTTGCGTGAACCCTTGCAACACCTTTTGACGGAAACTGAACATTTTGGATATGCAAAATGACACGTCCCGAGTTTTTACGGGCCTGGGCCAGAAAACCCTTGACGCGTATTTCGCTTCCCATGGCACCCTTGGATAAGACCATAGCGGTTTCTCCAAGTGCCCTTGCATGAATGATAAGATCAATCATGCGCGGATGCGAAGCCTCGATAATTTCCGACTGATGTTCAAGCACAAGATCCAGTGCTGGCAAGCCTGCTGGCGTATACCGCAAAGGTTTTACTTCCAGTATCCTGGCCTGCAGTTGAGTCTGGTTCACAAGCTATCTACGCTGATTACCCTTCGCTACTTTGCTCTGCAGATGGCTCTGCAGTTGCTTTACGCGCTTCTTCACGCTCTACAGATTTCATCATGATTGATGCTTCTGAGTGAGCTTTGCTGGCTTTGATAACCAGATTGCGTAAAACCGCATCGTTATAGCGGAAAGAGTGTTCCAGCTCGTCAAGCGTTTCCTGGTTGCACTCGATGTTCATGCACACGTAATGGGCTTTAACCAGTTTTTGAATTGGGTATGCCAATTGACGACGACCCCAGTCTTCCAGACGGTGGACAACACCATTGTTGCCGGTTACCAAAGTTTGATAACGTTCGATCATTGCAGGGACCTGTTCACTTTGGTCCGGGTGCACGATAAACACTACTTCGTAGTGACGCATAATAACTCCTTAAGGATATCTTGCCATTAAATAATGGCAACTGACAGCCCGCTTGCCTTTTACCCAGTTCAATTTCGCTTAATAGCAAAATCAAACCAACCACAAAAGATAAGTCGAGCAAGAAACCGCTAAATATAACATAATTATGTTAAACAAACAAAATTTGCTTAAAAACTTTTTTTGTTTTTAAGCACTTGGCAGATTACTTCGTATTTTGTCGCAAACTTGCGACAAAATACGGGCACTACCCTTCTATCACCGCATAAGCGGAATGATTATGGATAGATTCAAAGTTCTCGGCTTCAATTTTATAACGCCTGAGTTGCGGTATTTTCCGGATATTTGCCGCCACATCGCGAATAAGATCTTCGACAAACTTGGGATTATCGTAAGAGTACTCGGTGACATATTTTTCATCGGGACGCTTTAACAACCCCCACAACTCGCACGATGCCTGCTGTTCTACGGTTTTGATAACCGACTCCATCGTGTAGCTGCTATCGGCAACCAGTTGCACGGTAATGTGTGAGCGCTGGTTGTGTGCGCCGTAGGCAGAAATCGCTTTTGAACACGGGCACAGGCTCATGACGGGCACCACCACATTGAACTCAAATTCAACCTGGGTGCCACGGGCAACCGCAAACCAGGTAACCTGATAGTCCATCAGGCTTTCAACGCCTGAAACGGGTGCGCTCTTGTTAATAAAATACGGAAAAGAAACCGTGAGATCCCCTTTCTCAGCATGCAGCAAAGGCAGCATTTCACTGGCCATTTCCTTGAAAAGCTCAATGGTCATGGCTTGTGAACGATAACGCTCAAGCAGGGCCACAAAACGAGACATATGAGTCCCTTTTTCATGTTCAGACAAAAACACGGTTAGCGTCCATTCAGCAATTGTAGGCTGTACCGAACCATCGGCAGCCTGTATCAGCATGGGGTGTTTGACACGCCTGATTCCTACACGCTCAATGGGTATATGACGCAAGTCCTGTGAACTTTGCACGTCGGGCATCAACTCGACCGAGCCAATTATGGAATTCATATATTAAAAAACCTAAGTAATATTCAAAACAGATTTAAAACGTGCATGGATAGCCGCCTCGATTCCCTCTGAATCAAGACCCACACTTTTCAAAAGTGCTGCCTGATCACCATGATCAATAAAGCAATCGGGCAAGCCAAGTTGCAAAATGGGTTTGCTCAGCCCGCACGCGCTGATGAGTTCAGCAACAGCACTACCGGCGCCGCCCATTACACTACCTTCTTCCAACGTTACCAACACCTCATGAGACACCGCCAGCTGTTTGACCAGTTCGGCATCGATTGGTTTCACAAACCGCATATCAACCAGCGTCGCATTCAGTTTTTCAGCTACCGGCAAGGCCGCATGCAGCAAAGGCCCAAAAGCCAAAATAGCCAGACGAGAACCTTCGCGGCGCACCACTCCCTTGCCCACTTCTAGCGGTTCAAGGGTATCACTCACCGTTGCCCCCACGCCTGCCCCCCTGGGATAACGCACGGACGCCGGCCCTTTATAGTGGTAACAGGTATTCAGTAACAGGCGTGCCTCGTTTTCGTCCGATGGAACCGCCACCACCATATTGGGGATGCAGCGTAAAAATGCAATATCGTAGTTACCGGCATGGGTGGCACCATCGGCACCCACCAGACCCGCCCGATCAAGGGCAAAGGTAACATCCAGATTTTGCAGGGCAACATCGTGAATGAGCTGATCATACCCCCTTTGCAGGAAAGTGGAGTAAATAGCCAGGACAGGCTTAAGGCCTTCACAGGCAATACCAGCGGCAAAAGTGACCGAGTGCTGTTCAGCAATGCCCACATCAAAATAACGCGCCGGAAAACGCTTTTCAAATTCAACCATGCCACTGCCTTCTCGCATGGCAGGCGTAATACCGACCAGTTTTTCGTCTTGCGCCGCCATATCGCACAACCAATGCCCAAAAACCTGGGTAAACGTTTGCTTGCCGGGTTTGGCCGGTTTCAAGATGCCCACTTCAGGGTCAAATTTACCGGGCCCGTGATACAGGATAGGGTCGGCTTCGGCCAGTTTATAACCCTGCCCTTTTTTGGTCACCACATGCAGGAATTGCAAGCCGCCCATTTGGCGCAGGTTTTGCAGGGTGGGTACCAAAGCGTCCAGGTCATGGCCATCGATAGGGCCAACATAGTTAAAACCGAACTCTTCAAACCAGGTAGCCGAACCCAATATGCCTTTGGCATGCCCTTTTACTTTACGGGCCATCTCCATGACAGGCGAAGGAAACTGCCCCAGCACTGCCTTGCCCATACTGCGCGCTTCTTGATAGAAAGTACCCGACAACAGCCTGGCCAGATACTTGTTAAGCGCCCCAACCGGCGGGGAAATAGACATATCGTTGTCGTTCAGGATAACCAGCAGATTAATACCCGGGGTGACGCCTGCATTATTCAGGGCTTCGTAGGCCATACCCGCCGTCATGGAGCCATCACCGATAACGGCAATGTGCTGGCGTTCTATTTGCAAATTGCGCGAAGCCACTGCCATGCCCAAGGCAGCCGAAATAGAGGTGGATGAGTGGGCGGTACCAAAAGCGTCGCACGCTGACTCGCTGCGCTTGGGGAAACCCGAAATACCGCCTTCCTGACGTAAATGCGCCATCCCTTCGCGTCGGCCAGTAAGGATTTTATGCGGATAGGATTGATGCCCCACATCCCAGATAACCCGGTCATGCGGCGTGTTAAACACATAATGGAGTGCAAGCGTAAGCTCTACCGTGCCAAGGTTGGACGACAGGTGACCGCCGGTTTTGGATACCGAGCGAATAATAAAAGACCGAAGCTCATTGGCTGCCTGCTCCAATTCTGAACGGCTTAGTTTTCTGACATCATCGGGAGCGTTGAGCTTTTCTAGAATATTTGACATTGATACGCTTCACATCAATAACTGCGGTGAATAATGAAATCGGCCAACTCTTTGAGTCGAATAGCAGAATCACCTAATGGTTTAATGGCTTCAAGTGCCACTTCATGTAATTTCCGGGCAAAATCCCGGGACTCATCAAGACCCATGATTGACACATAAGTGGGCTTATTCTCGTGGGCATCTTTACCTGCTGTTTTACCCAAGCCTTCGGTATCCACCGTGACATCAAGAATATCATCAACAATTTGAAAGGCCAGACCTATGGCAGAGCCATAGGTTTCCAGCGCTTGCCTGGTCTCGGAGGTGGCGCCGGTTACAATAGCCCCCAGCAAAACACTGCCTTCAATAAGCGCCCCTGTTTTCAGGCGATGCATGAACTGCAATTGCTCAAGGCTAAGAGTCTGGTTGACACTGGCCAGATCAATCGCCTGACCGCCCACCATACCCAGACTTCCGGCCACCTGACCAAGCACCTGTACCGCTTGCACCACCAAGGCAGGCGCCACCGGCATTTTCGCCAGCTCGGCAAAAGCCAATGGTTGCAGGGCATCTCCGGCAAGCATGGCAGTGGCCTCACCAAACCGCACATGAACCGTAGGCTGCCCCCTACGCAGGACATCATCATCCATACAAGGCAAGTCGTCATGAATCAGGGAATAGGCATGAATAAGCTCGACGGCAGCCGCAGCCCTGTCAAGGGCATGATGGTAGGATTCTATGGCGACACCCTGTTGCAAGGCTGCTTTACCTGCTGCATACACCAGCGTGGCGCGAACTCTTTTTCCTCCGCCCAGCGTGGCATAACGCATGGCCTCGTGCAATTGGGCAGGCACCTCGGTGGCACCGGGAAGCGCCTTTTCAAGCGCCATTCCCACATTATTAACACAGGCTTCCAGCCAATCCTGAAAATGCATTGAACCGGTACTCATTACTTATTCAACCTCGATTTGAGCCGGACGCAACAAATTATTCTGAAGTACCTGAACCTGTTGTTCAGCGGCATCCAGACGCTCTTGACATATCCGGGACAAGGCAACCCCTCTTTCGTATGCCTGCAAGGATGCCTCAAGGGAAAGCACATCACTTTCCATTGACTGTACAATCTCTTCAAGTTCTTTCAGGGCAGACTCAAAATCCTTTGATAAATCAAGAACATCCAGTTTTTTGGTTGATTCTGACAAGGGGTACTCCAGAAAAATTCAAATAATCTGGTATTGTACGAAATCATGGGCTGACAAGGGTCATATTTTAATAGTTTTACGTATTTTTCAATCTGTACCCCATTTTCAAGCCATTAACAATAATGATTAACATTGCTTTTTAAATATTAAGGCATTGAATTTTCGGTACAATTTAGCGCCACATTTCAGTTAAACAATTTGCCGGCTCAGCAACTAGCCAACGGCAACGGGCCGGGAACTGTCACTGCACCATTCGCTCCAGGATCCGGGGTAAAGGGCAGAACCCGGCAAACCCGCCACCTCCATGGCCAGCAGGTTATGGCAGGCACTAATACCCGAGCCACATTGGTGAACAATATTTTCAGGTTTATTATTGCCAAGCAATTGTGCAAAACCGGACTTGAGTGCGTTAGCCGGAAGAAAAAAGCCATCACTATCAAGATTACGGGAAAATGGCCAATTAAGCGCACCGGGAATATGCCCGGCAACGGGATCAATCGTTTCATTTTCTCCGCGAAAACGGCTTTCTGTACGGGCATCAATCACCGTAAAAACAGGCCTGCCGATATTGGCCAGCACGGCACTGGCATCTACCTTGCTCATGGAAGCATTGCCGGGTTCCCACACGACGGGCGCACGCGCTGCCGGTTTTTCACGTTCGATATCACCGCTGATCTGGCCCCAGGCGCTCCAGCCACCATTAAGCACCCTGACGCGGGTGCAGCCCGCCCACCGCAACATCCACCACACATGAGCGGCAAACATGCTGTCCCTGGCATCGTAAACCACAATATTCGCCTTGGCACCAATACCCAGACTGCCCAGCAACTGGATAAAAGCCTCTCGTTCAGGCAAGGGATGACGGCCATTATTTCCTGTTTTTGGCCCACACAGATCAATCTCATGATCAAGAAAAATAGCGCCCGGAATATGTCCCTCGAGATATTGTTCCCTGCCCAGTTGGTGATTACCCAAATCATGCCTTGCATCCAGCAAGATCAAGCTATCATCATCACTTAATAAATCTTGTAGTGCTAGTGCTGAAATTAACGGTTCCATTTTCTTGCTCCAGATAGTTCAAAAAACCTTCAGATTCATCGGGTACTAAGCCTGTTTTTTTTGGGACTTGGCGGCTTCTGCCAGTTGCATGGTTCTCCAGGCTGACAGCAGTCCGGCCAGAATAATCAGAACCATACCCATCCAGGCTAATATATCGGGGATGTCTCCCCAGAAAACAATGCCCAGTATAGCCGCAAATATAATGGTGCTATATTGCAAGGCGGCCGTCAGGATTGGAGACCCCTGGCCAAAAGCACGGGTAAGGGCAAGTTGCCCAATCAGCCCGCTAACGCCCACCCCGAAAAGTGCCAGCCAGGTCGTCAGGACGGGGGTACCATAGCCGTGCGCCTTCAGGCCCAGAAAACCGGTTAACACCACAATCAGGGAAAAATAGAAAACGGTTCTCCAGATAGGTTCACCAATTGCCCCCAATTCTTTGATCTGCAGCATGGCAACGCCGGCAAATGCCCCCGACATCAACCCCAGTGAAGCGGCAAACCACTGGTCTTCGGTAATCGTAGGCCGCAATACCAGTAACACCCCTAAAAAACCCAAAATGACAGCCAGCAGGCGAACCGTGTCTTTTGGCCCCTTATGGGTAAAAAACAGAAAGCTGGCAATAAACAGCGGAGAGGTATAGTTAAGACTGGTGCTGGTTGACAGCGGCAAGACAGAGTATCCGTAGAACCCCATCCACATGGCCGTCACACCAAACAGGTTTCGCAAAAAATGCAATTTGACACTTTTGGGCTTAAGCGACTGATGACTTAAAACCGCCCACAACACAATCGCAATAATGGAAGGCAAACCACGGGCTATCACAATAAGCGCCAGAGTAGAGCCCGCCTCATAAGACAACTTGATACAAGCGCCCATAATGGCGAACATTAATGCCGCCAGAAGCATCCATAACGATTGCATAGCCTACCCGACCTTGAAAAGGAACATGCTGAAATAAGAAAATCATTATTCTATACCCAAGGCCACTTTAAATAATGGGAATTCACCTTATATAATTATTAAACAAAGCAACATTGCTGTATTAGTCATTTTATTTAAACTATATTATGATGCAGCCGATATCCGTAAACAGTTTAATTTAAAGGTTTTCAACCCCTCATGAAGCGTATTTTTCTATTTCTTATGACCAACCTGGCCGTTATGGTTGTGTTGGGTGTCACGTTAAATATCCTGGGCATCAACCGCTTTATCACCGCCAATGGCCTGGATATGACGCAATTGCTGGCATTTTCTGCGGTTGTCGGTTTTACCGGCTCCATCATTTCCCTGCTCATTAGCAAACGCATGGCAAAATGGAGTACCGGTGCCCGCGTCATTAACCCCGCCGCCCCCGCCAACCAAACTGAAGCCTGGCTGGTTGATACCGTTCACCAACTGGCCGACCGCGCAGGTATTGGCCATCCTGAAGTTGCCATCTATGAAGGCGAACCCAATGCTTTTGCAACCGGTGCCTTTAAAAACGACGCACTGGTTGCCGTTTCTACCGGTTTGCTCAACAGCATGACTGAAGAAGAGGTGGCCGCCGTTCTGGGACATGAAGTGGCGCACGTGGCCAACGGTGACATGGTTACCTTAACGCTAATTCAGGGTGTCGTGAACACCTTTGTGATTTTCCTGTCACGCGTGGTAGGTTATGTGGTTGACCGGGTCATCCTGAAAAACGAACGTGATGTGGGTATTGGTTATTACATTTCCGTGATTGTCTGTGAAATCGCCTTTGGCATTCTGGCTTCTATTATTGTTGCCTGGTTCTCCCGTCAACGCGAATACCGCGCCGATGCAGGTGCGGCCCAGCTCATGGGCTCAGCCAACCCGATGATCCATGCGCTAGCCCGTCTGGGCGGCCTAACCCCCGGTGAACTACCCCAGCAACTGAACGCTTCCGGCATCAGTGGCAAAATCAATGTGGCAGCACTGTTCTCTACCCATCCGCCTATCGAGCACCGCATCAATGCATTGCGTGCCCGTGTTGTCCAATAACTATCCGGCACTCACCACAAGCAGCCTGAATTGTCACGCCAAAGGTTCGTATTTCAGGCAACACAAAAAAACAGCGGTCCGGCATCATAAACCGGACCGCTGTTTTATCATGACACAGGCAAGGCTCCAGAGGCCTTTCCCATGATCTATCTTTTAGTGGGCCTGCTCCCAATTTGGGCCCATACCCACTTCGGCCACCAGGGGCACTTTCAATTCTGCCACCCCACACATGAGCTCAGGCAGCCTGGTCTTGACCAAGTCCACTTCATCTTGCGGCACCTCAAGCACCAATTCGTCATGTACCTGCATGATAATTATGGTTTTCAGGCTTTCTTTTTCAAGCCATTCCTGCACAGCCACCATGGCCATTTTAATCAGGTCAGCCGCCGTACCCTGCATGGGTGCATTAATGGCTGCTCTTTCTGCTGCCGCTTTGCGCGGCCCTTTGGCCCCCTTGATTTCAGGCAACCACAGGCGACGGCCAAAAACGGTTTCAACATACCCCTGCTCATTGGCCTTGACACGGGTAAGGTTCATGTAAGTGGCCACGCCCGGATAACGCTCAAAATAACGGTCAATGTAAGACTGTGCCGCATCACGGGTAATACCCAGGTTGCTGGCCAAGCCAAACGCTCCCATGCCGTAAATCAGTCCAAAGTTAATGGCCTTGGCAGCACGACGTTGTTCTGCGGTTACTTCTTCCAGCGGTGTGCCAAATACCTCAGAGGCGGTTGCCCTGTGAATATCCTTGCCTTGGGCAAAAGCCAATTGCAGGTTGGTGTCATCTGACACATGTGCCATCACCCGCAACTCGATTTGCGAGTAGTCGGCGGACATGATGACACCCTCCTTTTCGGGCACAAAAGCGGCCCTGACCTTGCGCCCCTCTTCGGTACGCACCGGAATATTCTGCAAATTGGGATCGGAAGAAGCCAGACGCCCGGTAATGACCGCAGCCTGCGCATAATTGGTATGCACCCGACCGGTTTTAGGGTTGATCATTTTAGGTAGCTTGTCGGTATAGGTGGATTTAAGCTTGGCCAGTCCACGGTATTCCAGCAAGGTAGCCGGCAGCGGGTAATCCTGGGCCAATTTGGTTAGCACCTCTTCGTCGGTGGAAGGCGCTCCTTTGGGGGTTTTACGAATAACCGGCAATTGCATGCGCTCAAACAAAATTTCGGCCAGCTGCTTGGGAGAATTCAGGTTAAACGGCTGGCCGGCCAGTTCATACGCCTTGTTTTCAAGTTCAAGCAGCTTCAGCCCAATCTCATGACTTTGCTGTTGCAAAGCCTTTTCGTTAATTTTAACGCCGTTGCGCTCAATCTTGGCCAGCACCTCGGAAACCCAAACCTCCAGCCGGTAAATCCGCTCAAGCCCCTCTTCGGCCGCCACCAGGGGACGCATCACTCCGGCAAGCTGTAAAGTAAAATCCGTATCTTCGCAAGCGTAGAAAGAAGCCGTTTCAATCTCAACCTCATCAAAACCAATCTGGCGGGCGCCCTTACCACATAAATCAGTGTAATCCACCCCTTTTCTACCCAGATAACGCTGCGCCAGATCTTGCATGCCAACATTGCGGTGGGATTCAAGCACATAGGCCATCAACATGGTGTCGTCTTGTATGCCTTTTAGCCCAATACCCTCGTTGGCAAATACATGCGTATCATATTTTGCGTTTTGCAGTACCTTGGCCGCACTATCGTCTTCCAGCCAGGGCCTGAGTTTTTCAAGCACCATGGATTTATCCAGCTGCTGAGCCAACATATTGCCTTTATGGGCCAATGGAATATACCACCCCTGCCCCGGGTGAATGGACATGGACGCCCCCACTAGCGAGGCCATCATCGGGTCAAGCGAAGTGGTTTCGGTATCCAGTGCCACCAAAGAAGCCGCCCCGATTTGTTTGAGGCAATCTTCCAGTAATTCGGGGGTGTCCACCGTTACGTAATCAACCGTTTCAGGTGCGGCTGGAATGTCAGGGGCAACCCTGGCATCCTGCTGTGGCACTGCCTGGGCATCACCCGTCAACTCGCGCAACCAGGTCCGGAAACCATAATGATCAAAGATTTTTTTCAGTGTTTCGGCATCTTGGGGTTTATAGGCCAGATCGGCCATCCCTGTAAAGAAATCGTCAACCTCGCAATCGCGCTTGATCGTAATCAGCTGGCGGGTAAGCCCAAAATTGGGAATAGCCTCGCGCAGATTATTGCCTACCACCCCTTTAATCTTGTCGGCATTTTCAACCAGATTTTCCAAAGAACCGTATTCAGTCAGCCACTTGACGGCGGTTTTCGGCCCCACCTTGGGCACACCCGGCACGTTATCTACCGTATCACCAATCAACATCAAATAATCAATAATCTGTTCGGGCTGTACACCGAACTTGCTTTTCACCCCTTCGATATCCAGGGTTTCATTAGTCATGGTATTAACAAGACTGACATGTTCATTAACCAACTGGGCAATATCCTTGTCCCCGGTGGAAATAATGGTACTGACATCATTTTGGGTGGCAATTTCTGCTAAAGTGGCAATAATGTCATCTGCCTCGACTCCGGGTTTTGCAATCACAGGCCAACCCATGGCGCTGATGGCCTCGTGAATGGGCTCTATTTGCAAGGCCAGATCATCGGGCATAGGCGGACGATGCCCTTTGTAATCAGGATACAAATCATCACGAAATGTTTTGCCTTTGGCATCAAAAATGCAGGCCACATAATCAGCCTGGTAATCCTGGCTTATTTTGCGCATCATATTGATGACACCATAAATTGCGCCGGTAGGTTCACCCAATGCGTTTCTTAAATCAGGCATTGCATGGAAGGCCCGGTACAAATAGCTAGATCCATCAACAAGTAATAAGGTTTTTTTCATGTCAGTAACAAAAACAACGACGATCCAGGAACAAATCAGGGAAATTTCTGCTGAGTTACAAGATGCCGCCAATCATTTAAAAGATATTTCAGCAGCTGTAAGTATATTCGGAAGTGCCCGTACAAAAACAGATTCTCCGTACTATCATAAAACGATTGAGATCAGTCAAAAACTGGCGCAGGCAGGATTCAACATTATTTCAGGCGGTGGCCCGGGCATTATGGAAGCCGCCAACAAGGGATGTTTTGAAGCGGGTGGCACCAGTATCGGACTGAATATCAAGTTGCCACATGAGCAAACCGACAATCCTTTCCAGTCGCAAAGCATTTATTTTAAATATTTCGCTTCCAGGAAAACTACATTTTTCATGAATAGCTCGGGCTATATTATTTTACCTGGCGGGTTTGGCACACTTGACGAACTCTTCGAAGCACTTACCCTGATACAAACTGGCAAAGCCCATAAGGTACCTGTTATTTTTGTAGGCACCGAGTTCTGGGGCGGCCTGCTGCAATGGATAAAAACACAAATGCTGGAAAACCACTATATTTCACCCAGCGATATCAATCTGTTTATTGTTGAAGACGACCCTGCCCGCATTGTTGAACACATCCAGGCACATCACCAGACCAGCCAGGACGAAGAATTCCAGCTTGGACTTTGCTAATTAGCATTACATGCAAGTTAATTATTGAATTAAAAGATGCCTGGCCAGGCGTCTTTTAATTTTCAGCACGGGCATTCGTCCCGGCTTCAGTTTGTAAAGGCCGGCACAAAGCATACACCACCGGCACATCTTCCTGCCTGACTTCACTATCCACCAATTTGCCAGCCAATTCATTGACACACCTGCCTGTCATTTGCTTCAGGCAAATATTTTCGTCCTGATGGCAGGGAAGAATCAGGTGGATATCGGTTTTTTCATACAAAACAGAACCACTGCCACAAGCCGTCAATAAAGCAAGCATCCCGCCGGCAACCAGTGTTTTTATTAATGGCACGACCTATCTCCCATTTTTTCAAAATAGAAAAAATATTTTCAAATCATTTATCAATGACGTTCATTTCAATTTATATCTTGAAATAAATCAAGCCAGGACGCATTATTACGTGCATATTTACACTCACCCGCTATTATTTACCAAAATTAACTACACGTAACAATAATTAGCGGCGAGCGAGATAAAAATGGTAAGCGACCAAATCCTTCAATCTATTTTCAACCCACATAATCAGGCAGAACAGCAGGCGTTCCTGAAGCAATCATTACATGAAAGCAATTTCGAATATTACTTTTACATTCAAAACCTGCCCTTTCCTTTTAACAACACCGAATCGCAATTCCTGTGCGCCAGCAACCTGCCTCATTCAGACCTGAAGAACTTACAAGATGGGATTACGCTAAAAAACAACCCCCTGGATCACCTCAATCCCGCATTAACCACCCAATTCAATACATTCACCTGGAACAGGCACAACCTTTCCAACCATCCCGATCTACTCAGGCTATTTAAAGATTTCCCACAATTATATGGCCTTATTTTGCCACACCAGAATATTTCGGGCAGCAAAAACAGCTCCCTGGTCCTGCTCAGAAGCAGCCACCCCGTTTCCATCGACGAAATAAAACAACAGCTGTTCTATCTCAAACATCTGGTTTTTTCAGCCAACTATTTAATCAAGCAACGGATTATCAACCATTACCTGAATACCACCCATCCACCACTACCACCCAGACAAGCCCAAATAAGCCGCTGTATTGCTACGGGCATGAGCAATGCCGAGATTGCCGATCACCTTAAACTCAAACCCAATACGGTCATCTATCACGTCAGGCAAATCCTTCGAAACACCCAGTCTCTTCGACGTACCCCAGCTGCCTTAAAGGCACTGCTGCCCGAACTGCTTAACTAGGAGCCCCTGCACCATTGAAAGGGCGCTCATGCAAGCGCGCCAACAAACATTTATTCAATTCGGTCTCAAGTGACAAAACAACCTACTCCCACCTGTAAAGACTTATAATAATACGTTTTACGGGATTTTTCCCAAGCCCATTTTTTACCGCAGAAAGTCATGTTGGAACAATATAACCCACTGGAAGTAGAACAAAACGCTCAACGCAACTGGCAAGATACCAATGCCTATCTGGCCACAGAGCATGCCAAAGACCGCAACGGCAATAACAAGCCCAAATTTTATGCCTGTTCCATGCTGCCCTACCCTAGCGGCAAGCTGCATATGGGCCATGTCCGCAACTACACCATCAACGATATGATGGCACGCCAGCTGCGCATGCGTGGATTCAACGTGTTAATGCCCATGGGCTGGGACGCTTTCGGCATGCCAGCCGAAAATGCCGCTATCAAGTCAAAAGTCCCTCCTGCAAAATGGACCTACGACAACATTGCCTACATGAAAAAACAAATGCAGGCAATGGGGCTGGCCATTGACTGGTCACGCGAAATGTGTGCCTGCGACCCCGATTACTACAAGTGGAACCAATGGTTCTTCCTGAAAATGCTTGAAAAAGGCATTGCCTACCGCAAAACCCAAACCGTCAACTGGGACCCGGTAGATAATACCGTGCTGGCCAACGAGCAGGTAATTGACGGGCGCGGCTGGCGCTCCGGTGCCCTGGTTGAAAAACGCGAAATTCCCGGCTACTACCTGCGCATTACCGATTATGCCGAAGAACTGCTGCACGAGGTAAAACACAACCTGCCGGGCTGGCCCGAACGCGTGCGCCTGATGCAGGAAAACTGGATTGGCAAAAGCGAAGGTATCCGTTTTGCCTTTACCCATGACATCAAAAACAATGAAGGCCAACTTATCCAGGATGGCCGCATGTACGTATTCACCACACGCCCCGATACCATTATGGGCGTTACTTTCTGTGCGGTTGCTCCCGAGCACCCGCTGGCCAGCCATGCTGCGCAAAACAACCCGGCCCTGGCAGCTTTCATCGAAGAATGCAAACAAGGCGGCACCACTGAAATCGAAATGGCCACCCGTGACAAAGAAGGGTTACCAACAGGCCTGTATGTGACGCATCCCATTAGCCATGAACAGGTTGAAATCTGGGTGGGTAACTATGTGCTCATGAGTTACGGTGATGGCGCCGTTATGGGCGTACCGGCACACGATGAACGTGACTTCGCTTTTGCGCTTAAATACCAGTTGCCCATCAAACAGGTCATCTCGGTTCAAGACAAAGCATTCTCTACCGAACAATGGCAAGAATGGTATGCCGACAAACAAAATGGCATTGTCATCCACTCAGACCCGTTCGATGGCCTTAACCATGAACAGGCCGTAGATGCCGTCGCCGAGGTGCTTTCCGGCAAGGGTCTAGGCGAAAAACAAACTACCTGGCGCCTGCGCGACTGGGGCATTTCCCGCCAGCGTTACTGGGGCACTCCCATTCCCATTATTCACTGTGCCGATTGCGGCCCGGTTCCCGTACCCGAAAAAGACCTGCCGGTCAAACTGCCCGAAGAACTGATTCCCGATGGCAGCGGCAACCCGCTTAACAAACACGAAGCCTTCCTGTCCTGCTCCTGCCCCACATGCGGCAAGCCGGCACGTCGCGAAACCGACACGATGGATACGTTCATCGACTCTTCCTGGTACTTCATGCGCTACACCTCGCCAGGCAACAATAATGCCATGGTTGATGCCCGCAACGACTACTGGATGCCAATGGATCAATACATTGGTGGCATTGAACACGCCGTGCTCCACTTGCTGTATGCACGATTCTGGACCAAGGCCATGCGCGACATTGGCCTGCTCAAGTTTGACGAACCATTCAAAAAACTGCTATGCCAGGGTATGGTGCTTAATCATATTTATTCACGCAAAACCGAAAAGGGCGGCATTGAATATTTCTGGCCTGAAGAAGTTGAAAACGTCTACAACGACAAAGGCAGTATTATTGGTGCCCGACTTCTTAAAGACAACTCACCCGTAGACTATGGCGGCATTGGCACCATGTCCAAGTCCAAAAACAACGGCGTAGACCCGCAGGCACTTATCGACACCCTGGGTGCCGATACCGCCCGCCTGTTTGTCATGTTTACCAGCCCCCCCGAGCAAACACTGGAATGGTCCGATTCCGGGGTAGACGGCTCACACCGCTTCCTCAAGCGACTATGGTCCATGGCCCACAGCCACAAAACCATGATTGCCCGTGCACCTGCCACAGCGCCAGACTGGAACAACGCCCCCAAGGCCGTCAAAGAATTACGCCGTATTGCCTACTCCCTGCTCAAACAGGCTAATTACGACTACGAACGTATTCAATACAACACCGTGGTTTCCGCCAACATGAAACTGCTTAACGCCATTGAAGATGCCAGGCTTGAAGCCGGCCCTGAAGCAGATGCGGCCATCAAGGAAGTGGTTGGCATTCTGCTGCGCATGCTTTACCCGGTCGTTCCCCATATTACCTGGCATATCTGGCGTGAACTTGGCTATGCCGAAAATGCGGGTGACTTGCTTGATGCCCCATGGCCCGAGCTTGACGAGCAGGCCTTAATTGCCGATGAAATTGAAATGATGCTGCAAATCAATGGAAAATTACGCGGTTCCGTTAATGTTCCCAACGGCGCCAGCAAAGAGGACATTGAACAATTGGCGTTAGCCCACCAAGCGGTTGAAAAATTTCTTGAAGGCCGGTCGCCAAAACGGATTATTATTGTTCCTGGCAAGCTGATCAACATTGTAGGATAAGCAACACATGCAGACACAAGCACACTTCACTCTTCCATTTGCCAAACGGACTTACCTTCTGCTGGCAACCGGTATCCTCCTGTGTCTGCTCATTGCGGGCTGTGGTTTTAAAATGCGCGGCCCAACACCGCTACCCTTTACCACCCTGTATACCAACATCCCGCAAAATTCCGCTTTTGGCGCAAGGGTCTGGCGGGCTATTCAGGCCAACTCTCCCGGTACGACTGTCACTGAAGATGCCGCTCTGGCAGAAGCAAAACTGATTCAGGAAGGATTTAACCGCTCCCGTCGTGAAGTCTCCCTGGACGCTCAGGGCAAGGTAGAAGAATACGAACTTAACCTGACACTAACCTTCACCATGACAGACAGCCGGGGCAATGAGCTTATCCCAACCTCGCGAATTTCGGCCACCCGCCAACTGCCTTATGATGAAGATGACTCGGCTGCCAAACAGGAAGAAATGGCGCTAATGTATGAGGACATGGAAAAAAGCATCGCTGACCGCCTGATCCGTCGCATTACCGCTCCGGATGTTATTACGTCCTATCTGGAACATAACCCCACGCCGGGTTTTGTTCCTGCGCAGTAATATGGGACAAACCTTTAACCATGATTCGTTTGCCAACCATATTATCCAGTCTGGCACCACACTGGATACGCTTTATTGTGTTTGCTCCGATGAGCTTTTGCTGCGCAACGAAACCGTTGACAGCATACGGCAAGCCTGTCGGGATAAAGGTTATCATGAGCGTACCAGCCTTATTCTTGATGCCAATGGCAACTGGAATGCCATTAGGGAATGCACACAAAGCATCTCCCTGTTTGGCGACCTGAAAATCCTGGAAATCACCATTCCCACTGGCAAGCCCGGTAAGGTCGGTGCAACGGCACTTATTAATCTTGCCGCGCAGGTACAAAAAGGTGAAATTACCGATACCATTATCGTTATCAGCCTGCCCAAACTGGACCGGACCACGGCTAAATCAAAATGGGCCCAACAGCTATTGGCCACCGCCACCGTTGTTAATATTGCCAACATCGACCGCCAGCAATTGCCCGCCTGGATCAAACAGCGCCTGAAACGGCAAAACCAGTCAGTTGATGACGCCACACTTGCCTGGATGACCGACAAGGTGGAAGGCAACCTATTTGCCGCCCATCAGGAAATACTCAAGCTGGGCCTGTTGTATCCCGAAGGTAAAATCCAGGCGGAAGATATCGAACAGGCCATTCTGGATGTTGCCCGTTACGACGTTTTTTCCCTGTCCAGTGCCATGCTTGAAGGTAATGGACAAAGAACAGTCAGGATGATCCAGGGACTCAAGGCCGAAGGCGAGGCGCTGCCATTGGTCCTGGGTGTCATGACCCGGGAAATACGCACCCTGTACACGCTGGCAACCGCCCGCCAGCAGGGCGAAAACATTAGCGGGCTCTTCAGGCAATTGTATATTTTTCCGCCACGCGATAAACTAATACGCCAGGCTCTTGAAAGACTCTCGCTAAAGCAATTAATGGGCATGATCCAGCACGCCCATGACATAGACCGCCTTTTTAAAGGCTATCCCGTTAATGGCCGCATGGACGATGCCTGGGAAGAAATTACCCGACTGGCCTTAAAAGTCGTAAACCCGGCCATTTTATGAATAACAAGGTTTATATTTAATAATGACCCAATCTGTCAATGAACTCATGGAAAAAATCGGTGCACAGGCCCGTAAAGCATCCACATACATCATGCAAGCCAGCGATGAGCAAAAGTCAACCGCTTTGCGCTTCATGGCGCAGCGCCTGCTTGAAAATGCCAACTATCTAAAAACCGAAAACGCCAAAGACCTGGAAAATGCCCGCAAGAACAATCTGGAACCGGCCCTGCTTGACCGCTTGACCCTTTCTGACAAGGCCATCCATTTAATGGCGACTGGCCTGAATCAAATTGCCGCAATGGCAGACCCGGTAGGCAGCTTAAGTGCCACCCGCGTCCTGCCCAATGGCATTAATATTGCCCAAATGCGGGTGCCGCTTGGCGTCATTGGCATTATTTACGAATCACGTCCCAACGTGACCATTGATGCCGCTGCATTGTGCCTGAAATCCGGCAATGCCAGCATCTTGCGTGGTGGCAGTGAATCCTTTCATTCAAATCTGGCCCTGGGCAATATTATTCGCGAAGGCCTGGCACACGCCGGCTTGCCCGAAACCGTGGTACAGGTGGTCAACACCACCGATCGCGCGGCGGTAGGCAAGCTTATCACCATGACCGAGTACGTAGACGTGATTATTCCCCGAGGTGGCAAAAACCTCATCAAGCGCCTTAGCGAAGAAGCCCGGGTCCCCCTGATCAAACACCTGGACGGAAACTGTCACATATACATAGATCAATATGCCGACCTCGAAAAAGCCTTTCAGATTGCCCTGCAAGCAAAAACCTTCCGCTATGGCATTTGTGGTGCCATGGAAACCCTGCTGGTGCATGCCGCCATTGCCCAGGAAGTATTACCCCGCCTGGCACAAGCCTATGCCGAACACCAGGTAGAACTGCGCGGCTGCGAAAAAACCCGCGCCCTGATCCCCGATGCAAAACCGGCTACCGAAGAAGACTGGGATACCGAATATCTGGGACCTATTCTGGCCATCCGCGTAGTAGATAACCTTGAACAAGCCATTGAACATATCGCCCGGCACAGTTCGGGCCATACCGAATCTATTATTACCGAACGCATCCACGAAGCCAGCCTGTTCCAAAGACAAGTTGATTCCAGCTCGGTCTATGTCAACCTGCCGACCATTTTTTCCGATGGTTTTGAATATGGCCTGGGCGCGGAAATCGGCATTTCCACCAACCGCTTGCATACCCGTGGTCCCGTCGGCCTCGAAGGCCTGACCACCTATAAATGGGTACTTAACGGTAACGGCCAACTTCGCAAATAAGAGTAAACAATGTTGTACTTATGGCTTAAAATCCTGCATATCGTTTTTGTCACGTCCTGGTTTGCGGGGTTATTTTACCTGCCACGCATTTATGTCAACATGGCGCAAACCCCCAACCCCGATGCTTATCAGGCCATGCTGGGCATGGCTGCGCGTCTGCTCCGTTTTACCAACAAACTGGCCATTCCCGCTGTTATTTTCGGCCTCTGGATGATGATCCAGTTCAAAATTGGCCTTACCGATGGCTGGATGCACCTCAAACTGCTTTTGGTCGCCGGTGTACTTGGCTATCATTACACCTGCGCCCGCATTTACCGGCAATTTGAGCAAAACAAAAACACACGTTCTCATGTTTATTACCGCTGGTTTAACGAGATTCCTGTTTTTTTGTTGCTTTTCATTGTTGCGCTGGTCGTTATCAAACCTTTTTAAAAAATAATATACATGTCTGAAGACAATACACCACCCCGCAAAAAGCTCGTATTAAAAAAACCGGCCCTAAAAATTGAACAAAATACTGATGCCGCACCCCAAAAACCGCGTCTGCGTTCAGGTGCTCGCGCCCGAAACGTGGCACTGGCCAATTTTGCAGAATCCAGCACGAGCGCTGACGAAACCATCAAAAAAAAGATTGAATCACGCCCCCTGCCACGCACGGCAGGCTATGGCAAGCACCGCCCCAGCCTTGCCGACCGCTTAAGTCGTGGTGCCGAAACCATCGGCCAATTTTCCGACGCACAAAAAAACACCCGCAAACCGGCTGTCGTCAAAGGTGATTCATCCTACGAGGCTTCAAAACACCCTCGTCAAGAAGCACGCAGACAAAAAACCCAATTCCGGCACACTGAAATATTCCAGGTATTTGCGCCCTGCCCTCAAGGGCTTGAAGATGTCCTGTGTGAGGAAATCAGCGCACTGGGCTTTGAAAACGTAGAGAAAGGACGGGCCGGCTGTGCCTTTAACAGTGACTGGATGGGCATCATGCGGGCCAATCTGTATTCACGACTGGCAACCCGTATTCTGGTACAGGTATCGCATGCAGCAATCATGACCGAAGACGATATTTATGAACTGGCCTACGACACCCCATGGGAACAATGGTTTGGTGCCGAACACACGCTTAGGGTAGACACTTCCGCCATCAAAAGTCCCATGAAAAGCCTCATGTTCTGCAACCTGAAGGCCAAAGACGGCATTTGCGACCGCCTGCGCGACCGTGAAGGCGAACGTCCCAGCATTGACACCGTCCGTCCCGATGCCAAAGTACATCTGTTTTTGTCCAGCGACAGTGCCACCCTTTACCTGGACACTTCTGGCGAATCCCTGTTCAAGCGTGGCTGGCGCCTTGACAAAGGCGAAGCACCGCTCAGAGAAAACCTGGCCGCCGGCATTCTGGCCCTCTCGGGTTGGGATCCTTCCATGCCCCTGTACGACCCTTTCTGCGGCAGCGGCACCATTCTTATCGAAGCAGCCTGGATTGCCCAGGGTGTACCGCCCGGCATTTCACGCCCGTTTGGCTTCGAACGCCTGCGCAATTTTGACTACCGTCGCTGGAAAGACCTGAAAGCAGATGCGCTAAGCCGCATGGCCCCCAGACTGGAAACGCCATTATATGGGTCTGATATCAACCCGCACGCCATTGCAGCGGCCAAAGACAACCTGCACCGGGCCCGTCTGTCCGACGCCTCTATTTTCTTTGATGTCAAGGATGCCCGCTTCACCCAGGCTCCGGCCGAACGTGGCTGGCTGATCACCAACCCGCCTTATGGCGAACGCATGGACCCTGAAGACGACACCCTGTGGCGCGAATGGTCTTCCTGCCTGAAAAAAGAATTTGCCAACTGGAACGTGCATATTATTTCCAGTGACCTTGACCTGCCCAAAAAACTCAGGCTCAAACCCAAACAGCGCATTCCGCTTTTTAACGGCGCGCTTGACTGCCGCCTGTTTGCCTTTGAAATGGTCAGCGACAGCTATCGGAACAAATAATAATGACTTACCCTGCCAGACTGCGAATTTTTGCCTGCATGATGTACGAAGGCGTACTTTTGTTTGGCCTTGTTTTTTTCGCTTCCTATATTTTTGACACCTTGACCCAAAGCCGTCACGGCCTGATGTACCATGCCCCCCGGCAAGCCCTGCTGTTTTTGGTGATTGGTCTTTACTTCATTACTTCATGGAAGCGCAAAGGGCAGACGCTTCCCATGAAAACCTGGAATATTCTGCTTTGCGATAAAAGCGGGAACAAACCCGGAACAGGCCAGTTAATTTTAAGGTACCTGCTGTGCTGGCCCATTCCCCTGCTGGGTGCCGCAGGCATTTACTTTCTTTCCCAATCCCTGGGCTGGGCCTCGATAACCATGTTCATTATTGTGACGCCCTTCCTGAATTTTGTGTATAGCTGGTTGGACCGTGACGGTTTAATGATGCATGATCGTCTGGCCGGTACTCGTTTAATTAACATAGCCGGCAAGCGTATTTAAATGTTAGAATGTGTATATCAGAGTATTTATTTATAGTACTGGTATACGTAACAAACGTTTAACGCTGGCTGTCAGGGTTCTGGCTTGCATCCGGCAATGCCGTCTTGTAACAATACGCTTAATTCACTACAACCGGAAATTTGCCATGCGATCACTGACCCTTTTATTTCGGCCCCTGATCCTCGCTGTTGCCTTGATGCTATGTGTTATTCCCCGCCTTGCACAAGCACAAACACAAGCACAAACACAAGATCAAAAACTCTACCTTGAGCTCTGGGCCGAAGCGGAAGCGTTCCGGTCCCTGGCATCAAAAAATTTCCTGGCAGCCCTGAAAAATTCATCTACCCCTGAGGCCAATCTTACCTTTGCCGAATTGGGTGAACTGCTTTGGCTTGATCAGGACAATGCCGATGACTGGTCGATTTTTTTCCGCCACTCACTGGTCAACTTTGTCGCGACTGGCAGTGAGGTTGAGTTTGTTTACTTTCAGCACCCCTGGGCCGATATTACCTTATTGACCCTCTGGTCACGAACACCCAAGGATAATCGCCTGCGCATTGTGGATACCGGCATTCTCCTGAACAGTGTCATCCGTGGCGCCAAAGTTCCGTTCCAGATAGGCCGGGGATGGATGCAAGAAAAAGCTTCGGCACCCGTAGCCATTGGACAAGTAAACGCAAAAACCACCAGCCAGATCGTTGCTGCCGGAATGGGCCAAATCCCAAACCCGCTGGCCTCCTTAAATGTTGAACAGGCAGAAGCCATGGTTGCCGGCGCTGCCCTGCAATGGATGGAGCACCAGACTAGCCTGTTGCCATTATTCGTCGATGAAACCGGTGTGGCCCATGCCATGCGCATTGCCTGGAACAGGCTGTTGCTTGCCGCCCGAAAAGGGCAGTTGGCCGATGTATTGCCGCCCAATACCCCAATCAAAGAACTTAATGCCGTGGATTCTGCACTGTGGGCTTCTTTGGAACCGGTTGCCTATGTTGAAGACGGGAAAAATGCAGTATCAATCTTTGCCTCCTCGCACAACCCCAACATTTATGCGACCCTGGCAATTAGTGATGATAATAATAAAGTAAAAATCACCCATTTTGATTTTTACCGGTTTTCCGATTTTCTGGACAAGGACGCGAAATGAATTATTCGGTTTTAACTGCGTTGGGACTCTCGCTTTGCATCACTAATATAGCCATGGCACAAAAAACGGCTACCGTTATCATACCTCCCCCCACTCATTTCAATGCAATTCCCACTGCTCAAAGCCAGAATGAACAGCCTTCCCCCCTCTGGGTTGTCGCGCAAGATGAAGCGCCTGCAAGTGACAAATTAAGTACCCTGGAAGAGGTCCTGTACGTAACAGGTGAAACGGCCAGCGATGAACCTGTACAGCAAAGCATTAAAATAGCTGAAAATCACGCACTAAATAATCAAATGAAGCTGGATAAAATTCATAAAGATAACACCAAGGAATTTAACAAGCTAAACAAAAGTATAAATACGAAAAGCAGTAAGGCATCAGGTTACGTGACCTCAAAAAAAACACAAACCAAACTGGATAATCTCAAAAATAAAGCCAAACTGTCCGGCAAACAACAAAGCCAGGCCGCGGCAAAAACAAACTTCCTGTCAAAACTGGGTAAAGTACTTAACGCCCTTGATGTCGTTTCAGTTGCGGCCGAAACTACCGGCTACCTTTCAACCGGTGACACCACAGGCGCTGCCGGTGCCTTAGTGAGAGGAGGCGTCAAGAAAGGGGCTGAAGCAGGCGGTGCACTGGCCGGCTCTTTCATACCCGGTGGTTCAATCGCTGGCGCCTGGGCTGGCGGCCAAGCCTATACAGAATATGTCGAACCCAGGATCAATGAAATCGAAGATGCCGTCCGTGATGAACAAACCCGTCAAAAATACATAAACAAGCCCTGGTACACGCCTCAACCGTATATGGACAGCAATGGCAATATCAAATACTTTGCTGAAAACGAATATATGGACAAGAAAACCGGCACTATCTACACGCGCAGCCCAGAAGAGCAGAAAGAATACGAGCATCAACAACGCGTTAACTGGAATAACCAAAATACCTTGCAAAAACTTGACGACACCATCTGGAACCCCGAAGCCGATACAGAACAAGAAGCCCCCCCTGCCACTGAACCAGCCACCACTGATGAACTCATCGCCCAGATCGCACCGGTCCAGGTAAAAGCCTCAACGACAGTACACGAGATCATCGGCGAGAGCATGGGTATACCTTTAGTATATAAAGCAACATTCACCTTCACTTTCTGGAATCTGGGTGCCTATGCCCCCCAATACAGCAAAGTCCGCCTCGACGTGAGTAATTTAATAGGTACCGTACCTGAGAAACACGTCTGGAGTGGAACCTTTTCGGGTGGCCCAAACGGTGTCATACGCATACAGACCGATGATGAGACCGCATTGTTCCAGTTAAACAACGGCACGGAATTGATAGGAAAGGGCATGACCATCCCGGTGTCAAATCCTGCCGCCTTTGCAAACTGGCCCAAAGACCTGAGGTAAACCTGTTTAATCTACATAGCCGGGTTGGACAATTAAATGTTAGAATGAGCCTTATAGTGGAAAGGTGGGTCAGAAATGGCCCTTTTATTTTCCTTCAGCATCAAAAAACAGGCCTCTCAAACAGTCATATGACAGATCAATATAATTCACTGTATCAATCATTTGAATGGTTAGTTCCATCACATTTCAATATTGCGGATGCCTGCTGTCATCGCTGGGCATCCAGTCCGCACGAAGCCCGTCAAGTTGCCATTTATTTTGAGGATCAGGTGGGCCAGCTCACCATGCTTACCTACGGCCAACTATCAGAACAAGTCAATAAACTGGCTAACGGTTTCATCCGCATGGGCATACAGCCCCAGGATCGCATTGCCATTGCCCTGCAGCATTCGGCAGAAAGTGCGGTTACTCAGTTGGCCGCGCTTACCGTGGGTGCCATTGCCGTACCGCTAACCGCAACCCTGACCGCGGCCGAATATGCCGAACGCATTCACGACTCACAAGCCAGGGTAGCCATTGTTGACAAACATTCCATTGCCCCCATGATGTCCGCCATCGACAATCATTCTCCGGTCAAGCAAATTATAGGCATTCATACCGAAGACGAACGTATTATTCCATGGCGTACCCTGCTGGCAAGACAACCTGGTACCTTTACGCCGGTTATTGTGGCATCCAACTCACCCGCCCTGCTCATCTACCCGCATCCCTCTGAAAACAAACCACTCAGGGGAACTTTGCTGCACCATAGTACGTTAATTGGTACGCTGCCCGGTTTTGTAGCCTCCCAAAACTGGTTTCCCAAAGGCAAGGATATCCTCTGGACTTCCTTTGACTGGAATACCCCCAACGGCCTGCTCAACGCCTTGCTGCCAACGCTTTACTTTGGCCGCTCTATTGTTGGCTGCCCCAGCGGACGCACCATTCCGCGCCTGTTCACCCTGCTGGAACACTACCAAATTACCAACATGCTTGTGTCCAGCCACGAACTGGAGCGCATCAAAAATCACACCGATCCCCTGCTCGAATTCCACATTGCCATCCGTTGCATTACCTGTCCCGACACCGACATCACCCAGGCATTGCGCAACTGGGTCAACGAACGTTTCAATGTCAGCATTAACAGCATTTTTGCACCGCTTGGCTTTGGTTACATCATTGGTGAAAGTCATGAAAAATGGCCATCATTGCACGGCAGTATAGGCAAGCCCTATCCAGGCCATGCCATCGCCATTATCAATGAAGAAGGGGAAGAGGTTGAATCGGGGCAAACAGGTGAAATTGCCATCCATACCACCGATCAATATGACTATCCCGACCCAACCGTTACCCTGTCTTACTGGTCTAATGCACAAATTCATGAAACACCCACACTGGGCGAGTGGGTCAGCACCGGTGTACTTGGCCATGCCGATAACAATGGCTACATCTGGCGCACTCCCCTTGATCCTGTAGACACCACAGACCCTGTCAGTGAATCCATTTCTTGAAAGGAAACCGAATGGCCATTTACCAACTTGAAAACCTGGTACCCAATATTGATCCCAGTGCATTTATCTTTGAGAATGCCACCCTGATTGGTAACGTAACACTAGCCGCCAATGTCAGCATTTGGGCCAATGTTTCCATTCGGGCCGATAATGCCAGCATTATCATCGATGAAAACAGCAACGTACAGGAGGGCAGTGTCTTGCACGTTGATGAAGGAGTACCGCTATATATAGCCAAAAATGTAACGGTAGGCCATCAGGCCATGCTGCACGGCTGTACCATTGGTGAAGGCTCATTAATTGGCATGCAGGCCATTGTGCTTAACAATGCCGTTATTGGCAAAAACTGTATTATTGGTGCGGGCGCCATCGTTCCCGAAGGAAAAGTGATCCCCGACAATTCACTGGTTATTGGTGTGGCAAAAATTGCCCGTACCCTGACCAATGAAGACCTTGCCGGTGTGCATGCAGGCACCCGTCATTACGTAGAACAAGGCAAACGCTACTCTCAACACCTGAAACGCCTTGATTAATCCGTCTCAGGATATATTTTCTTGCTGTCATGAACGATTCCTTAAAAAAATACCTGTTTGAAGACCGCAGTACGCGAGTTCAAACCGTCAATCTTACCCAAACCTGGGCCGAAGCGCTGGGCCACCAGCACTACCCCCCCATTATCCGAAGACTATTGGGGGAATTAAGCGCGGCTGCCGTCCTGCTCACGTCAAATATCAAATTCGAAGGCTCTTTAATTCTTCAGCTGCAAGGTGATGGCCCGATTAGCCTGATTGTGGTTGAGTGCGACTCGGCACTTCGCCTGCGCGCCACGGTCAAAATGCGGCAGGAATTTGTTTGCCCCGAAAACGGGACCCTGCAAACCCTGCTTAATGCCAACGGTAATGGCCGGTTTGCGGTCATCCTTGACCCAAAAAACAGGGCTGAAGGCATGCAACCCTACCAGGGTATTGTGCCCATGCAGGGCGCTTCAGTGGCACAGGTGCTAGAGCACTACATGAAACATTCGGAACAACTGGATACCCGTTTATGGCTGGCCGCCAACGATGAAAAGGCTTGCGGACTGTTATTGCAGCAATTGCCCGTTTCGGGCGGCGCTCCTGCGGCCACGCAAAGCCACGATGAAACCTGGGAGCGTGCGGTCCAGTTCGCTGAAACCCTTAGCACCGAAGAGCTGCTTTCCATCGATGAAGACACCCTGATCCATCGTTTGTACTGGGAAGAAACCTTAATTGCCTATGAGCCCATTGCTATTTCCTG
>JAVESC010000017.1:0-38425 GCA_034006805.1 Advenella sp.
TTCCAGGATTAGTTGTTTGGCCAATGTCGCAATACTGGGTTTACCAGTCAGCTGAATGGCTAGGTTTTTTAATGATGTATATTCATCTTGTGTCAGGTTACGAATCCTGAAATGGGCTTCTTTCATCCGTTCCATTTCCTATAGACGAAAAAAAACACCCCGAAGGGTGTTTTAAGGTGACCAAAAGGTGGCCAAATAACTAAAAAAAGACTAAAAATAGGCTAAAAAACCTACATGAAAGATGTTTGAATATCATTGCAAGCCATTGATTAATAAAGGATTAGTTTTATATCTTTTTAATAAAACCAAGAATCATAATCCGCAGGTCCCCCGTTCGAATCGGGGAAGAGCCACCAGCAGAATACATAATCAAATCAACCGCTTAGAAAAAAATCTAAGCGGTTTTTTTGTTGCCGGAATCAACACGGCGTCAATTTTGTGTCAACTCAGTGGCAGACGCAAATTCAGCTAAGTGGCTTTGGGCAAGGTAAGCATACTTTTTTACCAACAACGCCTGCTCACATACCCCTTTCAACCCAAGCCTATATACAGCCCACATTGAATTAGACCAGGCCCTTACCCCAGCACCACCTCTACGTCATCCCGCTCACTGGCCACCGCCCTTAATACATCAATTAGCCCCTCATAGTCAATCTCACCCAAGGCGTCTGCACTGCTTGCATGGTCAAACCAGACTATTTTAAAAGGGCCTTTAACATCGGTACTGAGGCTGTCATACAAGGCATCCAGGTTACGGCCAAAATACTGCGGCAATTTTAAATTAAGCTGTAGCAAATCATAAACCTCATCAATATTGCTAATGCGGCTTAACTCACAAAGTCGAACAGTACGTGCCACTTTCTTGAGGCGGCGAGCCGATATAGATGAAGATTTTACTGACATGATGGCACCTTGTGAAATGTCTCGTAATGATCGACGCTAACATAGCGCTGCTGCCCATCTTTACTGAATACCAATCGCTTGGCATTACGTTTCTTGCCCCGATAATCCAGATCAGCCTCTTTCCAGTTGCCTTGAGGCAGCCTGCGTTCATAGTTGCCAAAATAGTCGCCACCCATCGACTTGCCCCTTAAGGCAGGGATATCCGAAAAATACCGCCCCGGTTGCCATCCCTGTTCACGTGCCTGCCGCTTCATGACAAAATAAGCAGGCAATTTTTGAAGGCTATTTAATGTCTGCAATACCTCAAGCAATTGCGTTTCATTGATTTGACCTGATAATTTATTCCTGTTCAATTCCTGAACCACCACCTCGCAAGCGACAATAGCAGACGGGGCACCTGATTTTTCAATCCCGGCCGGTACCCTTCCCATTGCCATGACTGGCATTGAAATTGACAACAAAAAAACCAACAGTAAACGCTTCATGACCTAGTCCTGTATTTGCAGGATAATACCCTGCATGCAAGTAATACTCTGAATTCAGAATATTTTACAATTTAAGTGTTAAAACCACCATATTTATAAAATAATAATTTAATTTATTCAATAACTTAACAAAGTACCAGGCATATTTACAGAGAAATCAATGAAACAGCAACCTGTCTCCCACCAATTTTCACTCTTGAAAAAACGCTGTTTCGCGCCTTTTTTCTGGACCCAGTTCTGTGGGGCCGCAAACGATAACCTTTACAAATTTGCCGTCACGATTTTACTTACCTATCAATGGCAAACCCAATGGTTCCCCCCCAGTATGGCGGGCGTCATCATTGGCGGCTTGTTTATTTTTCCTTTCCTGCTGTTTTCAGCCACCAGCGGGCAATTGTCAGACCAATATGACAAAATTCGCATTATGCGCAACGTCAAGAATGCAGAGATTGGCATTATGCTATTGGCAACCTTTGGCCTTTATACGCAATCAGTCATCATCCTGCTGGCCTGCATTTTCCTGATGGGCCTGCACTCCACTATTTTTGGGCCGGCAAAATTCGCCTATCTGCCCCAGGTGCTCAATGATCAATCTTTAATGGGCGGCAATGCCCTGGTCAGCATGGGCACCTTTGTATCCATTCTATTGGGTAATATTGCCGGCGGAATCCTGGTGTCTATTCCAGGTAACGGGCACCTGTGGGCCGCATTTGCCTGCCTGCTAGTGGCGGTGGCCGGCAGAATCAGCGCACAATTCATTCCCCCATTAGAAAAGAAAGCGACCAGCCATAAAATAAACTGGAACCCCTTTACTGAAACCCTTAAAAACCTGGCCATTGCCCGCCAGCACCGCATTATTTTCAAGTGCATGCTGTTGATTAGCTGGATGTGGTTTTTCGGGGCGGTTTTTCTTGCCCTTTTTCCTGTTTTTGCCAAAGATATCCTGAAAGGCAACGAACACGTGGCCGCACTGTTACTGGTGCTGTTTTCAATTGGCGTGGCAACAGGCTCTTTATCCTGCGAAAGGCTTGGCCTGCGTCGCCCGGCTTTATCATTAGTACCCTTGGGTGCTGCAGGTATGAGCCTGTTTACCGTTGATCTTTATTTTTCAATTACGGTTCCCGATACGCAAGAACTGCGCTCTTTCAGCCAGTTCATTGCCCAGCCGGCAAACTGGCGCACCATGTTTGACCTGTTTATGTTAAGTGCCTGCGCTGGTGTGTATAGCGTTCCTTTATATACGTTTATCCAGAAAACCACCTCAAAAACACATATTGCACGCATTATTGCCGCCAATAATATCCTTAACGCCTTTTTCCTGATTGCCAGCGCGCTAATTGCCGGCCTCTTGCTCAGCCTGGATATTTCGGTGCCGGTTATTTTCCTGTTAGCCGGCATCGTAAATATTCTATTTTCTTACGCCATCTTTCTGACAGAGCCAGGCTTTAAGAAATAAGCACTTGAAACCGGACGATATTTTTAGTCAATATTTTACTTAAAATGAGAAGATTCTAATTATAATTTGAGTTATAGTCGCTTATCCTCATTGGGTGTGAGGATAATTGTCTTACGATAATGCACAAACATAATTTTAGCTAATAAAGGATGCTCATGAAAGCATTTGGTAAATTCTTATTATTACTGGTTCTGGTTCTAGGTATTACATTTTTGGCCTGGAAATTGCTAGAAACGTCTTTATTCAACGAAGAAGATGAAGCCGCGCCCCCTGTGTCCGGGGTTATCGTTCCTTCACCAACCACCCAGCCCGAACCGCCCCCCATACAAAAGCAGGAAGATCTATACCAAAGCACCTCTTCTGATGAACCTGTGCCAGCAGTGGTTTCATCCGGCAATTTTACCTGCCAGGCCAGTGTTACCATCATCGGCAAACTGTATGACCTGAAAAACACGGGCAAAACACAAGAGGAAGCCAATGAATTTATTAGTAATGACAATAGCGTACCCGATGAACAGGTCGGTTCGTTTATTGAATTTGCAAATACCTTGTGGAATTCACCTGCCGATAAAATCGTGCCTAAAACCCAATTTTTAGACAACTTCCTGCAGCAGTGCCAAAGCATTGAAAAAGCACAACAAAACGGAATTTCACCGCAATAAGCAGTCATACTTTCAAAAAATACCCAGTTGACAGGCTGGGTATTTTTTTACCTAATCATGCGGCTTCAATGATACGCCTGACCTATCATTGAAGCGACCGAATAACGGGGCGCAAATGAATCTGCCTGGGCCAGAGGCCATGCCAATTCAAAAATTTTCTGCCGATACGCCTCTTTTAGCAAATCGCCCTCTTCCAGTTCCGGATAAATGGCTGACAA
This sequence comes from Advenella sp., assembly GCA_034006805.1. Lineage (GTDB taxonomy): Bacteria > Pseudomonadota > Gammaproteobacteria > Burkholderiales > Burkholderiaceae_B > Advenella. Next base: position 3,725 of record JAVESC010000017.1, read on the forward strand.
CAATTTAACTTCATTGCTGGAAATTCGCTTTACCACATGATGAGCTCTTAACTGCTGTGGATGCGTAATGCCTGCTGCCTCTAGCAGCTCGGCTAAAGCCAGCAGGGTATTATGATGGAAATTTCTGACCCGGTCTGATTTATCTTCTACCACCAATGCTTTTTGCCTGACTGGATCCTGGGTCGCAACTCCGGTAGGGCAACGCCCTGTATGACAGGCCTGGGCCTGAATACAACCAATGGCAAACATGAAGCCCCTTGCGCTATTACACCAGTCTGCCCCCAGCGCCAATGTTCTTAACACATCAAAACCGGAAATAATTTTACCGGCTGCACCAATTTTAACTTGGCTACGCAGCCCGATACCCACCAGGGTGTTGTGCACCAAACGCAAACCTTCTTTCATGGGCACGCCCATATGATCGGCAAACTCAACAGGTGCGGCCCCCGTACCTCCCTCGGCACCATCAACCACAATAAAGTCGGGTGTAATGCCAGTTTGTTGCATGGCCTTGGCAATGGCAAACCACTCCCAGGGATGCCCAATACACAATTTGAAGCCAACCGGCTTACCGTTAGCCAGGCTACGCAAGCGCCGGATAAACTGCATTAACTCAACCGGGGTACCGAAGGCACTATGGGCGGCAGGGGAGTTGCAATCTACACCAACAGGCACCCCACGGGCATTGGCAATTTCCTGGGTAACCTTGGCGCCAGGCAATATCCCGCCCTGCCCGGGCTTGGCGCCCTGGGATAACTTGAGCTCTATCATTTTTACATTAGGCAAATTAGCACGTTTTTCAAATTCAGTTTCAGAAAAACGGCCATTCGCGTCACGGCAGCCAAAATAGCCCGAACCGATATTCCACACCAGATCACCACCATGCTCAAGATGGTAGCGACTGATGCCGCCCTCACCGGTATCGTGGGCAAAACCACCCTTGGCAGCACCGCTATTAAGGGACAGAATGGCATTAGCCGATAAGGCCCCAAAACTCATGGCTGAAATATTAAATACTGACATTTCATAGGGCTGGGTGCATTGTGGCCCCCCTACCCTGACCCTGAAATTGCTATCCTCAATTTGCGTAGGCTGCATGGAATGATTCACCCACTCATAGCCATCGGCATAGACATTTTCTATGGTCCCAAAAGGCCTTTTATCTATTTGTTGCTTGGCCCGCTGGTACACAATAGAACGCTGGGTACGGGAAAATGGCAAGTTATCATTGTCATTTTCCAGAAAATATTGCCTGATTTCAGGCCTGATGGATTCCAGCAAAAAACGCAAGTTGCCAATAACCGGATAATTGCGCCGGATGGAATGACGGGTTTGCAGTAAATCATAAACGCCCAGCAAGCTTAACAACAAGGCGGGAATAAGCAAACCAAGCCAGCCTGCACCATAATTGGCAACCATATACAGGCCCAACACAGATGCTAAAATAGCAAGCAGAAAAACCGAATACCGGGACAAAAACAAATTAATCATTGAACACTTACCCCATTTAAATGGACCCGGGCTTAAAAACAGCCTGTTTTAAACCTATCCATACAAAAAAACCTTGTGTATAAATACACAAGGTTTTGCTATTATTGCCAGAAAATTATTGGCTATAGTAGGAATATAGCTATTATTTTGCAGCCTGCTGAGGAACAACCGCTTTCATGATTGAGTCTGCCGTTGCATCGTCACGCACCATGAAAAGGAAATCAGAACCCTGTTTTACACCAGTAATAGAGGCCAGCTGACCGCCAACGGTAGTTGCATATCCGTACTGTTTATTAACTTTAGACAAGGCATCTGCGCCCGCCGGGTTAAGCCCCAGCTTGATAAAGGTACGGCCCTGGTTATCACGAACATGATTAATGGTTGTGAGGTTTTCACGGGTAATAATCGGTGTTGGGCTAACATAAATGGTTTGCTGCTCGCTAAGTTTGAAAGGACGGAAGCCTTTGATCACTTTATCTGAAGCGGTGTAAACATCTACGCTGGCAGCCTGTGCCGGTGCCGCAGTTTCTGTAGACTCGGTTTTTTTAACTGTTTCACAACCGGCCAGCGCCACAGCAAGAGGCAAAATAACCAAACCAAGTTTGCGTGAGATTTTCATGTAAATTCCTTATTTGTTAAAGCAATTATTCATCTGCCATGCGCAAATTACAACATATGCATACTAAAAAAACAAGATGGGTTATCACTTCCAAATGTCAACAAACCTAAAATTTGATGCCATTTACTTGTTTTTTACCCGGATCATGTCCGCCGTATCTCTGGCATTATTCAAAGTTAGCATGGGAATCAGCAAAACACCGTCTTGCAATTCGGCTTCAGTCGTTGTCATGGTTGAAAACACTGATTTATCCATGCTGGCCAGAACCGTTTTATTGACGTTTGATTTATCATTGATGGCTGATTTCAGCTTGGTTGCACCCGTGGGGGTAAGCCGCAGGCCCAAGGCTGGCTTGTCTTTGGCTTTCGCGACAAAAACGGTTTTCACATCGGCACGATTTAACAAAACACCGGACGTATAGTAAGTTTGGTCACCCGATTTAATAACGACATCATCCAGGGTAATTGTTTTATTGTTTTTACCCTTTTTAGGCGCGTTTTTGGTAATGGAACCCACATAAATTTCAATATCGCCATTACCGTTTTTCTTGACCATTGTTGCATTGCTGGCAACCACTGGCTCAACAGTAGATGCCTGGGCATTATTGGCACTGGAGGACGCATTTGAGCCAAAGATTCCGCAACCCGTTAATGCAACAGACAGGACGGTCAAACCTAAAACCTTAACTAATTTCATAAAAGACCTTTCAAAAACAATATTCACAAAAAAACAATTATCCTTTGATTATAGGCTGTTCCATGGAATTTTTTTGTTAATAAACATTAAATTATCGTAAAGCCTGTTTTAATGGAAATACCCGCGACACCGGTCTGCATCATTCAGGTCAATGGCATTGGTTCCGGCCACCAAGTTGATTTTTTTGGATAACAAGCCGCCATACTCGACAGGCCCACTCATGGGTTTGGTGTCAACCCAATACAGGCGAGAAGTCAGGTAATATTCACCAGCAGGCACATTGGTGAAAGCAAATTGTCCGAAGTTATTGGTTTTTGCATAAAACGCATCACGGACATAGCGTTGATCCGCCTGACCGTTTAAAATTTTGCCCGCGTGGCAGACTTGCTGGTACCACTGCTGACTGGCCGTTGACACCGGATTCAGGACAACATCAATATGGGCACCTGTACGGTCTCCACCATTAACCCTATCCTGTATGTAAACTTGCCCGACCAGCATGGTATTTACCTGTGTGGCTGCCATTGCCGGACTGCCTGAATAGGCCACCCGCTGCACCTGCTGCCTGGGCGTATGCGCCAGAGAACGATCTTTTTTGGCAGGGGTTGATGAGCAACCAGCCAAGACAAGTGCCATCATTGGCACAATAAACCGAACTATATGCTTGCCAGTAAAAGGTATGGAAAAATTCATGAGTTATACTGTTACCATCGTCATAAAGCCAACATTTTCTTTAGGTAATATATAGGATATCAAAATATATTAAGAAAATTTATCAAGTAATGATTGGCATCATCCTAACACCGCAATTTGTTTTTGAAAACTTAAATATTTAATATCATGCCTCAAAGTAATCAACAGACCGTTCAAGTATGGGATTTACCCACCCGTTTTTTTCATTGGGCCCTGGCTTTCTGTGTCATTGCCGCTTTCTTTACCATTAAAGCGGCTGGCACCACCGAGGGCTGGATTGCCAATGCCGGCATTATCTGGATTGATTGGCACTTAAGGTTTGGCTACTGCGTCCTGAGCCTGATTTTATTCCGGATTATATGGGGTTTTACGGGTACTTATTATGCCCGATTCCGCCAATTCATCAAGGGGCCAGCCACCATTGCCAGATACCTTAAAGGCGCTTATGCATCCCTGGGCCATAATCCGCTGGGGGCCCTGTCTGTTATTGCCATGCTGGCCGTTTTCGGTTTTCAGGCATTCAGCGGTCTTTTCACCACCGATGATATTTTCACCGAAGGCCCCCTGACCCATTTGAACGCGGCCTTCAGCAAAACCATGAGTTCCCTGCATCGCAGTAATGAACCCGTGATGATCATTTTGTTTGCCCTGCATATACTGGCTATTATTTATTATCGGGTTTTCAAAAAACAGGATCTGGTGGCAACCATGGTTTCAGGTAAAACCCAAATCCTGCTACCACAAGCGCAAAACATCAAAAGTGCGGCAGACGATCTGCAAGTTCGCATTATGGGCTTGCTTACCCTGGCGGCCACGTCCGGTTTTGTTTATTGGATAAGCACGCTAGGCGCAAGCAGCAGCGGTTCCTTCTATTAACCGTTTAAACCCCTGCACGGTTACACAATTTCTTCGGCTATAAAGCACAAAAAACCGGACAAAAGTCCGGTTTTTTGTGCTTGAGTTAAAAGACCAGAAAAACACCCGATCTTTTGGTTTGGCTAATCGCAAACAGCTGCCTATGCGCCATTTTCATGCCAATAAGCCTGTTTAATCTTTACGGTAAGAATCGTGGCAGGATTTACAGCTTTGACCGGCTTTACCGAAAGCCGCTTTCAACTGGGCCAAGTCTGCGCTATCGGCAGCGGTAGACAGGTTTTGAATGGCAACCTTGAAATTTTCACGTTTTTCATCAAAGCCTTTGGTATCTGTCCAGACTTCAGACTTGGAATCGCCCCCTTCAAAACCGGGACCAAAAGCCCCCCAAGGCAAGGCCGCCAGTGTATTTAACAATGCCACATTTTCTTTAATGGCTTCTGCATCGTAAGGGGCTTCACCTTTGATAACAGGCACCATTCTGCCAAAATGGGAAGCCAGCAATACTTTGGCTGACTGACGATATTTAATGGCATCTTCAGGTTTGGCAAACTGCGCATTGGCCGCAGCAGAAAAAAAGGTGGTACAGGCCAAGGCCAAAACCGTAATTTGCTTTTTCATTCATTTACTCCTGGTTGTGAAACAATTATTACAAATAGTATCTCGAAATGTGTTTCAAACCAATTACAAAACCCCATCTTAAAATCAATGCATGACATAAATCATGCATTGACATTTTAAAAACAGCGTATAAATTTTGATTTAAATTTGAAACAATTATTTCTTAAACCCTATGTACTTAGCCAACCTTGCGAGCCAACTCAGCGGCCAGGCCAATATATGAGCGAGGGGTCATAGCCAACAGGTGCTGCTTGGGTTCTGCCGGTAAATCAAGATTGGCAATAAACTCGCGCAAGCCTTCCTGGTTAATACCACGGCCACGGGTAAGCGCTTTTAGCTGCTCATAGGGCTGTGGCAAGCCATAGCGGCGCATAACGGTTTGTACCGGCTCGGCCAGCACTTCCCAGCAGGCATCAATATCGGCATCGATGGCGGCCGCATTGATTTCCAGTTTACCCAGGCCTTTCAGGCATGAATCCCAGGCCACCATGCAATAGCCCAGTGCAACACCCAGGTTACGCAATACGGTGGAATCAGTCAGGTCACGCTGCCAGCGTGAAACCGGCAGTTTTTCTGACAGATGACGCAATACGGCGTTAGCCAGGCCAATATTGCCTTCAGAGTTTTCAAAATCAATCGGGTTTACTTTATGCGGCATGGTTGAAGAACCCACTTCACCCTCTTTAAGGCGCTGCTTGAAGTATCCCAAAGCGATGTAACCCCAGATATCCCGGTTCAGGTCAAGGAGAATCGTGTTGGCACGGCCAATGGCATCAAACAGGGCAGACATCCAGTCATGCGGTTCGATTTGAATGGTGTGCTCGTTTTGGGTCAGGCCCAGTTTGTTCAAAACGCCTTTGCTAAGCGCTGGCCAATTTATTTCAGGATAGGCGGATAAATGGGCATTATAGTTGCCGGTTGCGCCATTGAGTTTTGCCAGTGGCTCTACCGTGGCAACAGCAGCAATGGCATTTTTCAGGCGGGCGGCTACGTTGGCGAATTCTTTACCCATGGTGCTTGGGCTGGCCGGCTGGCCGTGTGTCCTGGACAGCAAAGGCTGATCAGCAAACAGATTGGCATAACGGACCAGTTCAGCCAAGACATCGTTTAAGCGTGGCAAGATAACATTGGCACGCACCCGAGTAAGCATCAGGGCATGTGAAGTATTGTTGATGTCTTCAGAAGTGCAGGCAAAGTGAATGAATTCAGCCGCTTTGGCCAGTTCTTCATCATCAGCCACCTTTTCTTTCAGGAAGTACTCAACCGCCTTGACGTCATGGTTAGTGGTCCGTTCAATTTCTTTAATCCGCTCGGCATCGGCTTCGGTAAAGTTTTCAACCAGATTGCCCAGCTTTTGTCTGGCCTGTGCCGAAAAAGGAGCCAGTTCCGGCAAGCCGGCATCTGACAAGGCAATTAGCCAGGAGACTTCGACTTCAACACGGTGAGCCATGAAACCAGCTTCGGACAGGTATTCGCGCAAGGCATTACCACGGGAGGCATAACGACCATCCAACGGAGACAAGGCATTAAGCGTACTGAGTTGATCTGCAATTTTCATAGGTAAGGAAAGATATAAATAAAGAAATTAATAAATAATGCCGCCACCAAGACAAACATCGCCATCATAAAGAACGGCGGATTGCCCGGGGGTAACTGCCCATTGTGGCTGTTCAAACGATAACGTCATGCGTGCCGGGTCGCTGCCAACCAGGCGACAGGGCGCGTCTGCCTGGCGGTAACGGGTCTTGGCACCATACAAACCCGGCTCAGGCGCATGACCAGCCACCCAACTCAGGTCTTCGGCATGCAGTTCGGATGACAACAGCCAGGGATGGTCGTGTCCGGAAACCACATACAGAATATTATTGGCAAGGTCCTTACGAGCAACATACCAGGCATCGGCCGTGCCATCTGCCTGCTGGCGCCCTTTGACGCCCCCAATACCCAGACCCTTGCGTTGGCCCAGCGTATAAAAGGCAAGGCCATAGTGCTTGCCAACCTCTTGCCCATCATCGGTAAGAATCGGGCCGGGTTGGGTGGGCAAGTAACGGTTCAGGAACTCACGAAAAGGACGCTCACCAATAAAACAGATGCCGGTAGAGTCTTTTTTGGCTGCATTGGGCAATTTCAATTCATGGGCAATACGCCGGACTTCCGGTTTTTCAAGCTCACCCAGGGGAAAGATGGCCTTGGACAATTGCGCCTGATTCAGGCGATGCAGGAAGTAACTTTGGTCTTTGGCAGGATCAAGGCCCTTAAGAAGCTGAAATTGCGTTTGCCCGTTATGTTGAACTGAACGCACCCGCGCATAATGCCCGGTAGCAATATATTCTGCCCCCAGCTGCATGGCATGGTCTAAAAACGCCTTGAATTTGATTTCGGCATTGCATAATACATCAGGGTTAGGGGTGCGGCCTGCCGAATATTCGCGCAGGAATTCCGAGAAGACCCGGTCTTTATATTCGGCTGAAAAGTTCACCGCTTCTATATCGACCCCAACCAGATCGGCGACGCTGGCTGCGTCAAGCCAGTCCTGGCGGGAGGAGCAATATTCGGAGTCGTCATCGTCTTCCCAATTTTTCATGAAAAGGCCAACAACATCATAGCCCTGCTGCTTAAGCAACCAGGCACTGACCGAGGAATCGACCCCTCCGGACATACCAATAACAACGCGTGGTTTTGATGTTTTCTGATTCATCCCGCTATTTTACGTGATGATTCAGATTTTAGGGCTTAAGTACTTAATCCATCATCAACTACTTCAATCCAGTGCCGAACCGGTTTCGGGGTGCCGCTTTGCAAATGGCTCATGCAACCCATATTAGCGGTAATAATCACCTTCACCTGCCCGCCGCTGTCTATTGCAGCCAACTTGCGGTCACGCAGTGGCAAGGCAATTTCAGGCTGCAATAGCGAATAGGTGCCAGCGGCACCACAACACAGGTTGGCCTCACCAAAAACCGTTAAATTGAAACCCAATTCAGCCAGCAACGTTTCAGTAAGGGGCCGCAAGCCCTGCCAATGCTGTAAGGTACATGGCGGATGAAAAGCCACGGGATCAGGCAGTTTATTTTGCAGTTTCTTGCCCAGCTCAGCGGCATGGGGCGCCAATACTTCGGCAATATCCTTGACATGTTCAAGCAAATAATGGGCTTTTTCCAGATAAACGGGATCATGCCGGAAATGAAACGGGTATTCCTTCACAAACGCGCCGCAGCCCGACGCATTCATGACAATCGCCTCTATTTTTCCGGTTTCCAGCAAGGGAACCCAAACATCAAGATTATGGCGCATTTGCTGCAGGGCTGATTGGGTTTCATCCAGATGAAAGTTAACGGCGCCGCAACAGGCCCTGACCGGAAAATTGTAGGCAGAAATACCCACCGCATCCAGCACCCGGATGCTTGCCGCATCAATGGAAGGCATTAGATCAGGCTGGACACACCCCAACGGCAGCAGGACCTTACGTGCATGCACGGAATCAGGAAGCCGGCCCGGGGCACGGGCCAGTGGCAATTTACCAGCCAGTCTTTCTGGCAGGACAGACCGAAAGCGCCTTCCGGCACGAACCGACAGGCCAAACAAGGCTGAATTCAAGCCTTTGGCCAATACCTTTCGTTTCAGCCGACCGGAAAAACTGCGCTTGACCTTTTCATCGACAAGCTCACGACCTATATCCAGCAGTTTTCCATATTCAACACCCGACGGACAGGTGGTTTCACAGTTGCGGCAAGTCAGGCATCGGTCCAGGTGAGTTTGCGTGATGGTTGTTGGCGCCTGCCCTTCCACCATTTCCTTGATCAGGTAAATCCGCCCCCTTGGGCTATCCAGTTCATCGCCCAGGATCTGGTAACTGGGGCAGGTTGCCTGACAAAACCCACAATGCACGCATTTTCGCAGGATCTCGTCAATCACCTTACCATCCGGGCTATCCTTGGCCCATTGTGCTAAATTGGTTTGCATGCGCTTGGCTCACAGGTTTTTAATTAAACGATCCGGATTGAAGATACCCCGGGGATCAAGCGCATTTTTAAGGCGCCGGGTAATGCCCTCGATATTGCTCCTGAATGGGTGAAAAACACCATCACCGGGAATGGCATCGGGCCCGGGATAACGAAACAGGGTTGCATGTCCTCCCAATTGCTGGGCATTATGCCTGACATGCCTTGTATCCTGAACCTGACGCAGCCAGCGTTGAGCGCCCCCCCACTCCACCAGCGGAATGGCTTCATTCATTTTGCCGGCCAAAGGAGGCACGGCAACCCGCCAGATGGTCGCATCGTTAAAAAACGGATGGGTCTGCTCCCGTAGCGAGAGCCAGAAAGCCCGGGCATCCGCATCGGCAAGCTCATCGCCGGGCAGCTGGGTTTTAGCCTGCGACACCGCCACCCCAGAGCCGGACAGCCGCACATAGAGATGTCCGTTTTTCCCCTCTTTGGGCACCCATGAACTGGCGCTGATACACAGGGAACGCGCATGCACCTGACGGAAAAGATCCAGGGCCTGATTAATGGTACAAGCATGCCTGAGTGTTTTTTCAACTAATGGTTTGGGCAAGACCTTGAAAGATATTTCCATTAATGGGCCGAATATGCCTAAAGAGCCTACCAACAGCCGGGAAACATCATAACCAGCGACATTTTTCATGACTTGCCCGCCAAAACGCAGCAAGCCCCCTTCGGCATTCATCATCCGGGTTCCCAGCACAAAATCGGCGGTTGCCCCTGCTGACATCCGTCTTGGACCGGCCAATCCTGTGGCAATGGTACCGCCTATGGTTGCACCCGGCCCAAAATGCGGAGGCTCCCATGGCAACATCTGATTCTGTTCATCCAGCAATTTTTCTATTTCCTGCAAAGGCGTACCGCAAGCTGCTGTCATCACCAGCTCTGAAGGCTCGTACTCGATCACCCCTTTATAGGCAGCCACATCCAGCAAGATCATATTCTCAGTCGTACCGGAAGCTGGATTCCCATAGAAACCCTTACTGCCACTGCCTTTTACCAGCACACGCTTGTGCGAGGCAGCGGCAGCAATCACCTGTTCACTTAATTCATTCAAAACAAATGACATAATCTTAAAATCGCTCTAATTCAGGAAATTTGATCTGCCCTGCATGAACATGCATTTTTCCATATTCGGCGCAACGGTTCAGGGTAGGAATCTGTTTGGTCGGGTTTAATAATTCTTCGGGATCAAACGCCCGTTTTATGGCCATGAAAGCGTCCAGTTCATCACGGGTAAACTGGGAACACATCTGATTGATTTTTTCCAGTCCCACACCATGCTCTCCGGTAATCGTCCCCCCCACCTTAATGCACAATTCCAGAATTTCAGCCCCGAAATCCTCGGCACGGCGGATCTCATCAGGATCATTCGCATCAAACAGGATAAGTGGATGCAGGTTGCCATCACCGGCGTGAAACACATTGGCGCAACGCAAGCCGTATTTGCGTTCCATATCGGCCATTTGCGTTAATACGTTGGCGATTTGCTTGCGGGGAATCGTGCCATCCATACAATAATAGTCGGGAGAAACCCGTCCGGCAGCCGGAAAAGCATTTTTGCGACCAGCCCAAAATAGCAGGCGTTCCTGCTCATTGGCCGATACCTGCAAACGCACGGCCCCCGCCTTTTCAAAAACAGCCGTCATGCGCTGGATTTCATCTTCCACTTCCTGGGGCGCCCCATCTGATTCACACAATAAAATGGCCTGGGCGTTCAGGTCATAACCCGCCTTCACAAAGGGTTCAACCATCTGTGTGGCGCGCTGATCCATCATTTCCAGACCGGCCGGTATAATACCCGCCGCGATAATGTCCCTGACGGCATCAGCGGCAGCCTTGACCGAATCAAAGCTGGCCATGATGACGGTTGCGGCCTCTGGTTTTGGAATAAGTTTTACGGTTGCTTCGGTAACAACACCCAGCATGCCTTCGGAACCAACAAAAACCGGTAGCAGGTTCAGGCCCGGAGAATCCGGGGCGGCAGAACCCAGTTCAACAATGTCACCATCTATGGTAATGATGCGAACACGCATGACATTGTGTACCGTTAGCCCATATTTAAGGCAATGTACGCCCCCCGCATTTTCGGCAATATTGCCGCCAATTGAACAGGCAATCTGACTGGAAGGGTCTGGGGCATAATACAGCCCGTATTGGGCCACGGCTTCTGAGATAGCCAGATTCCGCACACCCGGCTCTACCACTGCCGTGGCGGCAACTGGGTCTATATGACGGATTTTATTCAGTTTGGATACACCTAGCAACACACCCTGTGAATGTGGGGTTGCCCCGCCCGACAGCCCAGTTCCCGCTCCTCGGGGAACCACCGGTACGGCATGCTTCTTGCAGGTTTTCAGGACATGGATAATGTGTGCTTCGTTTTCGGGCAAAACAACGATGGCTGGAATTTCCTTGAACAGGGTCAGGCCATCACATTCAAAAGGTTTTTTTTCTTCTGGCCGGCTTAAAATGCAGTGAGGAGGCAGCACGCTTTCCAGTTCGGCAATAAACGCTGAAAACTCATTCAATGCAGTTGCCGGTTTCTGTTGTGCCATCATATCCCTTTTCCTTCATTCCAGATCTTTGTATACCTGTTTACTATTACTGCCAAGTATACCTGTCTGTATGGGAGATGACATACCGAAATACCCCTAATAAAGACGGGGCAACCGGGTAAATCACCGACAAGTACGGGCCCAAAATGGCTAGGCCCGTACTTGTTTCACAATGCAAATTTTAGTTATCATTTTCCGCGGCAATGGCTCGACGCACCTTGACTGCCTGTGCCAAACGCTCCAGCACCTTGACTGAAGTGTCCCAGTCAATACAGCCATCAGTAATGCTTTGTCCATACACCAGCTCCTGTCCTTCAACCAGATCCTGGCGTCCGCCAACCAAATGGCTTTCAATCATGACACCAAAAATTCGCTGATCACCGGTTTCCATCTGCTGGGCGATATCATCCATAACCATGGGCTGGTTTTCAGGCTTCTTGCTACTGTTGGCATGGCTGGCATCAATCATGATTTTGGCCGACAAACCCGCCTTGGCCAATTGTTCAGAGGAGTCATTAATGCTTTGAGCATCATAGTTGGGCGCTTTTCCACCCCGTAAAATCAGGTGACAGTCTTCATTGCCAAGCGTTGACACGATGGCCGAATGGCCGCCCTTAGTGACCGACAGGAAATGATGGGACTGGGAAGCCGCCTTGATGGCATCGATGGCGATTTTGATATTACCGTCGGTACCGTTTTTAAAGCCAACGGGACAGGAAAGGCCGGAAGCCAATTCGCGATGTACCTGGCTTTCGGTGGTACGGGCGCCAATGGCCCCCCAGGAAACCAGATCGGCAATATACTGGGGCGTGATCATATCCAGAAACTCGCAACCGGCCGGCACACCTTCATCATTGACGGCCAGCAGCAATTGACGGGCAAGACGTAACCCCTTGTTGATATTGAAGCTGCCATCAAGCCCCGGATCATTGATCAGGCCTTTCCAGCCCACAGTGGTACGCGGTTTCTCAAAGTACACCCGCATGATAATTTCCAGTTCACCTTTAAAACGTTCGCGTTCCGCTTTCAGGCGCTTTACATATTCAAGTGCAGCCTTGGGATCATGGATGGAACATGGACCAATGACCACCACCATCCTGTCGTCTTCGCCGTGAATAATTTTGTGTACGGCATCACGTGCCTCATGAACCACATTTGAAATTTGGGTGGTACACGGAAACTCGCGCATCAGGTGGGATGGAGGACTTAATTCTTTAATTTCTCGAATGCGTAAATCGTCAGTATTGTAAGACACGGTTAACTCCAGGTTTTTGAATGCTTGCGTTTATGGCGGTATATATACAAAAAGCCGCCAGGTTCTCTGGCGGCTTTTTAGGAATTTTGCTATTTTTACTGCGTAAGCTGTGTCCTTCTCTCCGCCCAAGGCTTTGAAAAACTAAAATAAAAAAAATAAAAAGACACAGACAAATTCTTCATAGTGTTTATATCCTAGCACAGCTTTTTTTAAAAACAGCCGGTTTTACTGCAACGCAATAAAAATAATGACAAGTTGTTATTAATGCACCACAACCTGGCAACACTCAGGCCGTGCCGCCAACGGTCAGGCCATCCATGCGAATCGTGGGCATCCCGACGCCAACCGGCACACTTTGGCCTTCTTTGCCACAAGTGCCCACACCCGAGTCCAGTGACAGGTCATTGCCGATCATGGATACTTTGTTCATGGCATCGGGGCCATTACCAATTAAAGTGGCCCCTTTCACAGGATGGCTGATTTTTCCGTTTTTGATCATATAGGCCTCGGAGGTGGAGAAAACAAATTTCCCACTGGTAATATCTACCTGGCCACCCCCAAAATTAACCGCATAAAGACCGTTTTTAACCGACGAAATAATTTCCTGCGGATCTTCTGTGCCCGCCAGCATGAAAGTATTGGTCATGCGCGGCATGGGCAAATGGGCAAATGACTCACGCCGGCCGTTACCCGTTACCGGCGTTTTCATTAAACGGGCATTCAGGGAATCTTGCATATAACCGCGCAAGATGCCATCTTCAATCAGCACATTGCGCTGGGTAGGATTGCCTTCATCGTCTATATTAAGTGAACCCCGACGATCCTGAATAGTACCGTCATCAATAACCGTTACCCCTTTGGACGCCACCCGCTCTCCAATACGGCCCGAAAACACGCTTGAACCCTTACGATTGAAATCGCCTTCAAGACCATGTCCCACCGCTTCATGCAGCAAGATACCGGGCCAGCCCGAACCCAACACAACCGTCATTTCGCCTGCAGGCGCCGGACGGGCTTCAAGATTGGTTAAGGCTTCATGAACAGCCTTGTCAACATAGGCGTGCAACAAATCGTCTGAAAAATAATCCAGCCCCAGACGGCCACCACCACCAGCATGCCCCATTTCACGGCGTCCATCGCGCTCTGCCAATACGGTTATGGACAAACGCACCAAAGGACGCACATCGGCAACCAGGCGGCCATCACTGCCGGCAATTAGCACAACATCGTATTCGGCCCCCAAACCGGCCATGACCTGAATCACATGCGGATCTTTGGCACGGGCCATTTTTTCAACCCGCTCTAGCAGACTGACCTTGTCGGTGGCCGATAAGCTGGCAAGCGGATCAACCGCCTTATACAAATCATGATGCCGGTTATCATCAGCCAGAATTTTGGTTTTACCGGCGCCTTGACGGGCGATGGTCTTGACGGTTTTAGCCGAAGACAGCAATGCCTCGGGAGAAAGCACGTCAGAATAGGCAAAAGCGGTTTTTTCACCTGAAACAGCGCGAACCCCCACACCTTGTGAAATGGAAAAACTGCCCGTTTTAACAATACTTTCCTCAAGGCTCCAGCTTTCGCTGCGCGTGTATTGGAAGTACAAATCGGCATAGTCAACCTTATGAGTGAAAATTTCACCCAAAGCACTGGCCAGATGTCCTTCGTGCAAATCCCAGGGATCAAGCAGAAGTGATTTGGCGGTTGACAGGCTTAGAATATCAGAATCAATTAGGTTCATTTTTATCAAGGTCAAAATTTATTTTACGCACCTGTCCGTTTTGTCCGGGAAACCCATCAAAAACAGACGCGGCCAGAAAGGGCATTACCTGTGTCAGGTTGACTTTATTGGAATCAGCCAGGACAGTGGCCTGGTAAACTTCAGCACCACGATTATTCAGGTCACGTATGGAAACGTGCAACTGGTATTGATTATAACTGGCTTGTACATAACGATACTGTGGCGCCATGGCAAAACCAACACCAGTATAAAAGGGATGGCGGTGCCCCCAGCCCCAGCCAAAATTAAAGCTGGGGTAAAAGAAAGGATCATAAAACGGATCATTTTCCCGTACCAGTTGCTGGCGGCTTTGAATGCCATAAGCAAAAGAAACCTCGAAACGGGCCTTTTGTGACCCCAAGGCCTCAACCAGCCCCGTTTTCCAGATTTGATTGCGCAACAGGTTTTCATAACTGGATTTTTCAAGATCCTGCCCCGCATCCGCTTCAAAACGGTAAAGCTGCCCCTGGGCATTGGCAGGCCATTGCTGGAAAGAAGTGGTTTGAGTTGTGAACCTTTGCGTTGTTGAGCAGGCTGTCAACAACAGCACGGAAGCGGCCATCAAGAAAATCCGCAAGCTTGGCTTTGAAAAGACAGTATTCATGATACAGGGCTCTGGAGTTACGGTTAATTCCCACTGACTGGGTATAGGAAGCATTGTGACACACAAGCGATGATTATTATTTTAAAGCATTTAAAACATCTATAATTAGTCGCGTTAATGAGGATAATATTTATTGCCATGCCATCACATACACCAACCACCATACACCGTCGCGACTATCGTGAATACCCTTTCAATATTGCAAATGTTGCATTGCATTTCGATCTTCACGAAACCGCCACCCGCATCACCAGCACCCTTTCGGTCAGCTGCAAAGAAAACCAGCCTGCCGACCTGGTCCTGAACGGAGAAGACATCAAGCTGGTTTCCGTTGCCATTAATGGTGAAACACTTGGCGAACACCAGTATTCACTAAACGAACAAACCCTGGTTGTACCCGCTTTGCAAGGACAGTTCGAACTAAGCATCGTGTCCGAGTGCAACCCGGCGGAAAACACCACCCTGATGGGTTTGTATGTGTCAGGCAACAGCTTTTTCACCCAGTGTGAAGCCGAAGGCTTCCGGCGCATCACCTTTTTCCCTGACCGCCCCGATGTCATGAGCATTTACACCGTGACCATTAGTGCCGACAAAACCCGTTACCCCTACCTGCTTTCCAATGGCAACCTGTGCGCCAGCACCAACCTGCCCAACGGACGCCACCAGGTTACCTGGGAAGACCCGTTTCGCAAACCCAGCTATCTGTTTGCCCTGGTTGCCGGCGACTTCGACATTCGGGAAAAACACGCTACCACCCAAAGCGGCCGTGAAGTCCTGCTGCAGGTTTATAGCGACAAAGGCTCGGGGCACCAAACCGAATGGGCCCTTGAGTCTCTTGAAAACGCCATGAAATGGGACGAAACCCGCTTTGGCCTTGAACTGGACCTGGACCGTTTCATGATTGTGGCCGTGCGCGACTTCAATATGGGCGCCATGGAAAACAAGGGCCTGAATATTTTCAATGCCGCCTATGTCCTGGCCGACCCCAATACGGCCACCGATGCCAATTATGAAGGCATTGAATCAGTCATCGGCCACGAATACTTTCATAACTGGACTGGCAACCGCATCACGTGCCGTGACTGGTTTCAGCTTAGCCTGAAAGAAGGGCTCACGGTTTTCCGCGACCAGGAGTTTTCTGCCGACATGATGGCCAGAAATCTGGATGCCTCTGCGGCCGCCAGTGCACGTGCTATTAAGCGTATTGACGACGTGACCCGCTTAAGAACCGCCCAGTTCCCCGAAGACGCTGGCCCCATGGCCCACCCCATTCGCCCTGAAAGCTATCAGGAAATTGCCAATTTCTACACCGCCACCATTTATGAAAAAGGCGCCGAAGTCATTCGCATGCAGCACACCTTGCTGGGCGAAGAAGGTTTTCGTGCCGGCATCGACGAATACTTCCGCCGCCATGATGGTCAGGCGGTCACCTGCGATGATTTCATCAATGTCCTGGAGTCGGTTTACACGCAACGAAACCCGGGCAAAGACCTGGCCCTGTTCAGGAACTGGTATTCACAGGCCGGCACACCCCGCGTGACGGTTCAACTCAACTATGACCAGGCGCAACAGCGCTGCTCGGTTACCCTGACACAAAGCTGCGCACCGGTTGGCATTGAAAAGCTGCAGGACGGCTTTATCAAACAACCCTTCCACATTCCCTTTGCCATGGGCTTCATCAGCCAGTCGGGCCAACCGCTGCTGCTGCAATTTGAAGGCCGCCAGCAATCCACCGTTTTGCTTGAACTAAAAAAAGAAAGCCAGACCTGGCACTTTGAACAGATTGCCGAACGCCCCATTCCCTCTTTACTACGCGATTTTTCAGCACCGGTTATTGTGGAATACTCCTGGACCAATCAGGAGCTGGCTATTTTGTGTGCCCATGACAGCAACCCTTTCGCACGCTGGGAAGCCGTACAGGCATTAAGCGCACGCGAACTGCTGCGCATTGCCACCACCCTGGCCCAAGGCAAGCAGGCAGAGCTGGACCCGACCCTGCTGCAAGTATGGCAAACCAACCTGACTGACCCAAATCTGGATGCCGGTTATCGCGCCTGGCTCTTGACCCTGCCCCCTGAAAAAATCCTTGCTGAAGGCATGAATCCGATTGAGCCCGTGGCTATTGCCAAGGCACGCGACTTTGTTCGCCAGGAGCTGGCCCGGGGCTTACTTGATTTGTGGCTGCAAACCCTCTGCCAGAATGAAACACCGGGCAGCTATAGCCCCGATCCGCTCAGCGCAGGCCGTCGCAGCCTGAAAAACCTGGCGCTTGCCTACTTACTGTCTATCCAGAACCCGCCAGCGATTCAGGCGGCCTTTGCGCAATACCAAAATGCCAACAACATGACCGACCGCATAGGTGCACTTTCTGCCCTGGTCAGTCATTATGAAGGCGATGAGCGCGATGAAGCACTCGCCCAGTTCTACGAGCAATGGCAACATGACCCGCTGGTGGTGGATAAATGGTTTGCCCTGCAGGCCAATGCCCGTCACACCACAGCACAAACCATCCAGGGCCTGATGGCTCACCCGGCTTTTAACCTGCGCAATCCAAACCGCGCCCGCTCGCTAATCTTCCAGTTCTGCCTCAACAACACCGAAGGCCTGCACAAGGAAGACGGTTCAGGCTATGCGCTCTGGGTCGAGCAGGTAATTGCCCTGGACAGCATCAACCCTGAAATTGCCGCCCGCCTGGCCCGTGTCATGGACAACTGGTCCCGTTATTCGCCTGCCTTTAAAACCGGCATGCAACAAGCCCTTAAACGCATTGAAGCGCATCCGGGCCTGTCCAAAAACGTATTTGAAATCGTATCCAAAGCATTGAATATCTGAAACCCAAGGAATCTGAAAGAATGAAATTTAAGACCCTGACGCAATATCTGGTAGAACAACAACGCCAGAATCATGCATTGCAGGCAGAAGTACGCCTGCTTATTGAAGTGGTGGGCCGTGCCTGCAAAAGTATTGGCCATGCCGTTGGCAAAGGAAGCCTGGGTGGCGTACTGGGCAGTCTGGAATCTGAAAACGTCCAGGGCGAAGTCCAGAAAAAACTGGATGTCATGTCCAATGAAATTCTGCTTGAAGCCAATGAGTGGGGTGGCCAGCTGGCCGCCATGGCTTCGGAAGAAATGGAAACCATCCATAAAATTCCCAATCGCTATCCCAAGGGCGAATACCTGTTGCTATTTGATCCCCTTGACGGCTCTTCCAACATTGACGTCAACGTTTCCATCGGCACTATTTTCTCTATCCTGAAAGCGCCTGCTGAATCCTCTGGCCGTGAAATCACCGAAGAAGATTTCCTTCAGCCCGGCACCCGGCAGGTCGCTGCCGGCTACGCGGTGTACGGGCCACAAACCATGCTGGTGATTACCTTGGGCAATGGTGTGGTTGGCTTTACCCTTGACCGTGAAACCGGCACCTGGATGCTGACCAATGAAAACATCCAGATTCCGGCAGACACCAAAGAGTTTGCCATTAACATGTCAAACATGCGCCATTGGGCCCCGCCCGTGCGCCAATACATTGACGATTGCCTGGCTGGCACAACCGGCCCGCTGGGCAAAGATTACAACATGCGCTGGGTGGCTTCCATGGTGGCCGATGTGCACCGCATCTTAAGCCGTGGCGGCATTTTCATGTACCCATGGGATTCACGTGAGCCCGGCAAACCGGGCAAACTGCGCTTGATGTACGAAGCCAATCCCATGAGCTTTATTGTTGAACAGGCCGGCGGCATGGCCACCGATTCCGTCAATCGCATTATGGACATTCAGCCAACCGAACTGCATCAGCGGATTGGCGTGGTACTGGGATCCAAAAACGAAGTGGAGCGTGTGCGGTCTTATTGCGCGGGATCGTAATATTTCTGGCGCAGCACATCAAGCTGCGCCAGTACATCAGCGTCAAGACGGGTTTGCATGGCGCTGATATCTTCATCAAGCTGCTCCAGTGTCCGTACCCCAATAATGGTGCTGTCCACCTGCCATTTGCTATGGCAAAATCCCAGGGCCAGCTGCACCGGGCTTAAACCCAGCTCGCGCGCATAAGCGTTATAGGCCCTGGCTGCCTCAAGACTGGCCACTCTTCCCCAGCGCTGTTTTTGCACCGACTCATACCGGGTAATACGCGCCTCGGCCGGCGCACCTGGTCCGGTCGTGCCGGTCTGGTCATATTTACCGCTAAGCAGGCCATAACCCAAGGGCGAATACGCCAGCAAAGACACCTTGTGCCGGTAACACATTTCATCAAGCCCGTCTTCATAGGCACGATTCAACAGGCAATACGGGTTCTGGATGGTGGCTACGCGGGGCAAGCCCATCTGCTCAGCCAGACGGATAAATTCAGACACGCCATACGGCGTTTCATTGGACAGGCCGATATAACGCACTTTGCCGGCCTTCACCAGCGTATCCAGGGCCTGCAATTGTTCTTCTATGCTTGTGACCGGCTCATGCTTTTTGTCGGGATCAAAATAACGTCGGCCAAAAGCCGGCACATGACGCTCGGGCCAGTGTATCTGGTAAAGATCGATGTAATCGGTTTGCAGGCGTTTAAGGCTCCCCTCGCAAGAGGCAATAATATCCTGGCCAGTTAGGCCCGCACCTTCCCGAATCCAGGGTGTGCCCCTGGAAGGGCCCGCCACCTTGCTGGCCAACACCAGTTCTGAACGGGGAACCGGACTTCGCCCGAACCAGTTGCCAATAATGGTTTCGGTGGCCCCATAGGTCTCTTTGCGGGTGGGCACCGAATACATTTCGGCGGTATCAAGGAAATTAATGCCCTGCTCCACCGCCCGGTCAAGAATGGAAAATGCAGTTTTCTCATCTACCTGTTCACCAAATGTCATGGTTCCAAGACAGACATCCGTTACCATTAAATCGCTTATTCCCAGTTGAACCTTCTGCATTTTCCTTGCCTCTTCCTTTAAATATCAAATATTATAAAATATATAAAAAATCAATCCAGTGTTAACACTGTAGCACCGGTGGTTTTGCGTGAAGCCAGCGCAATGTGGGCATCAGCCACTTCTGCCAGTGGATAGCGCTGATCAATTTGCACCTTGATTTTCTTGCTGGTGATCATTTCAAACAGCTCATCGGCCGCAGCCTGCATTTTCTCCAAGGTACTCACATGGGTGCCCAGGTTTGGCCGGGTCACATACAAAGAACCTTTGGCAGACAGCACCCCCAGATTAACCCCGGTAACCGGACCCGATGCATTACCATAGCTCACCATCAGGCCACGGGGCTGCAGGCAATCAAGGGACGTTTCCCAGGTATCTTTACCCACCCCATCGTAAACCACCGGCACCTTCTTGCCATTGGTTAATTCCAGCACACGCTCCGCCACATTCTCATGCGTGTAATTAATGGTCGCCCAGGCACCATGCGCCCTGGCGATATCCGCTTTTTCGGGGCTGGATACCGTACCAATCAACTTGACGCCCAAGGCCTTGGCCCACTGGCAGGCAATCAAGCCTACCCCACCGGCGGCGGCATGCAACAAAATAGTCTCACCCTCTTGCAGGCGGTATGTCTGCCTGAACAGATACTGCACCGTCAGCCCCTTAAGCATGATGGCTGCCGCTTCCTCAAAAGAAATGCCATCAGGTATTTTCACCACCTGGTGACCTGGCACATTCCGCAGCTCGGCATAAGCACCCAATGGACTTTGGCCGTAAGCCACGCGGTCACCTACTTTCAGGTGGGCCACATTTTTCCCAATGCTCTCTACCACACCTGAAGCCTCAAACCCCAAACCATGTGGCAACGGACTGGCATAAAGGCCCGTACGGAAATAAATATCAATGAAGTTCAGTCCAACTGCTTTTTGACGGATTTGCACCTCGTTATCGGCCGGTGCCGGGACATCAAGGGTCACCAGTTTCATGACTTCCGGACCGCCATGTGCCTCAATTTGAATTGCTCTTGATGCAATACCCATGTTTAACTCCACTTATGATTAATAAAGAATTAACTAGAATGATAGTTAATAAAAACAATTATTCAATATATATCAATAATTTTTATTAAAAAAACAGTATACTTTTACAGTATCTGCCTAAGCAACAATTTAAAATGATGAATAACGAAAAAATGCCGCCATCCAAACCGGAAGAAGACTTCACTATCAGGCCCGAAGACGTTCCTCGCGGACAGGAAAACATTGGCTACCTGATTCGTCTGGCACATTTTTCCATTCATAACATGATTGAAAAAAACATGGCGCCACTGGGCCTGACGGCCACACAGTGGCACCCCATTGCCATTATCGGACTTAGCAAGGCAGATACCCCTGCCTGTGTGGCACGCATTGCCGAAGTGGATACCGGTGCCATGACGCGCACCCTTGACAGACTGGAAGCCAAAGGTTTTCTAACGCGCCAGCGTAGCGAGAAAGACCGTCGGGTCATCAAGCTGACGCTTACCGAAAAAGGCAAGCAAGTCAATGAAAAACTGCTTCCTTCGGTTGCCCAGGCTTTAAACCATCACCTGCATGGGTTTACAGAACAAGAAGTAGAGCTGCTTAAAAGCCTGCTGACCCGTCTATTATTGAATGCCAATCCTGATATTTTAAAATCCATCCAGGAAACCGGCATGAATGCCTGAACCGTCTTGCTCCCAGGCATGAAATGGCAGCACCAATAACGCTGGGCATAAAGCTGGCTTTACGGCCAATCCATTAAAACTAGCGCTTGCCGCTTTTGCCAATTAACGAACCCAACACCCCACGCAGCATCTTCCTGGCCGTATCCCGAACCATTCCCTTGGCTACTTGCTGGATCACGCCATCCTTGCGCCCCCCCCGCGGCCCGGTTGAGCCAATCATCATTTCCTTGACTGCCCCCCAAATACCTTCATCTTCGGGTTGTGCCTGGGCGGCGGCTTGTGCATTTTTCTGTTCGGCCCGACGGGTAAGCACTTCAAACGCTGACTCCCTGTCAATCAGGGTGTCGTATTTGCCAGAAAAACCTGACAGATTACGAATAATCTGGCGCTCTGCATCGGTTGCCGGCCCCATACGGCTAGCCGGTGGCAACACCCAGGCACGCTGCGTAACACCGGGGCTGCCCTTGGCATCCAGGCAGGAAACCAGCGCCTCTCCCACGCCCAGCTCAGTAATATCACGGGCAATATCCAGGTCAGGGTTGGGCCTCATGGTATCTGCCGCCGTTTTTACCGCTTTCTGGTCGCGTGGCGTAAAGGCCCGCAGGGCATGCTGGATCCGGTTGCCCAGTTGACCCAAAACAGAATCGGGGATATCGGCCGGATTCTGCGTGACAAAATAAACCCCCACCCCTTTTGAGCGTACCAGACGTACAATTTGCTCAATTTTTTCAAGCAAAACCTTGGGCGCATCATCAAACAGCAGGTGTGCCTCGTCAAAGAAAAACACAAACCGGGGTTGATCCGGGTCGCCCACTTCGGGCAAGGATTCATAAATTTCCGCCAGCAACCACAGCAAAAATACGGCGTACAATTTAGGCGACTGCATCAGCTTGTCTGCGGCCAGGATATTGACCATACCCTGACCTTGCGCATTACAGCGGATCAGGTCGTGAATATCCAGCATGGGCTCGCCAAAAAAGCGGTCTGCGCCCTGGGTTTCCAGCTGCAGCAAAGCACGCTGGATAGCGCCCACCGAAGCCGCGGAGACATTGCCATACACCGGCCTTAATTCGGCTGCCCTGTCATTCACGTTTTGCAGCATGGCCCGAAGGTCTTTCAGGTCCAGCAAGAGATGATTTTCATCATCGGCCACTTTGAACACCAGATTCAGGATACCGGTTTGCGTGTCATTCAGGTTTAACATACGCGACAGCAACAACGGCCCCATATCGGATACCGTTGCCCGAACCGGGTGACCCTGCTCACCAAACACATCCCATAAAACGCTTGGGCAGCCACCCCATTGCGGCACCGGCAGACCCAGTTTTTCAAGCCGTTCAAGCAGTTTGGGGCTTTCAGTGCCGGTTTGCGAAATACCCGTCAAATCTCCTTTCACATCAGCCAGGAATACGGGCGTTCCGATACGGGAAAAGGCCTGCGCCAAGACCTGAAGCGTAATAGTTTTACCGGTTCCGGTTGCGCCGGTTATACAACCGTGACGGTTGGCCAGCTTGGGCAAAAGAAAGACATCTGTCTTTGCATTTTTAGCGATCAGGATGGGGTCAGCCATAAATAAACCTTTGTCAAGTACAAAACATTAGGGAATCTAACCGTATTCTATAAAAGTTTGTCCCACTCAGGGTAAAATGTAAGTTTTGATTAACTTACTTTAACTGTTATTGATATGGCCGGACATAGTAAATGGGCAAATATCCAGCACCGGAAAGGTCGCCAGGATGCCAAACGCGGGAAGATATGGACAAAAATCATTCGTGAAATTACCGTTGCAGCACGCGCTGGCGGTGCCGATCCGAATGCCAACCCTGCTCTTCGCCTGGCATGGGATAAAGCAACCACTGCCAATATGCCAAAAGACAATATCCAGCGCGCCATTACCCGAGGTGCAGGTGGAGCCGATGGCGCCAACTACGAATCCATCCGTTATGAAGGCTATGGTCTTGGTGGTGCCGCTGTCCTTATCGATTGCATGACCGACAATCGTGTGCGTACCGTATCCGATGTACGCCACGCGCTAACCAAACACGGCGGCAACCTGGGCCAGGACGGTTCTGTGGCCTTCATGTTCCAGCATTGCGGGCAATTCATTTTTGCCCCCGGCACCAATGAAGAAAAAATCATGGAAGTGGCGCTTGAAGCCGGTGCAGATGACATCCTGACCGATGAAGATGGCATGATCGAAGTGGTTTGTGCCCCAGAACAGTATGCCCCGGTACGTGATGCTTTTATTGAAGCAGAACTGAAGCCAGAAATGGAAGCCATCGTCATGAAGCCCCTGAATGAAACCCTGCTGACCGGTGACGAGGCCAGTAAAATGCAGAAAATCCTTGACCAGCTTGAAAGTCTTGATGACGTGCAAGAGGTTTATACAACGGCTGTTTTTGATGAAACAGAAGAATAAAGCGAAAATCCAACAATGAAAGTACTCGTTATTGGCAATGGCGGCCGTGAGCACGCCATTGCATGGCGCATTGCCCAATCCGCACAAGTCACCCAGGTGTTTGTGGCCCCCGGCAACGGTGGCACCGCCCTGGACCCGTCACTCAAGAATGTGGCTATTACCAACCTTGATGAACTGGTCACCTTTGCCAAAACAGAAGGCATTGACCTGACCGTTGTGGGCCCCGAGGCGCCTTTGGCCGCTGGTGTGGTTGACTTGTTCCGTGAACAGGGCCTGGCCATTTTCGGCCCCACCCAGGCCGCCGCACAACTTGAAAGCTCCAAAGACTTTGCCAAGGCTTTCATGATGCGCCATCACATTCCCACCTCGGCGTATGCCACCTTTACCTCTCCCGAAAAGGCACATGCCTACATCAACGAGCAGGGCGCCCCCATCGTTGTGAAAGCAGACGGCCTGGCTGCCGGCAAAGGCGTGGTGGTTGCCCAAACCTTGCAAGAAGCACATGACGCGGTTGACGCCATGCTGGGTGATGGCAGCCTGGGTGAAGCCGGTGCCCGTGTTGTTATTGAAGGTTTTCTGGCCGGCGAAGAGGCCAGTTTCATTGTCATGTGCGATGGCAAAAACATTTTGCCCATGGCAACCAGCCAGGACCACAAACGCCAGCTTGACAACGACCAGGGCCCCAACACCGGCGGTATGGGCGCTTATTCTCCGGCCCCCATCGTTTCCGACCGCCTGCATGAACGCATTATGCAGGAAGTTATTTACCCCACTATCCAGGGTATGGAAAAAGACGGCATTACCTTCACCGGTTTTTTATATGCCGGCCTCATGATTGATGACGGCAACGATGAAGACCGCAGCATCAAGGTGCTTGAATTCAACTGCCGCATGGGCGACCCCGAAACCCAACCCATCATCATGCGCCTGCAAGGCGATTATGCCGACACCCTGCTTAAAGCGGCACACGGCAAGCTTGACCAGGCCAGCATCAGCTGGGACCCACGTACCGCACTGGGCGTTGTCATGGCTTCCTATAACTATCCCGGCACGCCCCGCACCGGCGATGTCATTACCGGCATTCCTGCCGCGCAAAAAGATTGCGTAACCTTCCATGCCGGCACCACATTGCAAAACAACCAGCTGCTAACTTCTGGTGGCCGGGTACTGTGCGTAACCGCCTTGGGCGACACCGTGCAACAGGCCCGCGAAACCGCCTATGCAACCGTTAACCAAATCAAGTTTGACGGCCAGCAGTATCGCAGCGATATCGCCTGGAGGGCTTTAAAGTAATATGTCGCACATTCCCCTAGACCAGGTCAGCCAATATTTTCGCTCATTGCAGGCTTCCATTGTTGCTGCACTTGAAAAAGAAGACGGCCTTGCCTTCTCCCAGGATGCCTGGGAGCGCCCAGAAGGCGGGGGTGGCCTGTCCCGCTATATAGAAGGTGGCCATGTATTTGAGCGCGGCGCCGTGCTGTTCAGTCACGTCACCGGAGAAAAGCTCCCACCTTCGGCCAGTGCACACCGCCCCGAACTGGCCGGCCGCTCTTGGGAAGCCATGGGGGTTTCACTGGTTTTACACCCGCATAACCCCTATATTCCCACCACCCACATGAATGTCCGGATGTTCGTGGCCAAAGCCAGCCAGCCCGGTGAAAGTGATGTATTCTGGTTTGGCGGCGGCATGGACCTGACTCCTTACTACGCCTTTGAAAACGACGCCCGTCATTTCCATCAGACCTGTCATGATGCGCTTGAGCCGTTTGGCAAAACACGCTACCAGGAATACAAGGAATGGTGTGACCGCTACTTTTTCCTGAAACACCGCAATGAAACCCGCGGTGTGGGCGGTATTTTTTTTGACGACCTGAACGACCTGGGCTTTGAACAGTCTTTTGCCCTTGTCCAGGCCACTGGCAATGCGTTTACACAAGCTTACCTGCCCATTGTGCAAAAGCGCAAGAGCCTGGCTTTCAGTCAAAAAGAGCGAGACTTCCAGGCCTACCGCCGCGGACGCTATGTCGAGTTCAACCTGGTTTGGGACAGGGGTACCCTGTTTGGCTTGCAATCGGGCGGGCGCACCGAATCTATCCTGCTGTCCATGCCCCCCACGGCAAGCTGGCGCTATGACTGGAAGCCCGAACCCGGTTCGGCCGAAGCCCAGCTTTATTATTTCCTGACGCCCCGAGACTGGCTCTGATGAAAAAAATCGGGCTTCTTGGCGGAAGCTTCAATCCTGTTCACAATGCCCATCTGACATTGGCCCACACTGCCCTGAATACACTCTCCCTTGACGAGGTACAGTTCATTCCGGCCGGCAACCCCTGGCAAAAGCAGGCATTGGCGGCAAACGGCCAACAACGTCTTGACATGCTGGGCCTGGCCATTACCAACCAGCCCGGCATGGCTGTTAATGATATTGAAATTGCCCGCGAAGGCGCCACCTATACCATAGACACCCTAAAGGCCTTACCGGAAAACGCCTGCTATTACTGGCTGCTGGGCACCGACCAGCTAGCCAACTTTTGCACCTGGCGCCAATGGGAAGACATTCTTAATCATGTCACCCTGGTGGTGGCCCAAAGAAACACCCACCCTTTTGAAATACCCCGGCAACTGGCTGAAAAACTGCAACAAAAAAGCAAAAAACTGATTACACTGTCGTTTGAAGCCATGGATATTTCATCTAGCGATATCCGCCAGCGCCTTGCAAGCCACCAGGATGTCAACAGCTTGCTGCCGCAACCGGTTCTTGAATACATCAGGCAACATAAACTTTACACTTAAATTATTAAGATTATTACTACAGAATTATTATGGAAATACAAAAACTTCAACGCCTTGTTATTGATGCCCTGGAAGATGTCAAAGCCCAGGACATCAAGATATTCAACACCACCCACCTGACCAGCCTGTTTGACCGCGTTATTATTGCCAGCGGCAGCTCAAACCGCCAAACCCGCTCTTTGGCACAAAGTGTCTCTGAGGCGGTACGCAAGCACGGCATCCAGATTATTGCTCTTGAAGGCATGGACACGGGCGAATGGGTATTACTGGATATTGGCGATATCGTGATTCATTGCATGCAACCGGCCATCCGCCAATACTACGATCTTGAAGCCGTTTGGGGTGACAAACCGGTACACGTCAAATTGTTACCCCAATCCACGCAGGCACCACCTGTCATTTCACCCGACCAGGCCTACGATCCCAATATCTAAAGTCAAGTCATGAAGTTGATTGTAATCGCTGTTGGTACCAGAATGCCGGCCTGGGTAGAAACCGCCTGGGATGATTATGCCAAGCGCATGCCGGCCGATTGCGCCATCGAATTAAAAGAAATCAAACCCGAGCCACGCACCACAGGAAAAACACCAGCGCAAATGATGTTGGCAGAAGCCAAACGCATTGAAGCCGCCATTCCGGCTTCAGCCTTGCGCATTGCCCTTGACGAGCATGGCAAAGACCTGACCACCATGAATCTGTCCTCTCGCCTTGAGCAATGGCGCAGTGGCGGGCAAGATGTGGTGTTCCTGATTGGTGGCCCCGATGGCCTGGATAGCGAACTGAAAAAAAGCTGCTCAGGCATGATCCGGCTTTCCTCCTTAACCCTTCCGCACCCAATGGTACGCATTGTCCTGGCCGAGCAGCTTTACCGGGCCTGGGCCATTCTGGTTAACCACCCCTATCACAGGGCCTGAAATTCTTATTTGATATGCTTCCAGGAATCCCCTCTTCCATTTACCTGGCTTCGGCCAGCCCCCGCCGTCATGAACTGCTGAACCAGATTGGCGTACCCCATGAAGTTTTGCTTGTACCAACGCCCCCCGGCGAAGACGAACCACAACACCCTGGCGAGGCGGCCCATGTTTATGTACAGCGTACCGCCATGGACAAGGCCGTGCGTGCCAATCACTTTATTGAACAACAGGCGCTTACCCAAAAACCCGTGCTAACCGCCGACACCTGCGTCATTCTTGAGGGCGAGGTATTGGGCAAGCCCGTTGATGATGCGGACACGGCCAGGATCCTGGGCCTGCTGTCTGGCAAAACCCATGAAGTACATACCGCCATTGTGGTGGCCTGGCAGGGGCAATACTTTACTGATGTCTCTATTACCCGGGTAAGCATGAAAACGCTTGAACCACAGGAAATAAAGGCCTACTGCGCCAGCCAGGAAGGCAACGGAAAAGCCGGCGCCTATGGGATACAGGGACTGGCTTCCGTATTTATTGAACACATCTCGGGAAGTTACAGTGGCGTAATGGGATTGCCACTGTTTGAAACCTGCCGCCTGCTACGGCATGCTTATTCGGCGTCAGCCTGATTGGCCGGTGCCGCTCTAATAAAAGCCTCTTCCTTATGACATGCGGCATCAATCCGCACAATACTGGGGTAAGGGGTTAAATCAAGATTGAACCGGCGCGCATTGGCCACCTGCGGCACCAGGCAGATATCGGCCAGGGTGGGGGTGTCACCATGGCAGAATTTACCGGTCTGATTGGATGAAGCCAGGATTTTTTCAAGCGAATCAAAACCCTCGCGTACCCAATGCAAATACCATTCATTTTTGGCTTCATCACTAACACCCAGCGTGCGGGTTAAATATTTCAGCACACGCAAATTGTTTAAGGGATGAATATCGCAGGCAATGAATTGCGCCAGTGAACGCACCCGGGCCCGGGCCGCGTAAGTATCGGGCAATAGCGCAAAGGTAGCCGGATAAGCCTCTTCAAGGTATTCAATAATGGCCAGTGATTGGCCAATACTGACGTTGTCATCAGTGAAAGTGGGCACCAGGGCGGTAGGATTCAACTCTCGATAAGTATGGCTTAATTGCTGGCCGCCGTCTTTTAACAAGTGAACCGGCACACTGTCATATTCCAGCCCTTTCAGATTAAGCGCAATCCTGACGCGATAAGCAGCCGAACTGCGGTAATAGCCATATAACTTCATTCTGAATCTCTCCTGATTATTTTTTACGTGATAACTCTTTAGGCAAAGGAAACGATACGTTTTCTTCTGCCCCTTGTACTTTCCGGACCGACACTGCGCCCAGCTCCCGTAAACGGGCAATCACTTCCAGCACCAGCACTTCGGGCGCTGAAGCACCTGCCGTAATGCCAATATGCCGCGCGTTATCCAGCCACTCGGGCTGGATAGCCCCGGCACCGTCTATCAGATAAGCCGGGCAAGACAAACGCTCGGCCACCTCTCGCAAACGGTTTGAGTTTGAACTGTTTTCACTGCCCACCACAAAAAAAACATCGCATTCAGGCGCCATGATTTTAACCGCATCCTGTCGGTTTTGCGTCGCGTAGCAAATATCCGCTTTCTTGGGCGCCACAATATTGGGAAAACGCTTGCGTAAGGCATTGGAAACGGCCTCGGCATCATCAACAGACAAGGTTGTCTGAGTCACAAAAGCCAGGTTTTCAGGATTTTCCACCACCAGATTTTCAACATCCTGGATGGTTTCGACCAAATACATATGCCCTTTGGCCTGTCCCAATGTACCCTCAACCTCGGGGTGACCTTTATGCCCGATCATGATAATTTCACGACCCTCGGCATGCATTTTGCTAACTTCAACATGAACCTTGGTTACCAATGGACAGGTCGCATCAAATACCTTCAGGTCTCGTGCCTGCGCTTCCTGACGCACTGCCTGGGAGACCCCATGCGCAGAAAAGACAACGATTGAACCAGCAGGGGCCTCATCAAGTTCATCAATAAATATGGCACCCTGCTTGCGCAGGCTTTCTACCACAAAGCGGTTATGAACGATTTCGTGCCTGACATAAATAGGCGCACCATGCAATTCAAGGGCACGCACCACGATATCAATGGCGCGATCGACACCGGCACAAAACCCCCTGGGATCAGCCAGAAGAATTTCCATTCCCGCGGTCATTACATGACTCCCAACAAAGAGACATCCACCTTCAGATCAAGGCCTGCCAAAGGATGATTAAAGTCGAACAACGCCCAGGTATCTCCCCATTCTTTGAAAATGCCTGAATAACGCCCGCCATTAGGGGCTGGAAATTCAACCATATCACCGCTTTCAAACGTGGCGTTCTCGCCGGCATGTTCAGCCAGCATGGTTTTGGTAACCCGTTGCAAAAGCTCGGGATTTTTTTCTCCGTAAGCCTGTGCCGCTGTAAGGGTAAAGCTGAACTCGTCACCCTCTTTCTTGCCCAGCAAAGGCTCTTCCATGGCGGGCAACCATTGATTGGACCCCATTAGAAGCGTGGCCGGGTTCCCGGTAAAGGTATCCATAAACACTGAACCCGCCCCCGGACCGGAAGCCAGGGTAATACGGTAATGCAAGGTTAAATAAGAATTAGCGTGGACAATATGATTCACTTTCTCTGACTTCCCGATCAAAATCTGTCACCTTAATGGTGTCTGAAAATAACCATTTTAACTGTTATGTCAACTTATCGCTTTATTTCCGACCAGGAACGCCCAAGAGAGCGCCTGATCAGTCATGGCCCCGAGGTGTTAACCACCCCCGAGCTGCTTGCCATTGTGCTGCGAACCGGCACCAACGGCTGCGATGCCGTTAATTTTGGGGCCCGCCTGTTAAACGATTTTGGCGGACTGCGTAACCTGCTGGCTGCAGACATAGCCCTGCTGCAAAAAGTAAAAGGCCTGGGCAATGCCAAAACCTGCCAATTACTGGCTATTCATGAACTGGCCAAACGCTCCCTTGAAGAAGAACTGCAATCGCGCAGCGCCCTGGATCATCCACATAAAGTCAAGGCCTATTGCAGCAGCAAACTGGCCCACCTGAAGGTGGAACACTGCATGGCGATTTATCTGGACATCCGCTATCGCCTTATTTACAGCGAAGAAATTTCACAAGGCACGCTATCCCAGGCTTCCATTTACCCAAGGGAACTGGTCAAGTCATCGCTTAAACATCACGCGGCGGCGGTCATTATTGCCCACAATCACCCCTCGGGCATTCCCGAACCCAGCATGGCAGACATATCCCTGACCAGGCACATTCAAAAAGCGCTTCAACTGGTGGATATCAAACTGCTGGACCACTTGATTGTGGCGGCAGACAAAGCCGTTTCCCTGGCAGAAAAGGGCCATTTATAAATTCTCAGCCATTGAAAATAGCGGCTCCCTGTGCATCACACATAATTTTCATCTTAATTGTCATTCACATGACGGTTAAACTCATATATAGTGACTATGGTTAACTCAATTATTTATTATTACCTGACATTAAACGTGAGAGATCAATATGCGCTGTGATGTTACCTTTATTTTTAGCCCAAAAGAATCTCTGGAAATCAATACCAGTATTGAGCACGGCCCCGAGAACATGGAAAATTCGCGTGAATGGATTAGCAACAAATGGGAAGAGCTGGGTTGTGAACCCTTAAGGCCCAGTGGCAAAGTGCTTTTGCTGGACCGCATCCTGGCCATTACCGACACCCTTGGCCATGACTGGTTAAGCGACAACGAAGAAGCGGCCGAAGATCTGGCCCGTCATTGCGCCCTGGCACTTGACTCGATGCGAGTGGTGGTAGACTTGCCCGGCATGTCCATTCACTCTTCCTAAACGTTAACTGTTGCAAATTCACGACTTGATTGCTGGCCATTACCCG
The DNA here is from genome assembly GCA_034006805.1 of Advenella sp. Classification (GTDB taxonomy): domain Bacteria; phylum Pseudomonadota; class Gammaproteobacteria; order Burkholderiales; family Burkholderiaceae_B; genus Advenella. Next base: position 35,580 of record JAVESC010000017.1, read on the forward strand.
GCAACATCTTGCCTGCATTGGGCAAAAAAGCGGCAATCAACAAAACTGTGGTAAAATTTGCTCCTGATTTTTTGGATACGTTGCTTTCAGGATAAACTGAGAGCTGGCGACCCGTTTAACCAAGGAAACCCCCATGAAAGAAGGTATTCACCCCGATTACCGCGAAGTCGTTTTTGTCGACTTGCAAACCGGTACAAAATTCATCACACGTTCAACTGTTAACACTCGTGAAAACATTGAACTGGACGGCAAAACATACCCACTGTTCAAATGTGACGTAACATCAGAATCTCACCCATTCTACACAGGCGCACAAACACGTATTGTTGAAACCGGCCGCGTTGAAAAATTCCGTGCCCGTTTTGCCCGCACAGCAGGTACATTGAAAAAATCTTCTTGATTCCCGTGGCAAATTTATTTGCCCAAGCAGATTTTCTTCAAAAAAGCAGCCCTTGATAAAGGCTGCTTTTTTTATGGTTTAATAGGCCTCAATCCGATTGCTAAATCCAACACTACTAATATCTGCATTCCGTGTCTTTACTCCAACAAACCACTCCTGCCCGTTTGACCGAACCGGCCACACGTAAACTTCCCCGACTAGCCTTGCTTATTGTCGGGGTATTATATATTTTTGCCGGGCTTTTTTTTCGTGACCCCTGGAAAACCGATGACCTGACCGGCCTGGCCACCATGCTGGACGCCTATCGTGAGTCAGCCTGGTTATTACCCCAGATTGGCAATTTTGCCTTTGCCCAGGAAGGCCCCCTGAGCACCTGGATTGGCGCCATTTCGATTGCCATTTTCAGCCCTATATTCAGCTTATTCTCCGACCCGTTAAGCGCGCAAATCACCGCTGCGCGCTTGCCCAACATCCTTTATTTTTTCCTGCTTTTATGGGGAATATGGCATGGCACCTATTTACTAGCCCGTCGCCCTGAATGCCAACCACTGCCCCTGCCGTTTGGTGGCGAACCCCACCCGCGCGATTATGGGCGCATGCTTGCCGATGTTGCCTTCCTGTTCATTATTGCAACGATTGGCATCATTATCCCCATTCACGAAACCTCCCCGTTTCCGCTGCTATTGGCCCTGTTTTCCATCGCCTTTTATGGCTTTGCCAGAATGCTGGACCACCCTATCCAGGGCAGCGTTATTCTTGGCTTGAGCTTGGGTGGCACCCTGCTTACCCACGGTTTTATTGGTGCTGCTCCCATTTTATTCATGATTGCCTGCGCCCTGGTTTCCACGGTTTACACAACCCGCAACAAACTGGCCTTCCTGATTGCCATTTTTCTAGGTGCTGGCTGCTTTCTGGCCTGGTTCATCCCCGCCAAGGCAAGCAATTCTTATTGGGCCTCAAGCTGGTTATACTGGAATTACTCTTCGTTTGGTTTCAGCAGCCTCCAACTCTTCTTCAAATCACTCAGGGATCTGCTCTGGTTTACCTGGCCCACCTGGCCCTTTGCCTTAATCGCCCTGTGGAATTGGCGCAAGTGGCTCAGAGCTCCTCATATTTTCATACCGGGCACCATGGCCTTAGGCAGTTTTCTAACCATTGCCTTGGTAAAAAGCGCCTTTGAACCCGAATATGCCATGCTTACCGTTCCGTTTGCGGTATTGGCGGCCATGTCAATTCCGACCTTGCGCCGTGACATTATCAATACCCAGGACTGGTTCTCTATCATGATCTTGTCCCTGTCGATGATTGCCGTCTGGCTTGGATGGATTGCCCTGCATTTTGGCTGGCCAGAACAAATCAACCACAACATTACCCGTCTGCTAACCGGCTATGAACCACAAATTTCACCGCTGGTTGTTATTGCCGCCCTTGCCGTGAGCATACTCTGGTATTCAATGGTGTCATGGCGGTTGCGGGTCAATCCACAAGCTTTATGGCGAGGCCTGATCCTGTCAGCAGCCGGCCTGACTTGCACCTGGCTTTTGCTGGCCCTGTTATGGTTACCCTCCATTAACTACAACCGCAGCTACAAGCAGGTTTCCCACGAACTGGCACAAGCTCTTGAAACCTACGTAAAACCAGGCGAATGTATTCGCGAACAAGGTTTTGGCATGGGGCAGCGGGCCGCCTTACGGGTTTTTAACAACATTACCTTTACCTATGACTCGGCTTGCAAACTGGTTTTGCTGCAAACCACCCGAAAACACCTCGAAGCGCAAACCCTGCCCTATACTGACAATGCCCGTATCCTATGGCAAGGTTCACGCAAATCCGAACGCGATGAAATTTTCCTGCTTTTGCGCCTGGATAAATAGTTTTCATGTCCCTTGACAGCAAATCCGGACTTTCTTTTTCAGGCAGCCTTGGCTATATCCTGAAACAGGCCTGGCCTATCCTGATCAGCCAGTGGGCAGGTATTGCCTTTGCGGTCATGGATAGCATGATGCTGGGGCACTTCAGTCCCGATTCCCTGCAGGCCATGGCGCTGGCTACCTCTATTTTCCTGACGGTTAACATAGGGCTGATGGGGGTGGTGCATGCCCTGATCCCCATTTGCGCCCAATTGCTGGGTTCAAATAAAAAAGAAGAAATAGGCCGTATCTGGGGGCAGGGCCTGTGGCTGTCCTTCACACTTTCATTAGTGGGCGGACTGGTTTTATTGTTTCCTGATGTCTGGTTATCCATGTCCGGAGATGTGCCGGCTCATGTGCGCGATGAAGTCGCCATTTACCTGCGCATTATTTTTATTGCCTTGCCAGCGTCCCTCATGTTCCGGGCGGTTTATGCCTTATGCACCGCAGTCCAGAAACCCAAACTGGTCATGCAAATCAATCTGTTCAGTATTGCATTAAAAGCCCTGCTGAACTGGCTGCTTATTTTTGGCCAC
>JAVESC010000124.1:0-6251 GCA_034006805.1 Advenella sp.
GATTTGCACTTCAAAAGCACGACCATCATCGCCCATGACAACAGTATGAAGGGAACGGTAACCATTGGGTTTGGGATGGGCAATGTAATCATCGTATTCATCCATCACCGGCGTCCACTTGGCATGCACCAAGGACAAGGCGGTATAGCAATCACGTTCAGTATCCACAATAATACGCAAGGCCTGCAAATCGTACAACTGGTCGAACTCAAGCTTTTTATTGCGCATTTTGTTGTAAATGCTGTAAATATGCTTGGCACGGCCGGCCACATCGGCCTTGATACCCATTTCCTGCAGCGAATCCCGAATATCCTTAACGGTTGCGGCCACATGGCTTTCACGTTCTACACGGCGACTTTCCAGTTTCCTGGCAATATCCTTGTATACCTCGGGCTCTAGAAACCGGAAAGAAAGGTCTTCCATTTCCCACTTGATTTGCCAGATACCCAGACGATTGGCCAGTGGCGCATACACATCACGGGTTTCGATAGAAATAGCGGCCGGGCACGGTTTCTTGGTTTCGGCAAACCAGCGCAAGGTTTGCAAACGTGAAGCCAGGCGCACCAGGACAATTCGCAAATCGGTCGCCATGGCCAGTAGCATTTTGCGTAGCATTTCCTGCTGGTTGGCACTGCTGGCACTTTCCTGATTGCCTGCATTACCGGCGTTACGGGCCACCTCTCCAATTTTAACCAGCTCGCGTGAACCCTGGACCAGATTAAATACTTCAAGCCCAAACTGATTGATAATGTCGTTTTTATAGTTTTTTTCTGACGCGGCTTCCTGTTTTGAAGGCCTTGCAGCAATAAGACCCGACACCATGGTGGTGGCATCTACCTGCAACAGGGATAAAATCCTGACCACCCCGGCGGCATGCCCAAGCGCGGGTTCACCGGTTGCAAGAACCTGGCCGTCCATGTTTTGCAGTGCCCAGTCTACCGCTTTTTCAAGCTGTTGCCGGTCTTCAGCCCCCAGGTCATCACACACCGAGTCCAGCCATGCTTCGTCAAGGGCGTTTTTATTATCACTATCGGGTATCATGTGAATCATGGTTACAAATATAATAAGAAATCAAATGGGACACCCCGTATTGTACAGGCCGAAACTATGGACGCAAATACAAAAACGCTATTAATCATCTGGCATTCTCGCACCCATGCCGCCAGGCTGGCGGCACAGGCCGCCCATGACAGCGCCTGCAAAATCCGCCAAGAGCTGGACCAGCAAGATGAAATCATTATGGTGCACGCCAATGAGGTAACGCTGGAGCAGCTTCTACGGGCAAACGCCTACCTGTTTTGCGCCCCCGAAAACCTGGCCAGCCTAAGTGGTGCGATGAAAGAATTTTTTGACCGTTTTTATTATGACTTGCTGGACAAGGTAGAAGGACGACCATACAGCGCCATTATTACCGCCGGCTCAGACGGCCAGGGCGCACTGCGGCAGCTGCAACGCATTTGCACCGGCTGGCGCCTTAACGAAAAGGTGCCCCCCATTATATTGAATACCGCGAGCCAGACCAAAGAAGAAATCCTGGCCCCCAAAACCCTGACTGCCAAACAGCTGGCCCAGGCCGCCGACGTGGGCGGCACGCTTTATGCGTGGTTGTGAAATACACCTATACATTCCCACTTGAGACATGGGAGCAAGGGACAAATACGCTGAAACGATTAAAAGGTTTTAAGAAAAAATCAGGCGGCGGGTAAATCAAACACATGCCGCAAATAAGACAGATAAGCCGGGTCGTCACACATTGTTTTTTCGGGCTCGTCTGACACCTTGGCAACCGGCTGGCCATTGCAACGCACCATTTTCATAACCACCTGCAAGGCCGGCACACCCATATCGTTGGTTAAATTGGTGCCAATACCAAAAGACACCTTGCAACGCCCCTGAAACCGGCGCGCAATTTCTATGGCCATTGGAAAATTAAGATTATTGGAAAATACCAGTGTTTTGCTGCTTGGATCTACCCGATTGGCCTGGTAATGGGCCAACAGACGCTCTCCCCATTCAAATGGGTCGCCGGAATCGTGCCGCGCGCCATCAAACAGCTTGCAAAAATACATATCGAAATCACGCAGGAAAGCATTCAGCCCGTAAACATCAGAAAGCGCAATACCCAGGTCGCCACGGTATTCTTTGGCCCACATTTCAAGGGCAAACACCTGGGAATCGCGCAAGCGCGGCCCCAATGCCTGGCAGGCCTGCAAATATTCGTGCCCCATGGTGCCCAAAGGCGTTGTATTATATTCCTTGGCCATTAACACATTACTGGTCCCTACGAAATGGTCGCCCATTTTTTCTATCAGGGTTTTAACCACTTCGTGATGCCAGGCTTTGGAAAAACGCCGGCGAGTGCCGTATTCGGAGATTTTGAAACTTTTCAGGTCGGTACTGGCATTAACCAGTTCAATTTTTTCATTCAGACGACGCCTGCCTTGCGTCCAATCAAGGGCTTTATGTTCATTGCGAAAATACACTTCATTCACAATAGCCAGCACCGGAATTTCAAATAAAATCGTATGCAGCCATGGGCCTTTGACCTCGATGGTGATTTCCCCGTTTTCAGGGCCCTCTCCCACTTCAATACACTTTTCAGGCAAATGAAACAGACTTAAAAAATCAACAAAATCGCTTTTAATGAAACGCATATTGCGCAAATAATTCAGTTCATCTTCAGTGAAGCGCAACTGGCACAGGGAATGGATTTCTTCGCGTATTTCATTAATATAAGGGCGCAAATTGACACCCTTGGAACGGCACTTGAAACGGTACTCTACCTGAGCGCCCGGGAATTGATGCAACACAACCTGCATCATGCTGAATTTATATAAATCAGTATCTAAAAGCGATGTAATAATCATGTCTATCACAGAGAATTTTTCATAACCATATCACAGCTATCAGGGTTTTGAGCACCAACTATTTCAAGATTGGGTAAAATCACATTTTTAATGTCGTTTATTGGAGTTTTAAATGACTCACGTTGTTACCGAAAACTGTATTAAATGCAAATATACAGACTGTGTCGATGTATGCCCTGTCGACTGTTTCAAAGAGGGCCCCAACTTCCTGATCATTGATCCGGACGAATGCATTGACTGTGCCGTCTGTATTCCGGAATGTCCTGCCAATGCCATTTTTGCAGAAGAGGACGTTCCGCAGGACCAGATCCATTTCATTAAAATCAATGCCGACCTTAGCCCTGATTTCCCAACCATCAGCCGTTCTAAAAAACCGCTTGACGATGCTGATGATTGGAATAACGTACCTGACAAACTCCAGTATCTGGAAAAATAGCTGACTGAAAAAACAGGAAAATATGACTGACCAGAAATATACCCGTGAAATGGTAACCGGTATAACCGAATGGGTTCCCGGCAAACTCTTCTCGATCACCACTACACGCGATAGTGCCTTCCAGTTTGAACCGGGCCAATTTGCCCGACTTGGCCTGCCCGCCAACGACGATCCTGCTGCAGAACCCTCTATCTGGCGCGCCTATTCTATGGTCAGCACCCCCGAGGATGATTTCCTGTCTTTTTACTCTATTGTGGTCCCTGAAGGTGAATTCAGCCCGCGACTGGCCGGTCTTAAAACCGGCGATCCGGTTTATATCGACAAAACCGCCTTCGGCTTCCTGACCATAGACCGCTTCCCCCAAGGCGGCGACTTATGGTTACTGGCGACTGGCACCGGGCTCTCGGCCTATATATCCATGCTTAACACCCCCGCCACCTGGACACGTTTTGACAAAATCATCCTGGCCCATGGCGTTCGCACCTGTGAAGAACTAACTTACCAGGATGAAATGGCCAAATGGCAACAGCAGTTTGGCGACCGTTTTGTTTACCTGCCCCTGCCTACCCGCGAAACCTACAAAAACCACCCGCAAGAACGCTTAACCAGCCTGATCAGCAATGGCAAGCTTGAGCAGTTAAGTGGCCTGAAACTGGACCCCGAAACATCAAGAATCATGCTGTGTGGCAACCCCGATATGCTGTCCGAAGCCCGAAAAATACTGGCTGAAAAAGGCTTTGCAGCCGGCAGGCGTGGTATTGCGGGCAATCTTGCGGTTGAAAACTACTGGTAACAATTCATTTTTTTCACTAAAAACCAATTTATGACTAGTCATAAAATAGTAATTTCCCTAACTTTTGTCTGTTTTAAGTGAAAATTAACATTTCCTGATGTTGTTTTCATGTCACTGGTGCTAGACTTTTGTCATGCACCTTTGTTTTCTGTGCGCAACAACAAGAAGGAATGAGATTATGTTGTACCAATTTCATGAACTGAGCCGCTCCATGCTTGCCCCTATCTCGACTTTTACGAACATAGGCGCACAGCTTTTTTCCAATCCTTACAGCCCCTATGCGTATACCCCCAATTCAAAACAGATATCGGCTGGGCTTGAGCTTATTCACCGGCTGGGCAAAGATTACGAAAAACCCGAATGGGATATCAATTCAGTCTTAATCGAAGACCGCGAAGTGGCTGTTCATACTGAAATTGCACAAAGCATGCCTTTTTGCAATTTGGTTCACTTTGTGCGCGATCTTGAGCCCAACGCAGAGCCCTGTCCAAAAATACTCATCGTTGCCCCTTTATCGGGGCACCACGCCACGTTGTTACGTGACACGGTGCGCACCATGCTAAGCGCTTTTGATGTCTACGTTACCGACTGGATCGATGCCCGCATGATTTCCATGGCTGAAGGCGCCTTCCATCTGGATGACTATATCGAATACATCCAGACATTTATCCGTACACTGGGGCCCGACCTGCATGTCATGTCGGTTTGCCAGCCCACCGTACCGGTGTTGGCTGCCATTTCTTTAATGGCTACCAATAAAGAAGCCGTCATGCCCAAAAGCATGATCATGATGGGTGGCCCGCTAGATACCCGTTACTCACCCACCGAAGTTAACGGACTGGCCCGCACCAAGCCCTACTCATGGTTCGAGAACCAATTGATTCACATCGTGCCTTCCCGTTACCCGGGCGTGGGCCGCAAGGTGTATCCGGGCTTTTTGCAACACGCCGGTTTTGTGTCGATGAATCCCGACAAACACATGCAGTCCCATTACGACTACTATCAAAACCTCATGAAAGGCAACGAGATGGAAGCCAGCAGCCATCGCAAATTCTACGATGAATATAATGCGGTGCTGGATATGCCGGCCGAATATTACCTGGACACCATCCGGGTCGTTTTCCAAGAACACCTGCTGCCCCGCGGGCTTTGGGATGTTCACGGCGTACGGGTCGATCCCGATCATATCCGCAACGTCAAGCTCATGACCGTTGAAGGTGAACTGGACGACATTACCGGCCATGGGCAAACCCGCGTGGCCCATGAACTGTGTGGCAACATCCCCAAAGCCGACAAATACCACCTGCAGGCAACTGGCTGCGGACACTACGGTATTTTTTCTGGTACCAAGTGGCGTACCAAAGTCTTTCCAGAAGTGAAAGAATTCATCCATAACGTCGATCGGGACTAATTTCCGGTTAAAATAAGAAGGCCTGTCCAGCAACAGGCCTTTTTTATTTTTATCTATGACCAATACATCCCTACTTGAAAAAATTAATGCCATCCTGCCGCAAACCCAATGCACCAAATGCGGTTACGATGGCTGCAAACCTTATGCGCAGGCACTGGTTCGGCAAGAGGCCGACATCAACCGCTGCCCTCCCGGAGGCACCCTGGGCATACAGCAGCTGGCCAATTTGCTGCAAGTGCCGGTATTGCCTCTGGACCCCGAATGCGGCACAGAAATCCCCCTGCAAGTGGCGGTGATTGATGAAGCCCACTGTATTGGCTGCACCCTGTGCATCCGGGCCTGTCCGGTAGACGCCATTATTGGCGCCAACAAATTCATGCACACGGTAGACCCGCAATTATGCACAGGTTGTGATTTATGCGTGGCACCCTGCCCGGTAGACTGTATTATCATGATTGATGCCAAGCGCACCTGGAGCACCGAAGACGCCAATGCCGCCCGCGAGCGCCACGAACAGCGTGCCGCTCGCCTGCTAAGACTGAACCTGCAGGAAGAAGCCCGGCTTAACCAGAAATCTGTTCAAACCGCTACCCATTCCGAAGAATTGGCCAGCCTTTCCAGGCTTACACAACCGCTGGCCAGTGAAAAAACCGCTGAACAACTTAAAAAAGAAGCCATTACCCAGGCCTTGCAACGGGCCCGTGAACGACGCCAGCAGGCCATAAAAAAAGGCCCAGCCACCCC
>JAVESC010000125.1:0-6240 GCA_034006805.1 Advenella sp.
CGCATTTTTTCCAGAATTTTACCCGCCAGTTGCCAGAAATTACCCACCGCATGTGCCACTTTCAATTGTTCTTCAGGGCTGGGCCTGCCCCATGTATTGACCGTATGTGCAATGGAATATTTGCGCAGCATGTCCATATCTTCTTCCGGAACGCCCAGAAAATGCAGGGCAACGGTTAATGGCACTTCCCAAAGCATCTGGTTAACCAGATCGGCCCTGCCATCATTGATGAAACGGTCTACGTATTCCCGGGCCAGTTTCCTGACTAGCGGCTCATGGTGTTTTAATGCTTCAGGCGTGAATGGCTCAATCAGCAGGCGTCTGCGCGCCATATGCGCAGGCTCGTCCTCGTTAACCAGCGTACGGCCCATGCCATAATCGTAAGAAGCCAAAATGGCATTGGCCTCATCGCTGTTTGGCGTGATTTTTTCCAGGGCAATAGAGGGGCTGAAAGTTTTATTGTCACGGAAAACGGCTTTCACATCTTCATAACGGGTCACAATCCAGTAACCCAGTTTGGGGCTATAGAAAACGGGTTCTTCTTCGCGTGCCCAACGTACGTATTCAGGTGGATTTTGCAGATAATCATTACTGAATGGGTCAAATTCCGCTGCCCGGCCACTAACCGGACATCCATTTGCCGATGCGGGCTTGCCATTACTTTGTGCATGACCGAATGCACCGTGGTCAATCGGACAGCGGGAAATACCGGTAGTAGCTAATTGATTCATTTCATTTGCCTCTTTAATTATTTCAATATTGAATAATTGGTATAAATTTTAAATTTATACCAATTATGAACGCAGATTAATCCAGTGTGATTTTCAGATCACTGATCAACTTATGCCAACGTTCCCGTTCATTGTTCAACAGTTCTTCATATTCTTCCGGTGTATTGCCCACAGGCTCAATCCCGAAATCAATCATCTTTTTATTCACAACGGGCTCGTTGATAACTTCAACCACTTTTTTATTTAAGCTTGCAATAGTATCTTTTGGTGTTCCTGCTGTTGCCACCATACCCACCAAGGCTGCCGCTTCTACTCCCTTGTATCCCGCTTCTGCAAAAGTGGGAACTTCTGGCAATTGTGAAAGCCGTGATCCATTTGCCACAGCCAGTGCCTTGACCTTGCCACTTTTGATAAAGCCGGCACCTGCGGCCAAATCCACCATCATTGCCTGTACCTGACCGCCGGCCACATCTGACAGGGAAGGCGCGGCACCCCGATAAGGAACATGCACAATATCAATATCCGCTTCTTCTTTGAGCAGTTCCATGGCTAAATGATGCGGACTGCCAGCACCGGCTGAGCCGTAATTCAATTTACCGGGATTTTCCCTGGTTTTCTGAACGAATTCCTCAACCGAGTTAATGCCGGAATTTGGAGAAACGATCAGGATCATGGGAAACTTGCCCATTAGGGTAACGGGCTCCAGATCTTTGACCGGGTCATAGCTTAAGTTTTTATAAAGTGCAGAATTAAAAACCATCGTGCCGTTATCCGCTGACAGAACGGTATAGCCATCGGGCGTTGAGCGAGCGGTTTCCACGGCTGCAATAGACGTATTGCCCCCCGGCTTGTTATCAACCAATACGGTTTGACCTGTTTTTTCAGCTAAAGGCTGGGCAATGGTACGTGCCAAAAAATCCGAACCACCACCGGCCGGATAAGGCACCAGCCAGCGAACCTGCTTCTCGGGGTAATTGGATGCACTGGCATTGGCTGCCGTTAATCCCAATGTCGTGACAGATAAAAGTCCGGCCAGACAGGCCTTTTTTAAGAAATTCATGAAAAGTCTCCTTAGTGTTCAATATCCTTCCTGCGTAAATCATATACGCATTGCGTAATTTTTGTATTCGGGATAACCTGTATCAAGGACTTTTTTTGTAAAATTCCTTATAGCCTATAGGCCTCGCTCATCAATAATGACCAGAATCTGACCATGAAAACAACCGAAAAACCACACATCCCTGACCGCAGGCAGCGGGTACAGGCGGCAGAAACGGGATTTGCCGTCTTGAAAGGATTAGCCAGAATAGGTGGCAGTGCCAGCCTGACCGCACTGTCCACCTATCTGAATGAGAACCCGGCCAAGGTGCACCGTTACCTGGCCAGTCTGATCGAAGAGGAACTGGTGATTCAGGATCCCGAAACCCAGCAATATCGTCTTGGCCTTGAAGCCATGTTCATCGGTCTTTCGGCCATGCGCCAGTCAGACCCTATTCGCCTGGCCGAACCGGCCCTGATCCGTCTGCGGGAAACACTGGAAGTCACCAGTTTTATTGCCGTAATGGGTAATAAAGGGCCGGTTATTGTGCGTTTTGAAGAGCCCAGTCTGCCGGTTACCGTGAACGTGCGGGTGGGTTCTGTCCTGCCTTTATTAACCTCGGCAACCGGACGGGTGTTTCTGGGCCTGCAAAATGACAGGCTGGTTCGGCAACTGGCGCAGGAAGAGATAAGTAAAACGACCACTTCATTAAATACTGAAAAAATCAATGACCCCGAAATTTTTATCAATCAACTGCGTGAGGAAGTACAAAAACGCAACTGTGCGATTGTGAAAGACACCAATTTAAGGGGTATCAGTGCAGTCGCAGCCCCGGTTTATAACTATGCCGGCCAGTTATGCGCCGTTATCACGGCCCTGGGCGCTACGGGCGGGTTTGATGCCAGCGTGAACGGAATAATATGCCGTCAGGTGCAGGAAGAAGCACGGCAGCTGAGTACTTCATTGGGCTATATTAAAGATTGACGCAATCATAGGCATGCATCCACAAGCCAAGTGCCTATGGATGCATGCATTATTGATGGACCGTTAGCCTTAAAACTCCCAGACTGCACGGGCAGTGATTTTATGCACCGTAGTTCGTTTACTTAACTCGGCATCATAACCTACCATTACAGACATCCCTTCACGTACCAAAGCGCGGTAGGCAAGCCCTAACTCAAAGCTGTTGCGTGAAAGGTCATCACCCGACAGGTTAAACGTGTTTCCACCCGATACAAAACGGGCGTTCACATCGGGCAAATCACGGAACTCATGCAGGTAACGGGCACGGAACCGCAAGCTGCCTTGATCCTCAAACTGATGATTAAGTTCCGCACCCAATACCGATTGAACAGAAGTCGTCGTCAATTTATCGATATGTTGGGCAATTGCACTGTTACCCTCTTCAGTATAGCTGTCAGTCCTGAGGCGGCTGGCACGTACACCTGCCAGCCAGCGCCCGTTCCAGCCCGGCGCAAGCTGGAATGGCAGTCCCAACTCAAAGCGTCCACTAACATTCCAGCCAGAATAATCACCATTCACAGTGCTGTCGAATCCGTTAAACCGTACTCGCCGCTCGCTTTTATAATCGTTATAACCCACCGCCAAGGCAGCATCAAAGGTCCAGGCGTCAGAATTGTAACTATAGTAAGTACCCAGATTATAGTTATCCAGTTTAACTTCATCGCCAGTGGCACTTGAGATTCCTTTGGCCTTGGCTTTATTGGCAGACAGTGAAACACCCAAGATTGCATTAGCGGATTGATCAAATTCAAGACCTGCTGCCAAACCACCACTATTTAATTTAAATCCATCTTGCCGGTCATGCTCTTTTTGCTTTCCCCAAGCGCCTAAACCCATGGCCCACAAGCGATAACTGTCATTACCTCCTGTTGTCAAACCACGAGGTGCCGTTGACAAGTCATTACCTCTAACCGCATCCATACGATCAAAAAATGAGGACATGACTGAATTTGTGGCTAATTGCGTTACTTTAGCGGCAGCCCCATTGGTTTGAGGCGCAAGTTGACGCAAGGCGTCCGATAACTGATCTGTCGTGTTTAAATCAGAAACAGCCTGTAGCAGTGGCCCGGCTGTCTGGCTTCCTTGTAGCGCCAATTGATCTAAAGCTGAAAGCGTTGTATTCTGGTTGCCAGACAGAGCATTAGTTACCGCGATTGGCCGGATCGCATTCAACACCAAATCATTGCCTGAACGGTTCAGGCTATATGACATTAATGAAGAAGGATTCCAGATGGCCAGATTTTCCGGATTCGCATCCAAACCCAGGCTGGAAACAATACGGTAACTGGCACCGTTTGCAATGTAGCCCCGTGAGACAGGTTGAATAGTTGCACCATCTGCCAGCGTTGCGATACCCAGGACATTGATCCGGTCTGAACGGTCTTTACCCGCTACACCCACTTCTAGCACCCCATTGGCAGTTTGTGTATAGTTACCACCAACATTAATAATGCGATCAGCTTGCTCACCAGATGTCTTAAGCGTTCCGTTCACGCTTAAGTTACCCTCTACATCCAGATTTCCACCAAACGTGGTGTTACCGCCGGTAATGTGGATATTCTGGATATTCTGCAGATCGCCACGGGCAAAAAACTGTGTACCCGCAGTTTCAAGGGTATTGTTACCTGTACCTCCGTCAATGGTACCATTGACTTTACCCCCAAACAGCCGCAGAAGGTCATCACCTGCACCCAAATCAATGGCTTTACCATTGTGACCGGTAATGAACCCATAGTTAATTAAAATATCGTTTCCGCCACCCATTTGTACGGCAGCAGCAGGGGTTGTGCTGCCTAATTCGTCCACACGCATTGCATCAGGACCGCCTTCGATGACACCAGTTGCATAATTAACCAACAAGTCGGCGTAATCACCCACCAAACCAATCGCTGTTTTACGCTCGCCAATAATGCTGCCTTCGTTATAGATACGGGCCGTTGCACCTGTTGTAGAGCCTGTATCACGCGCGGTTGCAGGATTATTACTTATGGTGCCGTTCGCGCCGTCATCAAGCAAGATACCCGTTGATTGACCATAAATTTCCGCTCCTGCCTTATTGATAATGACACCGCCACCGGCAGCGATACCATCCGCACCATTTGGACGGCCACCCGAGTCATACCCACCTGCACCCGTACCACGAATGCTACCGGCGTTATAAATATAGGCAACACCGTCAATATCCACGCCGTCACCATCACCATTGCTATTCGTATTTGTAGTGATGGTTTGCCCGTTAATCGTCACGGTTGGACTGTTAACCTCATGCGAATAAACATTCCCTTCACCGGCATAGTTGCCGCTAATGTCTCCATGGTTAATAACAACGCCGTAACCATCCAAACCGATACCTGAACCATTCTTACCGGTAATCGTACTGCCCGCGTAGTTGATCATGACGGGATTGGCGATGGTAACGTCTGAGGTGCTCACTCCATCAAGGTGTTTATCAAAAACCACACCGTTTGGACCCGTTGCTGTTATTGAAAGCAAAGGAGCTGTCATCAATTGCTCATGGTTGCCCGACAAACTGGCGTTGGCCAAATCCGTCAAATGGGATGAAACGGCAACCGGTGCTCCTCCGTCAATCCCATGGCGAGGACCGGTTATGTTTCCATAATTGAGAATCGCTACATTGCTGCGCTCATCCTGAATCGCTACACCATCAGATGCGCTGAAATCAGCCGTGGAAATGCCATGTAAATACTGATCGGAATCGCCCGCACTGCTGGTATTGACCATACCGGTAGAGAAAATGCTACCGTAATTCGTTAGCGTCACGTTCGTACCCAGGCGAATGGCATCATTGGAATCGGCACGGATTACTGCCAATCTATTCGTTTCAGAACCGTTAATAACGGTATTACCTGTAGTATCATAATTTTTATCGGCAATCACCGCACGACTGGTCGTATCGCTGGTGCCACCGCCTGCATTTCTTTGCCAAATCGTACCTTGGTTGTCCAACGTGAAACTACCGGCTTTCCGGTCAAATCGAATAACCGCTGAATCCCCTCCTCCTTGGGTGTCAATCAAGCCGCTTACGGCATTATTAATAATGACATGGGGGGCTTTGTCCTCAACATCAATACCAAAACCTGAAGTACCCGTTTGGGTAATGTGGCCGCTATTATTCAAGATATAGGAGCCGTTAACATCAAGCTTAATCGTTGACCCACCCACGGCACCAATAAGCCCCCTGTTTTCCAATATGAAAACAGGGGTGGCCGATTTAGTATCAATGGCATTACCCGTCCCTGTCTGGCTGATAATACCGTCATTCACAAGGGTTGATACTCCATTACCGACTTCTACCGCATCATTGGATCCTGACGTAGTCAATGTGCCACCTGCCTCGACAGTACCAAGGTCAAGATTGGATAAAGTTTGTTTGTTTGTCTCTGTTGTACCGCTGGCCACTGTAAAACTGGCTGCGTAAGAACTTGA
>JAVESC010000018.1:0-38256 GCA_034006805.1 Advenella sp.
GCAAATTCGGATTGCAGGAAAACTTCCAGCTCTGCAGGGGTATCATCGGAAATTTCCAATCGAACCGCTGCGCCGAAATTGCGCTGTGACAACTCACCCTGCAAGGCCTGGCGCAAATCGGTGACCTCATCTTCATCCACATACAAATCGCTATTACGTGTAACCCGCCACTGATACAGACCGTTGACCTCCAGCCCTGGGAACAGGTCTCCGACAAATAAATGCATCAGACTGGACAGCAAGGTATGCCCATGTTTTTGCCCGCACACTTCTTCAGGAATTTCCAACAGCCGGGGTAAAGCACGTGGTGCCTGAACAATAGCAATGGAAGAATTGCGCCCAAACGCATCAATACCCGACAGTGAAACAATGAAGTTAAGGCTTTTGTTGTAAACCCGGGGAAACGGATGAGACGGATCAAGCCCAATCGGTGTCAATAAAGGCATGACGTCGTTCAGGAACATTTCACGGGCCCATATCATCATGGCTTCGGTGTATTCCTGGGGCTTGTAGATATAAACCCCTTTTTCACGCAAGGCAGGTAATATTTGCTGGTTCAATAAGGCATATTGCCGCTTGACCAGCTCATGCATTTTTTGTTGCACCAGCTCAAAAGCCTCACCAGGCGTATAGCCATCATCACCAATCACGCGTGGATTGCGCCGCTCCTGCTCTTTGATGCTGGCAATCCGTATTTCAAAAAATTCGTCAAGGTTGGAACTCACAATACATATATATCGCAAGCGCTCAAGCAATGGGGTATTTTCGTTTTCGGCCATTCCCAACACCCTGGCGTTGAACTTGAGCAACGACAGCTCACGATTCAACAAATTGGGGGGTGATACTTCTTCCTGATTATTCTCGATCATGGTTACCTTGCAATAGAAATTGAATTTTTATTCGTTGCTTATACATTATATAAATTACCCTTTTATGACAACTTCATTGTCATATATTTGTTTTGCTTAAGACGACAAGCAGCCGCTGTCTCTGCCCCCCCTATTCACAAGGCCAATAATCCCGCCAATCACACTTAAATTTTCCCGCATCTATTGTTTTAGCCAAAGTGGGCATATATTTTTACTAAAATAGCGCAACTAAATTTTCAAGACAGCAAGAGCATGGATCAAGATAACTTATTAGCTGCCGTCGACCTGGGCTCCAACAGTTTCCGGCTTTCTATCGGGCGGGTTGTCCAGCGTGAAGGTATTTCACAAATCTATGCACAAGACCGGCTAAAAGAAACGGTTCGCCTGGCAGCCGGCCTGGATGAAAACATGATTTTGGGTGAAGATGCCATTGCAAGGGCTATTGCCGTCCTGGAGCGCTTTGGTGACCGTATAGAAAACTTCCCGCCAGACCGTGTTCGTGTGGTTGCCACCAATACGTTTAGGGTTGCCCGCAATATCAAAGAGTTTCTGCCACGCGCCGAAGCCGCACTGGGCTACCCGATTGAAGTGGTCGCTGGCCACGAAGAAGCCCGGCTGGTTTTTTCAGGGGTTGCCCATGAACTGCCGCCTTCAGACGAAAAACGCCTGGTTATCGATATTGGTGGAGGCTCAACCGAATTCATTATCGGCCAGCACCTTGAAGCCAAACTGATGCAGTCCCTTGCCATGGGCTGTGTCAGCTTCACCAAAGCTTATTTTCCTGAAGGTGTCGTTACCGCCGAAGGTTTTGCCCATGCTGAAATTGCCGCGCGTAAAGAACTGGAAGCCATTTCAAAACAATTCCAAAGAATGGGCTGGGCTGAAGCTTATGGCTCTTCCGGCACCGCCAAGGCTTTAGTAGCCACCCTGGAAGAATCAGGCTTTTCTGAAAAAGGCATCACCCTTGATGGCATGCAAAAACTCAAGAAGGTCCTGATTCGCTACGGCTCGGCCAAGGCACCCGAACTGAAGGGTCTAAAAATTGATCGCATGGAAGTGCTGCCTGCCGGACTATCCATCATGATTTCAGCGTTCAAAGAACTTAAAATAGAGCGCATGCTTCAGGGTGAAGGTGCGCTTCGGGTTGGTGTACTTTATGATATGCTGGGGCGCCAGGCTGCAGTAGACAAACGTGATGAATCCGTCAAACAGTTCATTAGACGCTATCATATAGATATCAAACAGGCCACCCGTGTAAAGCAGCTTGCGCTACAGTTTTTTGACCAGTTAAAGCTTGAAGACCCATTGGCCGGCGAATTACGCCAGGCACTTGGGTGGGCCGCCGATTTACATGAAGTGGGTTTAAGCATTTCACAAAACGCTTATCACAAACACACCGCTTATGTACTGGGCAATGCCGATATGCCGGGGTTTTCTAAAGCAGACCAAAGCATTCTGTCCCTACTTACGCTGGGCCATCAAGGCAAACTTGATAAAGTCAACCCGCACACACCCACCAGAAACCAATGGCTTGCACTGTTGTGTTTAAGACTGGCCGCCCTATTCTTGCGCCGTCGCCAGCTTCTTAACCCGGAAATTGTCAGGCTTGAAGTAAGTGGCAAAACCGTCTCGGTGATTATTTCCAGCAAATGGCTAGCAGACCATCCATTAACACAATATAGCCTTAAGCTGGAAGCGTCTGAATGGAAAAATGCCGATGCCAAACTTGCCGTCAAGGTTGTGCCCGCATAGCTAATTATGCGCATATATAATGGCTTCTTTTGCCGGCAAAAGAAGCCATTAAGCTGAAAACCCGATTTTAATCTATACCAAAATGTTTGCGATAACGCGGGTCCATGCTTTCCAAATCAATAATAATAGGGAAATCAGCCGCATTAAAATTGGGGTCCCAGGCCGGTTCACCACAAATTCGTGCACCAATTTTAAGATACCCCTTAATGAGGGGCGGAATTTTGACCTCACCGGTCGCATCAAGCTTTTCCAGTGGGTAAGGGTTTAACGGTGTTACCCTTGGTAATTCAGGGTGTTTATCCATTTCAGCTTTTGCTGCGCGCCACACCTGGGAAGCCTGTACACCACCATCAGCCAGACTGACGCTGGCGCAACCCAGCATATACCGATAGTTTCTTTGATGTAAGAATTTGGTCAGCCCTGTCCAAAGCAGCATAATGGCAGAACCATTACGGTAATCGGCATGCGTGCAAGAGCGGCCGCACTCACACAATAAATGACGAATATTATCCAGGCTGGAAATATCAAATTCGGTTTCCGAATAATAGCCGTTGGCCTTAATGGCTTTCTCTGGGGTCATGATACGGTAAGTACCCACAACCTTACTGGTTCTGGCATCACACACCATTAAGTGGTAACACCATTGATCATAACGATCCACATCAACGCCATCAATGGCGTCTGGAAAAACAGCGTTCATTTCTTTGGTATAGACATCAAAACGCAATCTTTGTAACTGCTCAAGTTCTTCTGCTGTTGTTGCAAGCCCCAAAACCAATCCAGGTTCATCCTGATTTGCCGTATCCGTCTCTGTACGCAATAGTTCTTGCATTAGATTATTTTCCTACGCAATGATTAACAATGACATCATACCGATCTCATTTGACAACTACTTTTCACAAACACGAAATATAAGGTGTTTGTGAAAAATATTGTACATTATTTGTTTTATAGCATAATCCTGTTGAAATCAAGACAGATTAACGGCAGCAAGCTGGTCTACACAGCGTTTTGCCAAGTCATAATTCTCGGCCTCTACCATTAAACGCAGCTTGGGTTCGGTACCCGAAGCCCGGATCAAGACCCTGCCTTGGGTACCCAGTTCTTTTTCAACCGCTTCACGGGCAGCCTGAAGACCGGCATGGGCTTCCCATTTTACTTCTTTGGACAAAGGCACATTAATCATGACCTGTGGATACATTTTAAGGTTCGCAATCCAGTCGGACAGTTTTTTACCACTGCGAACCAGACCTTTAAGCACTTGCAAACCGGCAATAATACCGTCACCCGTTGTATGGTGGTCTAAACACAACAAGTGCCCCGAACCCTCTCCACCATATAACCAGCCATTTTTTTGCATGGCTTCCAGCACGTAGCGGTCACCCACTTTGGCACGTTCAAAGGGAATACCCAGGGCTTGCATTTGCTTTTCAAAACCATAATTGGTCATGAGCGTGCCCGCCACACCGTTAACGGACCCTTGAGCAAGACGCTCCAGAATAATGGCATATAACAACTCATCACCATTATAAATACGGCCATCGGCATCCACCATCTGGATGCGATCAGCATCACCATCAAGGGCAATCCCATAGTCAGCACCCCGGGCACTTACCGTAGCAGCCAGTTTTTCGGGGTACAGGGCACCGACATCCTGGTTAATGTTAAAACCGTCAGGGTGGCAGCCAATCTCAATAACTTCGGCACCCAGCTCACGAAACACATGCGGGGCAATATTATAGGCAGCACCGTGGGCACCATCCACCACAATTTTCAGACTTTTCAAGTCCAGTTCGTTGGGAAACGTGCTTTTACAAAACTCTATATAGCGCCCTGCCGCATCATCAATCCGTCTTGCCCGACCAATTTCTTCTGAATGCACACAACCAACGGGTTCATCAATCGCCCGTTCAATTTCTTCTTCAACGTCATCGGGCAGTTTGGTACCCTGCCCAGAAAAGAATTTAATGCCATTGTCACCATAAGGATTATGCGAAGCACTAATCACTACACCCGCCGTCAAGCGAAGGGCACGGGTTAAATAAGCAACAGCAGGCGTGGGAATTGGCCCGGCCAGATAAACATCAATCCCAGCCGCACTAAGACCCGCCTCCAGGGCGGATTCGAGCATATAACCGGAAACACGGGTATCTTTGCCAATCAGGACAATCGGCCTTCCTGCGCCTTGATGGTTTTTGGACAGCACACGTCCAGCCGCATACCCTAATCGCAACGCAAATGAAGCATTGATTAGCGCTCCGCCCACTTCCCCCCGAATTCCATCGGTTCCAAAATATTTACGGCTCATTCATTAACTCCAAATTCAACGGCATTCCATACTGCCAATGCATCATGTGTCTGGGTGACATCATGCACCCTGACAACCACAGCCCCCCGGGCCACCCCGGCCAACGCAGCGGCAATACTGCCCGACACACGCTCATTGACCGGCTTATGGGTTACCGCACCAATCATTGTTTTTCGGGAAACCCCCACTAATATGGGCGCTTTCAATTCATTCAAGGCATCTATTTCACGTAACAATTGAAAATTTTGCCGTGCTGTTTTACCAAAGCCAAACCCAGGATCGATCATAATTCTACGAGGATCAATCCCGCTTTGCTGCATAATTTGCATTCTGTCCTGTAAAAACGCCGCGACTTCTTGCGTAATATTATTGCCGTAATCTGGCGGGCTGACTTGCATGGTTTTAGGCTCACCATGCATATGCATGATGCAAATTCCGCAATGCGGGAATTTATTAACGACCTCTAGCGCACCGGGCTGCCTTAATGCATAAATATCATTGATTAAGTCAACCCCCGACTGCAAGGCCACCTTCATTACTTCGGGCTTGAAAGTATCAATAGATAAAGGCACGCCACCGTTACGCAAGCCTTCTATAACAGGTATTACCCTGTCCAGCTCTTCCTGTATGCTGACCGGCTCGGAGCCGGGACGAGTGGACTCGCCACCAATATCCAGGATATCCGCCCCTTGCTCGACCAGCGCCAGGGCGTGATCAATGGCCGCATTAGTTGAAAAATGATGTGAACCGTCCGAAAAGGAGTCGGGCGTGATATTCACTATCCCCATAATTAAAGGGCGCTCGAACCCAAGTTCAAAGCGCCCGCAAAGGAATGTACTATTCATTCAGTTAAAAATATTATTATTACACGGCAGTTGCCGGACTATCGCTGTCTTTACCTTTGGGAGCCGCGCCTGTAGGCGGTGGCATACCAGCGGAATCATGCGGAGCATCAGGCTCTTTAGGTGGACGTGGATCACGACCCTGCATAATGTCTCCGATCTGATCTGCGTCGATAGTTTCCCATTCAAGCAAAGCTTTAGCCATAACGTGCATCTTATCGCTGTTTTCCTCGATAATTTTACGTGCAACAGCATATTGTTCGTCGATAATCAGGCGAATTTCAGTATCCACTTTCTGCATGGTGGCCTCTGACATATGTGTGGTTTTAGTCACACTGCGTCCAAGGAATACCTCATTTTCGTTCTCGGCATAAACCATTGGGCCTAATGAATCTGTCATGCCATAACGGGTTACCATATCACGTGCAATGGCGGTTGCCCGTTCAAAGTCGTTGGAAGCACCCGTTGTCATTTGATCCATGAATACTTCTTCGGCAATACGGCCACCGAACAGGACGGCAATGGTATTAAGCAAACGATCCCGATCCATGCTGTAACGATCGCCTTCGGGCAACTGCATGGTAACACCCAGGGCACGACCACGTGGAATAATAGTAACCTTGTGGACCGGGTCTGTTTTAGGCAGCACGCTTGCCACAATGGCGTGACCCGCCTCATGGTAAGCCGTATTCTTACGCTCTTCTTCGGGCATGACAATTGAACGGCGCTCGGCACCCATGATGATTTTGTCTTTGGCTTTTTCAAAATCGATCATATCGACGGTACGGCCGTTACGACGCGCGGCAAACAAAGCTGCCTCGTTAACCAGGTTGGCCAGGTCTGCACCAGAAAAACCAGGTGTACCACGGGCCAGAACTGAAGCAACGACGTTAGGTGCCAATGGCACTTTACGCATGTGTACATTAAGGATTTGCTCACGACCACGAACATCGGGCAGGCTTACAACCACCTGACGATCGAAGCGACCCGGGCGCAGCAAGGCAGGGTCAAGAACGTCGGGACGGTTGGTTGCGGCAATCACGATAACACTTTGACCGGATTCAAAACCGTCCATTTCAACCAGCAATTGGTTAAGGGTTTGCTCACGTTCATCGTTACCGCCACCGACACCGGCACCACGCTGACGGCCAACGGCGTCAATCTCGTCGATAAAGATAATGCACGGTGCGTGTTTTTTGGCGTTTTCAAACATGTCGCGAACACGGGATGCACCCACACCCACGAACATTTCAACAAAGTCAGAACCTGAAATGGTGAAAAAGGGTACTTTTGCCTCTCCGGCAATCGCTTTGGCCAACAGGGTTTTACCCGTTCCGGGAGAACCCACCATTAATACGCCACGGGGAATACGCCCCCCCAAGCGTTGAAACCGGGAAGGATCACGCAGGAAATCCACCAATTCTTTTACATCTTCTTTGGCTTCATCGCAACCAGCCACGTCGGCGAAAGTAATGGGATTTGTGCTTTCATCTAGCATACGGGCACGGGATTTACCAAAACTGAACGCGCCCCCCTTGCCACCGCCTTGCATTTGGCGCATGAAAAAGAACCAGACCCCAATTAGCAATAACATGGGGAACCATGAAATAATGGCACTTAACAGAAACGAAGGCTGCTCGGGTGGTTTGGCGGTAACTTTTACACCATCACGCACCAAGTCACCCACCATCCAGAGATCTCCTGGGGAGGTTAAGGTATAAGGACGACCACCACTAGGGGTCACATGAAGGGTATCACCCTGGATTTCCACACTGGAAATCTTGCCCTGTTTGGCATCAGCCATAAACTGGCTGTAACTGACGCCATCGTTGGTACGCACTGGCGCATCATACTGTTTGAAGACAGTAAACAGAACCAGGGCAACAATCGCCCACATGGCGAATTTGGAAAAGGAATTATTCAAAGATCAGCTCTCCCGCATGAAATTTAGAGCTGCAATTTTTATGACTCATAAAAACTACAAAAAAAACTAAGATTGCACCTAATTACATTCTATATCATAGAAATAAAAAAGATGGAATTAGTGCGTGTTTAGAATGAATTAAAATGTATCGAAACACACATGAATCAAGATTAATATTGGGAGCAATTGCAAGATTGCAAGCCTGCTCATTCCTGCACAACAGGCCTTTTTAGACCACGGGCAACCAGAAAAGTTTCCGATGACCTGTCTCGCGATGCTTTGGGCTTGCGTTCCACCACTCTTTTGAAATGCTGTTTGAACATTTCAACAATTTGCGAAAAACCGCTACCATGGAAAGCTTTTACAATTAATACACCATCGGGTTTAAGATGATTAAGGGCAAAATCCATGGCCAGCTCGCATACGTGCTGAATACGTGCTGAATCGGCCGAACTGACACCCGAAAGGTTAGGTGCCATATCAGAAATGACCACATCGACCTGCTGGTTGCCAACTTGCTCATGCAAGCGATTCAGAACCTCATCTTCGCGAAAGTCACCCTGAAGAAATTCCACCCCGGCAATCGGTTCCATGGGTAAAATGTCAAGGGCAATAACCCGACCATCCAGTACACCGCCCGGTCCGACCAATTTTTCGCGTGCAACTTGCGACCAACTTCCCGGTGCAGAGCCCAAGTCGACTATAATATCACCCCGACGCATGAGCTTTTCTGAATCCAGGATCTCGATCAGCTTGAATGCAGCACGTGCCCGGTAACCTTTTTGCTGAGCCATTTTCACATATGGATCATTAATGTGCTGATGGATCCACTCTTTTGAGAATTTCTTTTTGGCCATTGCCGTATTTCCTAACTTATGCCTACACTTGAATTAACATCTAAAGAACGCAGCGCCTTACGCTCTGCCGCCCACCCACTGAAACCGGTTGTATTGATTGGCGATAACGGACTGACCGAAGCGGTCCTGAAAGAAATCGACATCAGCCTGACTGTTCATGGCCTGATCAAAGTCCGCGTCGCAGGAGACGACCGGCAAGCTCGAATTGATATGCTGAATCATATTTGCGACACACTTTCTTGTGCCAATATCCATCATTTGGGTAAAACGCTTATTTTATATCGTCATGGCTCGTCTAACCGTGCTTTTGAAGAAAACGACGCAGAACAGCAACAGCCCAGCTATCGTAAGCCTTCCGAGCCTTACACACCCAAAAAAATGGCTGCTGCCGGCAAAAGCATTAAAGACAAGCGCCGCAAAACAGCAATTAAAGGTAATGACGCGCTGGCTTCAGACAGTAAAAAACCAGCCCGCAACCCCATGGCAAAACCGGCTGTCAGCCGCCCGGCACATAATATTCCACGCCGGGCAGGAAGTGCCCTGTCTTTGCGCGCCGGACGCCGCAGCAGTACAGCACGCCGCGGCTCTTGATAACACTAAAATTCTGGCTGGCAGAAACTGCCAGCAATTATTACATTTACCCCTGAAAAGAGGTAATTTCATTAAAGCCAGCCAGCCTTAACGCTGGCTTTTTTTGATACCCAACAAAACAAAAATGCCAGCCTTTTGTTAAAGCGTGGCATGCAACTTCATGCTATGGCAAGCACAACAACCAGCAACAACATTTGGTTAATTGTATTCAATCTCGATAATTTCGAACTCTTTCTCGCCAGCTGGTACATTAACCATCACCACATCACCCTCTGACTTGCCAATAAGGGCACGGGCAACCGGACTGGAAACTGAAATCAGATTCTGGCGAATATCAGCCTCGAGGTCACCAACAATCTGGTAAGTCACGGTTTCGCTGGAATCCAGGTCTTCGATGGTAACTGTAGCGCCAAATACGATACGGTCATCAACCTCAAGCTCAGCAGGATTGATAATATGCGCATTGGCCAATGTGCCTTCCAGCTCTTGAATGCGCCCTTCAATGAAACCCTGACGTTCGCGGGCAGCATCGTATTCGGCATTTTCGGACAAATCTCCCTGGGCACGGGCCTCGGAGATTGCTTCAATGACATTAGGCCGTTCGATTGTTTTCAAGCGGTGCAATTCTTCTTCTAAGCGCTTTGCACCACGCGCCGTTAATGGAATAGCTGCCATAATTTCACACACTCATAAAAAACTAAACGCCCCGCATTATGGTTAGATAAATACAGAGCGTTACAAATAAAATAAACACGCGTCTTTTTGAAAGACAAAAAATTTCCCCGATTCACGCAGAACCGGGGAACTAATCACAATTGTGCTTAAATTTGATGAAAATTGCAAGCCATTTAATTAAATGACTTAAATGACATTTTTTGTCGCCAAAATAAACAGGCTGTGTTCGCACTTACTTTTATTGCGGCATATCCTGCCTTTATAAAAGCCAGGATATAAAAAATTAATGGGTACTTGCCCGGCGATTTAGCAAGGCATAAAGCAAAATAGCACCAAAGGTTGCCGTACCAATACCATTGAGCTCAAAAATGCCCATTGACAATTTAAAATCACCCGCACCCAATATCATGGTGACCGCTGCAACAATCAGGTTTTTATTGTCGCTGAAATCAACCTGGTTAACCACCCAGATCCGGGCACCGGCAATCACAATCAGACCAAACACCACAATCGCAACCCCACCCAGAACGGGCGCCGGAATGCTATGAATAAGCGCACCGAATTTAGGAGAGAAGCCCAGCAAGATGGCAAACAAAGCCGCCACCACAAATACAATGGTTGAATAAATGCGGGTTACTGCCATCACCCCAATGTTTTCAGCATAGGTCGTTACCCCCGTCCCCCCCACTGAACCTGACAACATTGTCGCCACACCATCACCAACAAAAGCTCGCCCCAGATATTGATCAAGATCCTGACCGGTCATGGCACTGACTGCCCGAATATGACCCAGGTTTTCGGCCACCAGAATAACCGCTACCGGCACAATGACTGAAATGGCCGAAAGATTGAATTCAGGTGTGGACAAGGTAGGCAAACCAAACCATGCCGCATTCTGGATCGCGGTAAAATCAATGGCTTGGCCCAACCCCATTACATTGGCAAAGACCCAATACAGCACACTGGCCAGAATCAGGCCAACCAAAATTAGCAAACGCTGTATGGTGCCTGACGTAAAGACCGCAATAATGCCTACACATAGAATGGTCATGATTGACATGGCGGCTTCAAAGTTACTGCCGCCTCCCATGGCACCCTTGGCCGCAATGGGCGCCAGGTTCAGCCCAATAACCGCCACAATTGCGCCGGTAACTACCGGCGGCATGAGTTTTTCTATCCAGGCAGAACCATTGCCCCGCGAATTGGCATACCAAACAATAAGACCAATTAGTGTATAAACTGCACCACAGGCAATAATTGCCCCCAATGCCACCCCAATATTAAGATTGGGCCCTGAACCGGCATAGCCGGTAACCGCCACGACACCCCCAATAAAAGCAAAGCTGGAACCCAGATAGCTGGGCACCCTTCCCCCCACAAACAGGAAGAACAGAAGGGTGCCTATCCCTGACATCAAAATAGCCAGATTGGCATCAAAACCCATTAACAATGGTGCCAGTACCGTTGAGCCGAACATGGCCACAACGTGCTGCACCCCCATGGCCACGGTTTGTCCTGCTGGCAAGTATTCATCTGGGGCAACCACCTGCCCGGGCTCAAGTTCGCGCACCTTGCGCCAGATTGGAAAGTAGGATCCAGACATTTCTTTTCCTTTAAATTATTTTATACAAATGCTGGATGCAAAGTGTACGGCCTGAAGGGCTTTTGTGGCAAGCAAATCTGGCTGGAAAACCAGGGAGAACCACGATCAGACAATTTAATCAATCAATCGTATTGCGACATTGAAATTGCAAGCCATATACAATGGCATTACTAACGGGCAACAACAAAGGCATTACTAACGGGCAACACCTTAATCACCATTTAAAGGAATACAATAAGATATTCAGGATAGAGAAACCTAACATGAGCAAAAAGAAAGACAAAAACACTGGAAATCCAGCCTGTCCCTGCGGGGGCTATCAGGGAAAAACGCGGTTTGGGCAATGCTGCGAACCTTATATCCAGGGCCAAGAACCAGCCCCCGATGCCGAGCGTCTCATGCGCTCACGTTACTCTGCCTACGTACACAGCAACGAGCATTACCTGCTAAATACCTGGCATGCTGCCACGCGCCCCACCTCTCTTGATCTTGAAACGTCCCCATCACAATGGCTGGGCCTTACCGTGCATGAATTTCATGACATTGATGCCGATCATCAAGAGGTTTCCTTCACCGCCAAATACAAACAAAACGGGAAAGCCTTTAAAATGCATGAAAACAGCCGGTTTGTTAAAGAAGACGGCAAATGGTTTTATTTTGATGGTGATGTGGTTGATTAAAAAAACAGCTTCCGGAAGGATTATTACATGCGTATTTTCATAACTGGCGCCAGCAGCGGGCTTGGCAAAGCCCTGGCAATAGCCTATGCCAAACAGGGTGCCAGCCTGGGACTGGTTGGGCGCAATACATCGGCACTGGAAGAGCTGGCTGCCAGCCTGCCCGGGCAACACCGAATTTACGCCCTGGACATTGTAAACAGAAACGCCCTGCATGCGGCTGCCCGTGATTTTCTTGAGCCAGGACCGGTTGATATCGTGATTGCCTGTGCTGGCATTAGCATTGGCACCCTGACCGAATATGAAGAGGATTTTGTCCAGTTCCAGAAAGTGATCAACACCAACTTGCTGGCCATGGTGGCAACTTTTGAACCGTTTATTAAACCCATGAAAGCACGTGACTGTGGAACGCTGGTAGGCATTAGCAGTGTGGCCGGCGTACGTGGCTTGCCAGGCTCCAGCGCCTATTCTGCCTCGAAGGCGGCCACCACCACTTACCTGGAAAGCCTGCGGGTTGACTTGCACGACACCGGCCTTAAGGTAGTAACCATTGCGCCAGGCTTTATTGATACCCCCATGACGCAACACAACCCGTATAAAATGCCTTTCCTGATGCAACCCGAGCATTTTGCCCAGGTTGCCCTAAAAGCCATCGAAAAAGGAAACAGCTATTCGGTTATTCCATGGCAAATGGGTATGGTGGCCAAACTGCTTAAATGGGTTCCCAACCCGGTATACGATTATTTTTCGTTCAGATCGGGCAGAAAACCCAGGAGCAACTCCTTACCCTGAGGCGCACACAAAGCAATTACAGCTGGGATTGCAAGTAGTTTTCTAGCCCCACATGCTTGATTAAACGCTGTTGCTGCTCGAGCCAATGTGCGTGATCCTGTTCGGTGTCATCAAGCTGCTTCAGCAACATATCGCGTGATACATAATCGCCATGTTCTTCACATAGTGCCATGCCTTTTTTCAGGTTCTCGCGCACCTCATACTCAGTATTCAAGTCATACTGCAACATTTCGGGCACATCTTTACCCACATTGATGCTGGCTGGCACCATATTGGGTGTCCCTTCAAGCATCAGGATACGACGAATCAGGTCATCGGCATGCCCGGTTTCATCTTCCATTTCGTGGCCAATACGTGCGGCCAGTTTTGTATAACCCCATTCCTCATACATGCGGGAATGAATAAAGTATTGGTCGCGGGCAGCTAACTCACCAGTAAGCAATTGATTTAAAAAGCCAATGACTTCGGGATGTCCTTTCATGATATTAATTCCTGTCTTTATGAGAGTGATATCAAATTATAACCAATATAAAAAAACTGCCCCTAAAGTGAGCAGTTTTTTTAATTCCAATGCCGTTAACAGGCGTGAACTAAAACTATTCACGCCTGTTGTCAGGCAAGGCATCAGCCGTTGATAGAAGCATGCAATGATTGCAGGGAATACACTTTCATGCCTTGTGAATCACGTATATACTGCATACCCTCTACCGCAGCGCGGGCACCCGCAATGGTGGTAAAGAAAGTAACCCTGGCAGCCAAAGCCTGGGTACGGATAGTACGGGAGTCATGAATGGCGTTACGACGCTCTTCAACCGTATTGATCACCATTGTAATTTCACCGTTTTTAATCATGTCCACAATGTGTGGACGACCTTCGGTGACTTTATTAACGGCCAATACCGGCAAACCGGCCTCTTCAAGGGCGGCCGCCGTACCACGGGTGGCAACCAGCTTGAAGCCCAGTTCGTGCAAGCCTTTGGCAATATCAACCGCTTTGACTTTATCCTGGTCTTTGACACTAATGAAAACCGTGCCACTTTCTGGCAGGACAACACCGGCAGCCAACTGTGACTTGACAAAGGCTTCGCCAAAGGTTTCACCAACACCCATTACCTCGCCGGTAGACTTCATTTCAGGACCAAGAATGGTGTCAACGCCCGGAAATTTAACGAACGGGAACACGGCTTCTTTGACTGAGAAATAAGAAGGCATGATTTCCTTGCCAACATTTTGTTCAGCCAGGGTTTTTCCTGCCATCGCACGGGCTGCAATTTTAGCCAGCTGCAAGCCGGTAACCTTGGATACATAAGGCACGGTACGTGACGCACGGGGGTTGACTTCCAGTACGTAGACATCCCCATTCTGGATGGCGAACTGAACGTTCATTAAGCCCTTGACATTAAGCGCCTTGGCCATTAAACCGGTTTGGCGCTTGATTTCTTCAATGACTTCATTGGACAGCGAATACGGCGGCAAACTGCATGCAGAGTCACCAGAGTGAACACCCGCCTGTTCGATGTGCTCCATAACGCCACCAATAAACACGGCTTCACCGTCAGACAGACAGTCTACGTCTACCTCGGTGGCGTTATTCAGGAAGCGGTCCAACAGCACCGGTGAATCGTTGCTAACCTTAACGGCTTCGCGCATATAGCGCTCAAGGTCATCTTGCTCATGCACAATTTCCATGGCGCGGCCACCCAGCACATAACTTGGACGAACCACCAGCGGATAACCAATTTCAGCCGCATGGGCAATGGCTTCGGCCTCGGTACGGGCAGTACGGTTTGGCGGCTGGCGCAGACCCAGTTTTTGCAACAGTTTCTGGAACCGTTCACGATCTTCGGCCACGTCGATGGATTCGGGGCTGGTACCAATAATAGGCACCCCATTGGCTTCCAGGGCACGCGCCAGTTTTAGTGGGGTTTGGCCACCATACTGGACAATCATGCCTTCAGGTTTTTCTATATTGACGATTTCAAGCACGTCTTCAAGTGTTAACGGCTCGAAATACAGACGATCGGAAGTATCGTAATCAGTCGAAACAGTTTCAGGGTTGCAGTTAATCATGATGGTTTCATAACCATCTTCACGCAATGCCAAAGAAGCATGCACGCAGCAGTAATCGAACTCGATACCCTGGCCGATTCGGTTGGGGCCACCCCCCAATACAATGATTTTTTTCTTGTCGGTGGGTTCGGCTTCGCATTCTTCCTCGTAGGTGGAATACATATAGGCAGTTTTAGTGGCAAATTCTGCCGCGCAGGTATCTACGCGTTTGTAAACCGGACGCACACCCAGTTGGTGACGTACTTTACGCACTTCGGATTCAGACACGTCAAGCAGGAAGGCCAGGCGGCGGTCTGAGAAACCACGACGCTTGAGTTCGCGCATGGTGTTCTCGTTCAGGTCCGCCAGGGTTTTTTGCTCAAGCGCCAGTTCAATTTCGACGATTTCCTGAATTTGATCCAGGAACCAGGGATCTATCTTGGTAAGTGCGTGCACTTCATCAAGGGTGAACCCTTGGGCAAAAGCATCGCCAACATACCAGATGCGGTCTGGACCTGGCTCTGCCAGTTCAACCTGCAGTTTTTCACGGTCAAGGGTTTTCTGGTTCAGGCCGTCTACACCCACTTCCAGGCCACGCAGGGCTTTCTGGAAAGATTCCTGGAAAGTACGGCCAATAGCCATGACTTCGCCAACGGATTTCATTTGGGTGGTTAGGTGAGAGTCTGCCTGAGGGAATTTTTCGAAGGCAAAACGTGGGATCTTGGTAACCACGTAGTCGATGGTTGGCTCGAAAGAAGCTGGCGTAGCCCCACCGGTAATTTCATTTTGCAATTCATCAAGCGTATAGCCAACCGCCAAACGGGCCGCTACTTTAGCAATTGGGAAACCAGTTGCCTTGGAGGCCAGTGCGGAGGAACGGGAGACGCGCGGGTTCATTTCGATAACGATCATGCGACCGTTATCGGGGTTGACGGCAAACTGCACGTTTGAACCACCGGTATCCACACCAATTTCACGCAATACCGCGATAGAGGCGTTACGCATGATTTGATATTCTTTGTCGGTCATGGTTTGGGCGGGAGCAACCGTAATGGAGTCTCCGGTATGCACGCCCATGGGATCCAGGTTCTCGATAGAGCAGATGATAATGCAATTATCCGCCTTGTCGCGAACCACTTCCATTTCAAACTCTTTCCAGCCCAGCAGGGACTCTTCAATGAGCAACTCTTTGGTCGGAGATGCTTCAAGACCACGACGGCAGATAATATCGAATTCTTCGGGGTTATAGGCAATACCGCCACCGCTGCCACCCAATGTAAAGCTGGGACGAATAACCACCGGAAAACCAGCCGTGCCGATTTCTGCGGCAATGCTTTTTTGTACTTCCCAGGCTTCTTCCATGCTGTGAGCCACGCCAGATTTGGCTGACTCAAGACCGATGGTTTCCATGGCCTGCTTGAATTTAAGACGGTCTTCTGCCTTTTCAATCGCATGCTCGTTGGCACCGATGAGTTCGACATTGTGCTTGGCCAAAACACCATTATGCGCCAGATCAAGTGCACAGTTAAGCGCAGTCTGGCCACCCATGGTTGGCAACAGGGCATCAGGTTTTTCTACCTCGATGATTTTTTCAACCGCTTGCCAGGTAATGGGCTCGATATAAGTAACATCGGCCGTTTCGGGGTCGGTCATGATAGTGGCCGGGTTACTGTTAACCAGAATGGTACGGTAACCCTCTGCCTTCAGGGCTTTACAAGCCTGGGCACCTGAATAGTCAAATTCACAAGCCTGACCAATAATGATGGGGCCTGCCCCAATAATAAGAATGCTTTTTATGTCGGTACGCTTTGGCATAATACTCTACTTTTGCTGTGCCATTTGGCTAATGAATTTATCAAACAGGACAATGATGTCATGGGGGCCTGGACTGGCTTCAGGGTGGCCCTGGAAGCAGAAGGCGGGACGATCGGTAAGCTCGAAGCCCTGCAATGTGCCATCGAACAATGAAACATGGGTAACCCGTGCATTGGCAGGCAGAGTATTGGCATCTACCGCAAAACCGTGATTTTGGGCAGTAATATAAACACGGCCGGTTTGCACGTCTTTGACCGGATGGTTATCACCATGATGGCCTGTTTTCATTTTCAGGGTTTGGGCACCAATAGCCTGTGCCAGGATTTGCTGCCCAAGGCAAATGCCAAACAGCGGAATTTTTTTATCAAGGAGAACCTTAACGGCTTCAATGGCATAACCGCAAGCGCTAGGGTCGCCGGGGCCATTGGCCAGGAAAACACCATCAGGCGCCAGGGCCAGGACATCTTCTGCTGACGTTGTGGCAGGAACCACCGTTAAACGGCAACCCTTGTCGGCAAGAATACGCAAAATGTTTGATTTTACCCCGAAGTCATAGGCCACCACGTGATAACGGGATTGGTCTGGCTGGGTATAGCCCTGACCCAATTGCCAGGTGCCTTCGGTCCAGTGTTCAGTTTGCTGGCGGCTAACCTGGCTGGCCAGGTCTTGCCCTTGCATGCCTTGGTAACCACGTGCCAGCTCAAGCGCTTTTTCTACGTCGTCACCCACCAGAATACATGCCCCCTGCGCCCCTTTTTCACGCAATATACGGGTGATTTTACGGGTATCGACCTCTGAGATGGCGACAATGCCATTTTCTTTAAGGTAAGCGGGCAGTGACTGGGCGGCACGGAAATTTGAAATTCGGGCCGGGCAATTGCGAATGACCACTCCAGCGGCATGTGGCTTGAAAGATTCAACATCTTCTTTGTTAACCCCCGTATTGCCAACATGCGGGTATGTAAAGCTGACAATTTGCTGGGAATAACTGGGATCAGTCAGGATTTCCTGGAAACCAGTCATTGAGGTGTTGAAAACCAGTTCGGCTACGGTATGACCGTTGGCACCTATGGAGATACCTTTAAATACAGTACCATCGGCCAAAGCCAGAATTGCGGTAGGGAATTCTGTATTTTCCCCGAAAATATGTGACGGCAGCGTCATAAAACCCCAAGTTCTAAAATCAGTAAATAAACCTTGCCATTATACTATTTTATTGATTTTCAATTAGAAATTTTACGATTCAAATACGAAAAAAACCATGTTTTTCGCTTTTTTTTCAGGGCACCTGCACATCAAAAGCTAAAGTTTCACCCGAAGCATCGGCATTAATGGTAAATCCAAGTTTTTGCTGGTAAAGATCTTCTCCGTATTCGAAGAAACTGACCCGTATACCCTCAGAGACATTTTTTTGACCATAAAGCGTGGGGTAGGTATAACGGCTGTTGGGCAGAATATACAGGTTATTTAATGACGGGTTGAACATGATGGGCACCCAAACCTTGGAATTGGCGGCATTTTCTATAATCCAGGCAGGGCTTTCGGGGGTCGAGGTTTTACATTGAACCATGACCAGGGCCTTACCTGAAACTTTCATGTTTACCGTATAAAAATCAAGCGAATCAAAGGTGGAACTGCGGCAGTGTTCGAATTGCCCATGCAAGGGCAAAACCAGCTCCCGCAAGGAAAGACGAGGGTGAGACAACAGCTCTGACTTTACCGGGATACGATCACTTTCGCGATAAATAGCGGTACGGTCCAGGTTGGTTTGGGCCCACTCTATCATACGCGGCAAGCGCTCGCCCAGACAGGCAACGGTTTGGCATAAAGCCAGACCATTACTGCGGGTTTTGATTAAACGACTAATGAGCACCGGACGATCAGTTTGCGCCTGAAGAGCCGCACTGATGTACAGCCATTCGAACAAACCGCTGGCCACCTTCGTGTTTTCACACATTTTTGCCGGCCACTGCTTTTGAGACTCATGCAACAGTTTGACGCCACTTTGCCCAAACCTGCCCTTGATAACCGACTCGGGGATACAGGGATTAAGGGCAATTTCCTGAAACGCAAACGGCAACCCGACGCCAGTCCTTAACAGAGAGGGATCGAATTGCGCATATACCGTTCCTACGGAAAAGAGCAGGCCTAAAAATACAGAAAATAGCCCACCCAATTTAAGTGGCATTTACTTACAACCTTTTTAATTAAAATGAATCGTTCACGATAAGATCATATCAAGCTATTCACAAATTGACAGCTGACATTCACATAAAAAAATAATTTTGGGCGGCAAAACCCTACAACCTGCACACTGTCCTGTCAAACCTGAAACATATAAACGACATGATACCTGCCAGACTTAAATCCTGATTAAAAATCAGGCTATATTGTCATATGGAACCCGATAAATAACTTCCAATATCGTTGTCATTATAATTTCTATCCTGGATACAAGTATATATGAGTAATCAATTAGATGAACTACGTAAATTCACGACCGTTGTCGCTGACACCGGAGACTTCCAAAGCATGCGTGAGCATCGCCCAACCGATGCCACCACCAACCCGTCCCTTATCCTGAAAGCGATTCAGAAAGAAATATATCGCCCCCTTCTGGAACAAACCATCCGGGACCACCCCAACGCCAGCACGTCACAAACCCTGGATCACCTGCTGGTGAAGTTTGGCACACAAATATTGGATATCGTACCGGGCCGGGTTTCTACCGAAGTTGACGCCCGCCTTTCATTTGATACCGATGCCACCATCCACCGTGCCCGCCACCTTATTGGTCTTTACGAAAAAGAAGGCATATCGCGTGATCGCATCCTTATCAAGATTGCCTCTACCTGGGAAGGTATTAATGCTGCCCGAATTTTACAAAACGAAGGCATTAAATGCAATATGACATTACTGTTTTCGATGGCCCAGGCAGTTGCCTGCGCCAACGCCCAGGTACAGTTGATTTCACCCTTTGTAGGCCGGATTTACGATTGGTACAAAAAAAATGCCGGCAACGACTGGGTTGAAGAGGATAATGCCGGCGTGAATGACCCGGGCGTAAAATCGGTTACCCGTATTTTCAATTATTTCAAAAAACACGATATCAACACCGAAATTATGGGTGCCAGTTTTCGCAACAAGGGGCAAATTATTGCCCTTGCCGGCTGCGACCTGTTAACCATCAGCCCCGAATTACTGACAAGCCTGTCAAGCAACAATGAAGCGGTTCAGCCGGCGCTGAACACGGAAAAATCCAGCAAACTGGATATTGATCCGATTGCAATCAATGAGGCCTCCTTCCGTTTTATGCTTAATGAAGATGCCATGGGCACCGAAAAACTGGCCGAAGGCATTCGCGCATTCGTGGCCGATTCCATCAAGCTTGACCGAATTATTGAACAGGCCCGCGCCTAAGCGCCTTGTAAAGGCCCATGACGATGCCTGAACAGGCCTTCAGGAGCTTCGCCGCTCCATGAAGGCCCAGGCAATGGTGCCTGCATCAACATACTCAAGTTCACTGCCAGTGGGAATCCCTCTGGCAATTCTGGATACGCGAAGGCCCTTGCTTTTAAGCATTTCAGCCAGGTAGTGGGCGGTGGTTTCGCCCTCTGCCGTAAAGTTGGTCGCCAGAATGACCTCTTGCACCTTGCCATCGCCGACACGCTCAAGCAATTTATCAAAACCCAAGTCTCTGGGCCCAACCCCCTCAAGGGGTTTAAGACTGCCCATTAACACAAAATACAAGCCCCGATACCCATGACTGGCCTCTATCATATTCTGGTCTGCAGGGGTTTCTACGATGCAAAGCAAACTGTCATCCCGCTTGGGGTTAAGACAGGTTTCACATATTTCATCTTGGGAAAAGGAATGACAGCGTTGGCAGTGCCTTAAATTATTAACGGCATGCGACAGGGCAAAAGACAACTGCTGCGCCCCTTTACGGTCATGCTGCAGCAAATGATAGGCCATGCGCCGGGCGCTTCTGACACCCACACCGGGCAATCTGCGCAAGGCATCCACCAACGCAGAAAGCGGCTCCGGTTCGGGTAAATTATCACGCATTAGAATGGAAATTTCATTCCTGGTGGCAATGGCATGCCAGCCGTTACGGAAGACATTTTTTCCTGGGCGGTGCTTTCAGCCTTGCGCAGGGCATCATTAAAAGCGGCGGCCACCAGGTCTTCAAGCATGTCTTTTTCATCTTCCAGCAGGGAAGGGTCAATTACCACGCGTTTTACATCGTTACGGCAAGTCATGGTTACCTTAACCAGACCACCACCCGAAGAGCCTTCGACAGTAATGTCTGCCAGGGACTCTTGAGCTTTTTTCATGTTGTCCTGCATTTGCTGGGCTTGTTTCATCAAGCCAGCCAGTTGATTTTTCATCATAATGAATGATTTCCTGATTCATTGATTAATGGGAATAACACGTATTTTAGTAGATTAATACGCAAAGATCATGGCAATCAGCACGGTTTAATACTTTCAGGAAGCACCTTGGCATCAAACTCTTTGATAAGAGCATTGATAAATTCGCTTTCCTGCACGGCCTGCTCGGCTTTTTCCTGGCGCGCAGCCTGTTCGGCACGAATCGAGGCATAGGCGGTTTCCTCGACGTTTTCGGCATACTCGAAAGACACTTTCACCACTTGCCTGAAATATTCAGTCAGCACCGTATTCAGTTTTGCTTTTGCACCCAGCTCATTTGTGTTCTTGACAGGAATGCGCAAACGAATTTCGTTGTTTTCAATACCCAGCCATTCGCTTTGCTTGGCAAATTCGGCCGCCACACCGGTAAGGGGCAGTTCTTGCGACAAAACGGTCCAGTCATGCGACGTCATTTTCTGCAGGCTGTACCCTGCCGATTGACCCTGGTGACTGGGAACCCAGGACACATCTTCTTCCACCACAGGAAAAGAAGCCGACGCTGGATCTGATAGATCCAGATCAAGATCAGGGGGTAATGCCTGTTCAAAAAAAGCATCATCTTCAGCCGCGGGAACAGCCCGCAATTCCCAGTCGTCTGGGATGTCTTCCCAGGCGGGAATAAAATCTTCAGCTGTTTTTTTTTCAGCGGTGACTGCTGTTGCTGCTTTTTCAGTGCTTACTGCTGGTTCTGCAATGAGCGCATGTTCAGTGCTTACTACCTGTTCAGCGGAAGCCGTGTTTTCATTTCTGGTGACTGGACTATTACCACCAGCCGTTACCTGAGCCGCCGTGGTACTGGCATCGGGTTTCAGCGAAACAGAAGCGGCATGATGAGTGATTACGTCTGCCTTTGGTGCGCTGGCCCTGGCTACAGGTTCAGGCTGTGCTGCTGCACCAGCCACTGCAACGGCAGGTGCAGGTGCAGGTGCAGGCAATGCAGCCACATCTACCGTACTGACCAATGACAGCATTCTTAAGCCCGTCATGACAAAACCGGCATATTCATCGGGTGCCAAAGACAGTTCATTACGGCCATGCACGGCAATGCCGTAAAACAGCTGCAAGGTATCCGGGTGAAACGCCCTGACCAGTGCCTGCATATCTTCATGCAAAGGGTCATCTGGCATGAGGGTACCCGGCAAACGCTGTTCTATGGCAATACGCGAGAGCAAGACCGACAAATCTGCCAGGGCCCCCGAATAGGAAAACCCACGCGTTGCCAATTCATTGGCCGTGTCCATAACGCCCTGCGCCGAACCCTGCAGCAACGCCTGCAGGAAACGGACCAAATACTTCTGGTCTATGGTGCCCAGCATTTCGCGTACGGCGGCATCGGTAATATTGGAAGAACTGTAAGCAATGGCCTGATCAGTTAAAGACAGGGCATCGCGCATGGAGCCGGCGGCCGCCTGTGCGATAAGTCGCAACCCGCCAAGGTCGAAACCAACCTCTTCCTGCGTGAGCACGTTTTCCAGGTGACCCACAATGGCCTCGGGTGGCATCTGCTTCAGGTTGAACTGCAGGCAACGGGACAATACCGTAACGGGAATTTTTTGCGGATCGGTGGTGGCAAGAATAAACTTGACATGCGGCGGCGGTTCTTCGAGCGTTTTCAGCATGGCGTTAAACGCATGCCCTGTTAGCATGTGAACTTCGTCGATCATGTAAATTTTGAAGCGGCCGGCACTGGGCGCATACACGGCCTGCTCAAGCAGCTGCGTCATTTCCTCGACGCGCCGGTTGGAAGCCGCATCAAATTCAAGATAGTCAATAAAGCGGCCTTCGTCTATTTCGACACAGGCACGGCATTGGCCACAAGGTGTGGCGGTGATGCCGGTTTCACAATTAAGGGACTTGGCAAGAATGCGTGACAACGTGGTTTTACCAACACCACGGGTACCCGTAAATAACCAGGCATGATGCAGTCGCTGAGTGGTAAGGGCATTACTTAATGCCCTTACCACGTGCTCTTGGCCGACAAGGGTTTCGAAGGATCGGGGACGCCACTTACGGGCAAGAACAAGGTAGCTCATGTGAATGATTGTAGCCCAGAAATGCAAACGTCACCCTGAAGGTGACGACTGTTTTACTGAATATTTTTGTTGTATATGGGGGTGAGCCTTACTTCGGCACTGAACCTGAACGGTTATGGCTGCTTCGTTCCCGACCTGACCAGTTTCACCGCCGGCCCATGCGAAGGGGCCCACCGACAAGCATTGTATCAGCTTTGGGAATTATTACAATACAAAAATGTAAGTTGCCCCAGACTTGTTAAAAATTTAACGCCAGCGATAGCCTACGCCAACGCCCGCCCCTACATCACCACCCGAAGAACCCACCACGGACCCATTGAGCAACCACTTGCCATTGTCGGTTGCGGCAGACACACCAACAGCATAACCGGACTCACCCGACCAGGTACCGCCACCTACACCCACCACTTTTTCACCCGGCAAAACCGCCTGTGGCAAATTGGCTGCGGCAATCGCGGCCGCAGTGCCTTCATCAGCCTTGCGTTCGGTTTGACGTATTTTACGGTTTACATCATTAAACATTTCTTTGGTTTGGCCCAGATTCACCGCATCGGTGGGCCGACTTCCGGCCGCCACCCCCGCAACCACGCGAGGACCTTCGCTACCTGCCACGGACACTTCTTTTCCATTAGCTTGCCCGCCTACAGAAATCGTACGGGTATCATCATTTTGGGTAACTGCCACAGGAGAAGCGTCAGGTACCGCTTCATACACCGTTTGCATGGCAGCCATGATGGGGCTGACCGCTTGAGCCATTACCGGCAAACTGCTAAAAGCCGCGGCAGCCGCTACCCCGCATACCATCCAATTGCGCAGCACCGAGCTTTTGTTTCTTTCGGGCACTGTTGTTTTCAATGCTGCATGATTCATCGGATTCATTGATTCTCCAAAACTTAAAATCTAGTAAACATAATTAGTTGACAGGTATTATTCCCCTTTTTTAAATAAATGTTTTATATAAACCCATAAACTAACAACTTATTACATTATTATTATGAAATAATCCGGCCACAAGACCGCTTACAGCGTTAGCCAGCGATTACCGTCCAGCGCGTAAATAACCGCTCGGGCGGAGCGCCCGTCCAGGGACGTCAAGCGTTCACAATAATCCTGCAACTGTTTACGGTAAGTTTGCCGCAAACGGTCTTCAAACACCTCCTCAGACTCATTGTCATGTTGTTGTGCCGTTTTATAATCAACCACCAGCCAGCCATCAGGCTCGGAAACCGCCACGTCCACAATCAGCACTTTGCCATTGGCATCCACCAGTTCCCATTCCTGACGGGCATTGGCCTGTGTCAACAACCACTGCCCCTTGTCATGATTCAGGCAACTTAGCAATAATGACTGCACCCGCCCGGTAGCCTCGCGGGCCTGTTCGGGACGCAAACCTTCCTGCAACAATTGACGCACAATAATATTTTCAGCCGACTGAATCCGTGCGGGCGTCCAACCTTGTAATTGATCTTGCCCCATACGGGCCAGCCAGGCATGCACCACCGTACCGATATGTGCTTCAAGGCGCTCTTCAAACTGCCAGGCTCCGCCATCGTGAAAAGCAGAAGCTGCCGGCTTATGAACAACACCCGCTTGCGCGTGCAGGCTTTGCATTGTGGCATCGGTAAAGCGGACTAACGGCGGCCCCACCACCTCGTAGCGACTGTTTTCACTGCCCTGCCCGTTATTGGACACCGGCACAGGCAAATATGGCGGCTTAACCGTATCGAAGGTATCCATTAAAGGCTGTAAGCGCGAGAACAGGGTGCTGGATGATGTCTTGACCACCACCCCTTCCTTAACCTGCAGTACCGCGACCAAATGCAACCGTTGACATGCCCGTGTGGCAGCAACGTATAACAGGCGATCCAGCTCATAATGGGTGCGCTTTTTTTCCCGTTCGGCCAGATAGACCGAGATGGGATCTTTTTCTTGTGAGGCCCTGGGTTTGATCGGGCCCAGCAACAAGTGCCCCTCGGACTGCTCAAACCGTAGCAAAGGATCGGGGTTATTGCGGGGTACCCGATGCAGGCCATACAAAATAACCTCCTGAAACTCCAGTCCCTTGGATTTATGCATCGTCATGATGGTGACCACATTTTGCTCATGCGAGGACGCGGCATACAGGCGCTCAAGTTCACGGTCAAGATCGGCAGGATTCAGGCCACCATAAGGAGCAATTTTGTCCAGCAGGCGCAGCACCGTCTGCACATCGGCACATTCACTTTCATGGGCATAAAAAACAAACCCGCCCAAGTCGCGCCAAACGGCTTCCACATGGGCTGAAAAAGTGATGGCATCCCGCTCAAAAGAGCGATTCAGCAAAGCTCGGGCCACCGGCAACACACGGGCCAGTTCGGCGGTGGATACATCTACCCCTTCGGCAAGCGCTTGTCCGTTAACGCCGGAAGTACCTGCCAATACCTGCGCCAGCAACTGAGGCACCGGTATTTTCTGCTGTTCGCCAAACAGGGTATCCAGCGTGGCCAAGGTCAGGCCGCACAAGGGTGAACGCAACAGGGAAAGCCAGGCCACCCGGTCGGCTGGGTGCGACAAGGCCCGAATCAGCTGCACCAGATCGCTCACCACCTGACGGTCTTTAAGCGGCTGGAAATCCACGGCCCGCACGGGAATGCCTTCCATGCTTAAGCGATGCATCAATTCATTAAGATGTGTTCGCGCCCGCACCAGAATGGCAACGGGATCTTTTTTACCGGCATGCGTTTGCAGGGCCGACTTGACCAGTTCAATCACCCTGTCCTGAGCGGCTGTTTCGGCCATTGCAGGGGTTATTTCAATGGCCGGTGGTTCTTCATCCTGGACAGATACCTGTGGCAAGGTATCTGCATTGAGCAATTGGGCGGGTATGTGGCTACCATAATAAAATGGATGCATCAACACCGCCGGTGATATTCCCTGACCATTAAAGGGCACCGATGCCGTATATTTGATGGCCCCCAGCGCCGGGTTATCTGTGACCGGGAATACCTTTGCAAAGGTTTGGTTAACCCACTCAACCACGCCCGAACGGGAACGGAAATTCTCACTTAATCTGAGCACAGTCAGTGGCAAATCATTAATGCTTTCCTCGGACACCTTCAAAAACAGGCCCACTTCGGCTTTCCTGAAACGGTAGATCGATTGCATTGGGTCCCCCACCAGAAACAAGGTGCGGTCTTCGTTGGCCAGCCAGCCTGACGTCAGCTTGCGAATCAGGTCAATCTGTACCTGACTGGTATCCTGGAATTCATCAATCAGAATATGTTTAATGACGGCATCCAGCGACAGCAGCAATTCGGCCGGATCATCCACCGAGCCCAAGGCCTGCCCTGCCCGCCAGGCAATTTCAATAAAATCCACTTCGCCTTCACTGGCAAAAACCTGTTCAAGCTGTTGCGCGGCCAGCCTGAGGCATTCCAGCAGATGAGCAATAATATGCATTTGTTGCGGAGTCATCAAAACATCCGGCAAATTCGTCAAATCATGCAAGGCTTGCGCCCATTCATCAGAACCTGGCCGCTGTGATTCCAGCCAGGTTTGCATGGCATCCTTGTGCCCGGTCTTGGGCGGGAAACCTTCATTTTTGGTTAAGCGGCTGCGCAACTGCCCTTTGCCCGTCAGCAACAGGCGGGCCAGCGCCTTCCAGCGGGCAATATCCGTAAAGTAAGGCAACAGGGGGGTGCCATCCCAGTCCAGTAGCGGGTAGTCATCATTTGCGCCAGCCGGGTCTGCCAAGGTACTGGCCGCCATCCTGGCCATGGGCGCCAAACTGCTGGCCCAACCCATAGGCATCAGCCCGCTCACCCTGGCAATATCCTCATCCATGGCCTGCGCCAGAGATTCCATCACGACCTGCATGGCGCCTGCAGGGTCATTCACCACCGGCAGCCACTGGTCCCTGAACCCCAGCATATCCACCAGCAACTCTTCGGCAGGTTGCAAATCTACATCCAGATGCGCTACCAGTGCCTGCACGCATTCGGTACTGTCAATATGGGCCAGTGTTTTGCGGGCCGCCTTGCCGTACAGGGCACGGGCATCTTCGGCCACCGAAGGCATACCGCCCATCCCCGACAACCAGGGCATTGAGCGCACCAGCGAAGCACAAAACGAGTCAATGGTTTTAATGCTAAGACGGGCCGGATGCGCCAGCAAATTCCAGCCTTTTTCCAGGTCACGGCGCAAAGCCGCACGAGCCAGTTGCCAGCTTTTTTTCTGGTGCGCCGTTTCAGGCTCTTCTTCCTGCAAACCCAGCGCCAGTTTTTTCAACACCCGCGCATGCATTTCTGATGCCGCCTTGCGGGTAAAGGTAATGGCCAGGATTTCCTCGGGCCGGTTCACCGTGGCCAACAAGGCCAGAATCCGGTCGGTTAGCAACTCTGTCTTGCCGGAACCGGCCGGTGCCTGAATCAGGAACGACTCACCAGGTGTCACGGCCCGTGCACGGGCCTGATAATCACTGGGCAAGCGTTCTCCCGAATCACTAAGCGGGTGTGTCGGGGAATGTAATAATTGCTCTGCTGTCATGGTTTCACTCATCGTCACTTTCTTGCGCCAGTCTTAAAAAGGGTTTTACATCGCAATACTGCAAATCGTTTTCCCGCCAGGCACGGTTAAATGCCTTGCCGGCAGAAAAATCATCGGCCAGTTGTTCCATCACCCGTTGCCAGCGTTGCAACAATTCATTCCAGGAAACCGGCGGCTCCCAACTGTCACGACTGTCCAGGCCATCAATACCCAAGTCTTCATTGGCAATGCCCTTGAGCTCAATTTGGCGGGCATTCAAGCGGGCAAACAACAGCCCGGCCACCGGATTACCCTTGCCAGACCCCATCACCGAAGCATAAAAAGGCAATTGCAAATTAACCGGCACCTCTCGTGACCAATCCTGTTTGAAGGAAGGCGTACTGCCGGATTTATAATCAACAATTACCTGCTGGCCATCCGCCAAGGTATCAATCCGGTCCATGCGTAATGACAGGCTGACCTGCGCACGCTGCCACTTCACATCCTGCTCTAGCTGCTGCACGGCAAAAGGTTCGCGCTTAAGTTCAATAAGCAAAAAATCCATTACGATCTGGCGGGCACGGT
Source organism: Advenella sp. (assembly GCA_034006805.1). GTDB lineage: Bacteria > Pseudomonadota > Gammaproteobacteria > Burkholderiales > Burkholderiaceae_B > Advenella. The sequence goes on from JAVESC010000018.1 coordinate 28,309, forward strand.
CTTTTTCCATTTGCACCACCGCAGCATAATCATGCTTAAGCTCCTGATCGGCGGCCAGTTCCACGCATTCATTCACAAAAGCCTCAAGAGAGCCGTCTTCAAATTTTTCAGCCAGGCGCTCCCAATCTTGCAACATACCCCACACCAGCTCCATGACTTTATGCAGAAAAATGCCGCGCACCCGCTGGCTCACCGCCTGCGGGTAATCTTTCAGTTCGCGCGCCCCCAAACGGTAACGGGCAAAGGCCCACAGCGGATTGCGCGCCTGGGTTTCCAACACATCCAGACCACCTCTTACCGGACGGTTTCCTGAAAGCGCGGGAGCCTGGTTATCAGGCAATACTTCAAGCTCAAGATTAAATGCAGTCTCTTTTGCGTCCGCACATGAAGTTTCAACCTCAAACAATGGAATATCTTCCAATAATGAAGACGCCCTGAGCTCTTTTTCACCTTCCATCAGGGGCCAGCTTACACAAACTTGCGGGGCACATTGCCTTAAGGCATGAAACATCTCATCGGCCCAGGCTTTTTCCCGTTCGGGGGTGGCACGGGGCGCATTAACCCGACGCAATGCGGTAACCGGCAAGAAAGGATTGGGGCTAGGACTGGCGGGCAATACCTCGTCGGTCAAGCCCAAAATCCATACGGCATCCCAACGGCCGCCTTCAGCCTCAAGAAACCCCAGGACATCAAGCCGCGCCTGTTTGTCCCTTTGTGGCTGAAAAGCCGATTGCAGGGCAAGCCGATACAACAAGGCGCAGGCACCTGTGCCATCAAGAAGCCCGCCCACCTCATACAGGGCAGAAAAGCGGACCAACAGATTCTCAAAGGCCTGACACACCTGAAAGTTGCTACTGCTTAAGGTTGCCGGCCCCGGAAACCCCAGATTAACCAGGCATTCGCGAATACGCTGCGCCCATTGATCTGTGCGGGCACGGGTATATTTTTCCTGAAAAGGATGGCGCCAGTGTTGGTAAATCTCTTTAAAATCAAAAGAAAGGTCATCGGCAAACTGATCAAACACAGCCAGAACATCCGCTTCAGGAATCGTTATATCTTCATTTTGACGCAATTGGGCATCCTGTTGTGCCATGCCGGCCAAGGCGGACGGTTTGACCGCACAATGCCCGGCCAGCAGGGCCGCGCCCAACACCTGTACCTCGCATTGCCGGCGGCTGCCAAGCTGTGCCAGCAGCCTGAGCCAGGCAAACGCGGCCCGCACGGGGGCCCATTCTGTTAATGGGCGGCCAACCGCCACGTTCCAGGACAGCTCATGGCGACCAAGATTTTGTGCCAGCAAGCGCCTGGCCAACGGTGCTTTTGCTTCCAGATCGGGGGCCACAATCGCATACGTGCCCCGGGGATTTTCTTGCAGGGCCTGTCTGGCCCATTCAATGGCCGTTTCCCATTCTGCTACCGTATCACCCAACGCTGTCTTGCCTACCTCACTGGCGCTGGCCGAATTTTCCGCCAGTACAGCCAGGTCTGTGCCATTATCCTGACAAGCATTTAACAATCTGCTTAAGCGCGGCGCACATTCTGTAAACCCAAGCAAAATAATTTGCTGCGGCAAGTCCAGGTTTTCCCCGTTCTCCAGTGTGCGAATCAGACTTTCCTGCATCAGGCAATCGTCTTCAGCATCTATTTGGGACAGACGATGCAGGTAAGCTTTTTGCCATTGCCTGAATCGTTCATATTCTTGCGTGCTTTCATCATCTTTAACCTGAATATGCCAGTCGGCACACAAATGATGGGCATCAGAAGCCATTTTTGCCGTTTGCGGCAAGTCCAGCAAACGCCCCGCCCCCTCTTCCTGCTCAATAACCGATTCCCACACCAGCTGTTCGGCAAAACGATCCAGCGCAATGGCCGGCACATGACCTTGCGCAGTAAACAAACGGGCATCATGCAAAGCACGAAGCCATCGGCCCAGCGGCATAATCAAGGGCAATTCAACAATGCGGGCAGAAGAACCCATTTGTTGGGTTAGTAGCTGCTTCAGGCGCAATGCCTGCCGGTTATTAACCGTTAACACCAGTTGCTGGCGGGCATCACCCGCCACAAGCGCGTCAATGGACAGGGCTGGCAAAGAGGAAATCGAAAGCGTATATGCAGGTGAAACGGCAGTCATAAGCACCCATTCAAGGTTAAAAACATCATTTGGCAGCAATCATGATACTTGATTGAACGTGACGTGACTTGACTTGACAGTTATCCTCTGGGGCATTGCCTGGCATTTTTTGCTTTATGACGTGCAATACCGCACCCTACCCTTGCAACACCGGTACGGATCACAGGCGACGCATTGGGCATTAACAAAGCAGTGTTCTGAATATTCAAATAAAAGGCAATGTTACCCGCGCCTCTGCGGTTAGCCTTGGCACACCATGCTGGTTGCAAACGTTCAAGTCCATCATAAACTGCAGGCCGGTTTCGGTTTGTTCTGCCTGTCTGATTATGCCGGTGCATACCGGTTGCTCTGCCAACTGCATGATGCTCACAAAGCGCACCTTGATATTATCCAGAGACTCTTGCCGCACAATGCGGGCAAGGCACTGCTGCATGAAGGCAAACGTAAACATGCCATGCACAAAAACATCATCAAAACCGGCAGCTTGTGCATAATCACTATCTATATGCAATGGATTATGGTCGCCCGAAGCCCCGGCAAAAAGAGCCAGCGCCGCACGGCTAAAGGGTTCCCCATGCCATATCGGCAAAGGGTCTCCTGCCTTGCAATGCCTTAATTTAAACCCTGAATTGTTCATGATTTCCGATTTTCCACAAACACCGATATCAAATCGGCTACATGCCTTCCATCCTGGTTGTCCACCCGTGTATAACGCTCAAGAAAATACAGGGTGCCGTTTTTTTTGGTATAGGTATCTGCCACCCGGGAAGTAAAAGTTAGTACATCACCGGCAAAACACTGGCCATGGCAGATGAATTCCTGCGAAGCATGCAATGTTTTACCGGCATCCAGATCCACCTCGTCAAACCAGGCATACGGGCTTTCCTTGTTCATTTCCAGGCCAAACAACAACCCCACTGGCACCACGACCGACGGATACCCCTGCGCTTTGGCATAAACCTCATCAAAGAAGCAGCGCTCGGTCTGCCCGGTGACTTTCGCATAAAACTGTACCTGGAACAGGGAAACCGGCACCTGGTGAGACCCTAACTCCTTACCAATCAACCCCGATTCAGGCATATTGACTCCTTATGTTCAACGCTGTGTTACCAAGTGGCATTTGGACTCTGACAATGGAAGGTTGGCATCTTCGGCCGGGATAACACCCTTGATCTGGTAATAATCCCATGGTCTTGTGGAATCGGCCGGTTTTTTCACTTCAAGTAAAAGCATATCATGGGCAAACTTGCCATCCTCCCTAATCTTGCCTTTAAACAGGCCATCATCAATTTCTTTTGATTTCAAATAAGCCATTACCTTATCGGCCTTATCAGTACCGGTTTGCTTGATGGCATCCAGATAGTTGATAATCGATGAATACACTCCGGCCTGCCCCATGCTGGGCATTTTGTTTGTTTGGGTATAGTAACGCTCTGACCAGGCACGGGTTTTGTCATCGCGATCCCAATAAAAACCTTCTGTCAGCATCAGGCCTTGCGCCGCTTCCAGCCCAAGCGCATGAATATCATTAATGAACATGACCATGGGTAAAATGCTTTGCTTAGACTGTGTTATGCCAAATTCGGCAGCCTGCTTGACAGCGGTAATCGTGTCCTGGCCGCCATTAGCCAGGGCAATGACATCGGCATTGGACTGTTGGGCATTCAACAAATAAGAAGAAAAATCGGTTGAGTTCAGCGGGTGCTTGGAAGACCCCACAATCTTGCCATTGTTTTTCTCAATCACCTTGCCAGCGGCATCCATCATGGCACCGCCAAAGGTGTAGTTAACTGTAATAAAATACCAATTCTTCTTGCCTGAATCCAGCACATATTTGGCCGTGCCATTGGACAGCGAATACGTGTCATAAACCCAATGCACGGTATTCTTGTTGCATTGCTCGTTAGTCAACGGCAAGGACGCTGCCCCGGACACCAGCGCAATCCGGTTCTTATCGGCAGCAATTTTACTGACTGCCAAAGCGATATTGGAAGTGACCAACTCGGTAATCACATCCACCTTGTCCACATCAAACCATAAATTGGCCCTGGCCATGCCAACATCTATTTTGTTCTGGTGATCGGCACTGACCAATTCTATGGGTATCTTGAAATCGGGATTCTCCTTCTGGAAATCATCAACCGCCATTTGTGCGGCGGTTACTGCTCCGGCACCGGTAAAATCTGAATAAGGGCCACTCATATCGGTCAGCACCCCTATCTTGACCAGATTGTCACTGATTTTTGCCTCATTGGCCTGCGCTACCGGCAATGCAGCCAAGGCTAACGACAGACCAACACTTGCCTTTGCCACCTTACTTAAAATACAACCTCTTTCCCTTTTCATCACCGCCTCCATTTATGTAAATATATTTACTTATAAAGACGAATTATGCCGATTTTTTAAAATTAATAAAGTAATTGCGTATAGGGACTTTCCCTTCCCTGGCAGACAAAACGAAAAAAGGGCATATAAGAAACGCTTATATGCCCTTTGACCATCTCATTTAGTTTTTAACCAACTTGCCCTTTATGACGATGAAGATAATAATGCCTGCGCCTGTTTTCTTAATTCATATTTCTGGATTTTACCGGTGGCTGTTTTTTGCAGCTCACCAAATATGATTTTTTTAGGCACCTTGAAACGAGCCAGGTTGTCACGGCAATATTCCAGAATTTCGTCTTCCTGAACTTGTGCGCCCTCTTTCAGCTCTACAAAGGCAACCGGAATTTCTCCCCATTTTTCATCGCTTAGCGCCACCACCGCGCAGTTGGCCACGCCCGGGTATTTATACAGCACGTCTTCAACTTCAATACTGGAAATGTTCTCACCACCTGAAATAATAATGTCTTTGCTGCGGTCTTTGATTTGCACGTAACCATCTTCATGCATGACACCCAGATCGCCCGTATGGAACCAGCCACCGTCAAAGGCTTCCTGGGTTGCATGCGGGTTTTTAAGATAACCTTTCATGACGATGTTACCCCGGAACATCAACTCGCCCATTTCAGCACCATTAGCCTTAACGTCTTCCATGCTGGACGGATCTTTTACGCTTAAACCGGCCTGCAGGTGATAGCGCACACCCTGGCGAGATTTAAGTTTGGCCCGTTCTTCTGTGCTTAACGCTTGCCAGCTGTCGTGCTCTGCGCAAACCGATGCAGGGCCGTAGACTTCGGTAAGGCCATAAACATGGGTAATATCAAAACCCATTTTTTCCATGCTGGCCAACACGGCTTCAGGTGGCGCTGCACCGGCAATTAAACCCTTAACGGTGTGGTCAATGCCTTTTTTAAGATCATCTGGCGCATTGGCCAGGGCGGAATGCACCACAGGAGCGGCGCAATAATGCGTGACCTTTTCATCGCGGATTAAATCAAGGCAAACCTTTGCATCAAACTTGCGCAGGCATACATTAACCCCGGCACGTGCAGCGACTGTCCAGGCAAAGCACCAGCCATTGCAGTGGAACAAGGGTAACGTCCACATATAAACAGGATGCTTGGCCATATCCCATTCTAAAATATTAGACAGTGCATTAAGGGCTGCCCCACGGTGATGGTACACCACCCCTTTGGGATTACCGGTTGTACCAGAGGTGTAGTTAAGCGCGATGGCATCCCATTCATCGCTGGGCATTTCCCAATTAGTAAGGTCTTTGGCCGAAGCCAGCAGGGACTCATAATCAAGCTCAGCAAACGGCGGGACATTTTGTGGACCCAGGGCATCATTAACCTGAACAATAGTAAGATGCGGCAATTTGCGACGAATTTGAGGAATATGAGCGTCGAACTCGCTGTCTACCAGCAACACTTCCGCCTCGCCGTGCTCGAGACAGAAAATAAGACTGTCTGTGTCTAACCGCACATTAAGCGAACACAGCACACCCCCCGACATGGGTACCCCAAAATGGGCCTCTACCATGGCAGGTGTGTTGTGCAACAAAACGGCAACCGTAGAATTACGCTGGACCCCCAACTGGCGCAGGGCAACGGCCAGCTGCGTACAGCGACGGTTGGTTTCGGCCCAGTTTTGCCGGATTGGCCCATGTACAATTGCCAGGCGATCACCATAAACACTGGCGGCACGCTGCAGGTAATCAATGGGGGTTAGGGTGGCATAATTGGCCTTGTTGCGTTGAAGGCCTGTATCAAAATCAGCCATTGTGTCTCCTGTTGGCTATTCATTAATTTATACAAGATGTTACCAGAAAGATTAACAAATAAATCCCGAATAGATCAACATATTGACGATTATTTTTAACTATTCCAAAGTTGAATAGGCTTGATAACTGCTATGGCACAATTTTTTCAGTTATCTGGCCCACAAAATAACGCCTACACTTTCAAACCCGCCACAACTTGCTTAAAGTTGTCTAAAATGCCAGCTTCGTTTCTTTAACTCAGGCACTATCACTTCATGAATACGGCACAAATCCAACTACTGCGAGATGCAGCCAGGCAGGCTGATACTGGCAAGCACTGGATTGCCACGGCCAAATTCCTGGACATTGCCAACCCCAAAATCATTGCCGATTTATGCGATGAAGTGCTTACCCTGCGGGCCGGGTACAACAAAACCCCCAGCATCATGCCCTCTAAAAACGCGCTAGAAGAAGTATTCCAAATGGAATGCCCCAACCCTTCTTGCGACAAAACCAAAGATGGCTACGCCATTCGCTACGCCGGGCAAACCTACGACGCAGACAAAGCTGAAGCAGCGCCGGGTGTTGCCTGGACCGCACAGGAAATTACCATTTTCAAGGCAAGACAGGACGGCAGCATTACAGAACTGCTAAGCCGCCTGGAAAACATGGCGCACATCCCCACCTGGTACTTGACGGTTGAGGCTGGAAAGAGAAAAGGGTATGAAGGCACGCTGATTTTCAAATACACAAGGGAAGCACCAAGTCGAGCGCAGCAGTTGACGTTTTTGGATTGAGTGCTGTACTTTTGGTTTAGTGCTGCTTACGCCCAAGCTCCTGCGTAGTAAAAAAGCAAGGACGCTCGTTAGTGCTCGTTTCCACGCTCCCGCGTGGAAATGCATAAGTATTGGCCTGAAAACAAGCCTCCAGAACTTAGCTAACACGATGCAGTAATGAGACTGACTACCTCAATATTTTAAATTGAAACAAAAACCCTTAAAACCCTCCAATCATTATTGTTGTTTTTCTATAAATGAATAATGACAAAATCTACATATTTTTGCTTGCGCTTTAACTTTCTCTGCACATTGAGGGCAAGTTTTTTCATCAACAATGGTGGAATCTAATGACGATTTCTCTATAGATTGTGGTTGATACTGGTACGTCACAGTCAACGTTCCAGCCGGTTTTACTATGAGCATATAAATAAATATCAAGATGCCAATGAGAATAAAGCATAAAAGAAGCGCTATGATGAAGGCACCACACCCATACGACCCAGGCGCCCACACTTGAGAGCTAGGATGATAGCCTTTTTTGGCCATTTCTATAGCGTCAGAGCGAAATTTGGCAATGGCACTTTTTTGGTCACCCTGATATGTTTTTATAATTGTTTTCTGCAATTGTTAATCCCTTTTCAAATTTAGATGAACTTCTTAAAAGAGCTTGTTTTATTACAATTCTCTGAACTTTAGCAATTCAAGAGTTTACTTATGGTGCTCACGTTACATTTAACTGTTTCTTCCTCATGTTGTGAATGAATACTTCTCTATCTCTTTATACCAACAGAGTTCAACCATTTTGCCAAGAAATAAAGACAAACTTTTAATTTCATAAGCTTACTTAATTTTGACAAAACTTTTAATTTTCTGGATTGTTTTTTGAAAAAAGAATTCAATTCGTCGTTTTGATCAAAAAATTACCAACTTGGATTTTCAAGCGTTTTAAACTTGATTTCTATCCTAATCTTTTGGGCTAAAGCTAGTTATCTCATTGATTGGTTGATTAGTTAAACCCCTGCTATCGTAAGCTTACGAATCCGACGGTTTATCCCCGTATGCACGGGGAACACGCCGGCATCAAGGAATATTTCCCTAATTTGATCGGTTTATCCCCGTATGCACGGGGAACACTTTTTTGCTGGAAGGGGCATGGGTGAGGGTGCCGGTTTATCCCCGTATGCACGGGGAACACTGAAATCATCTGTCAGGAGATTAAAACCATCCCGGTTTTGAACTGACCCCCTAAAGTTGGACAGTTAAAAACTAAGCAGCTTCTAAAACCTGAGTTCGGTATTGTACCGGACTCAAACCATTTAAGTTAAGCTTGATACGCTTGTGATTATAGTAGTGAATGTATTCCTCAATCCCAGCCTCCAGCTGTTCGATATTATCGAAGCGCTCCAGATGGAAGAACTCGGACTTCAGCGTACCGAAGAAGCTTTCCATTGCTGCATTGTCCAGGCAGTTTCCTTTCCTGGACATGCTTTGCACGATACCACGATCCGCCAGCATTTTACGATAACGGGCATGTTGATAGTGCCAGCCTTGATCGGAATGCAGGATCGGCTTTTCTGATGGTTTAAGCCGGGCCAAGGCTTTTTCCAGCATGTCGGTAACCAACGGCAAGACCGGGCGCCGTGTCATCTGCCAGACCACAATTTCACGATTGGACAAGTCCATGATGGTCGAGAGGTACAGCTTTTGGCTGTTTTTGATTTTGAATTCAGTCACATCAGTTACCCATTTTTGATTCGGTTTATCGGCATCGAACTTGCGCTGGAGCACATTCGGTGCAATCTCTCCGGTGATTCCTTTATAAGATTGATATCTCTTGATGCGCACCAACGACGTCAAACCGAGCTCCTGCATCAGGCGCTGCACGGTTTTATGGTTGATCAACACCTTCTTCCTGGCGTTACGTAACGCTTGCGTGATACGCCGATAGCCATAGCGGCCCTTGTGCCACCTATAAAGACAACGAATCTTCCTTTTAGTGGCCGCGTATTTGTCCCCTACCGTCTGCGCCTTGAGATGGTAGTAGAGCGTACTGCGCGACAGGCCTGTTATCTGTAATAGCAGGTGTAGCGAATGATCTGGCCTTAACCCCTGGACTACTTGCGCTTTTTCTGCAGCGCTGCAGCCTGTTTCGCTTCGATTAAGGCCCCTAATTTTTTTAAGTAGCATTCTCCGCACGCAAGTAGGCCAGCTCATCCAGCAGTTCTTTCTGTGTACGTGTTTCGTCAGGCGCAGGCACCTTGGGGAGATGCTGTTTGGGCATTTGCATTTGTGTTTCACCTTTATGCGGGGGCTTCAGAACCCCGGATTCACCTGATTCATCTGTATTATACTGGCGACGCCACTTGCCGATGGTTCCTATGCTGCGGATGTTATACAGTGCAGCGGCTTGCCGGTCGGATAACCCCTCGCGCTCAATGCGTTGCAGAACCTGTTGCTTGAACTCGGCACTGTATGTGGCGCGCTTGTTCTCCAGCCCGGACACACCGTGATGCTGGTAGCTCGCTACCCAATAGCGCAATTGAGAAATATCCACCCTGTAGGTATCGGCTATTAACCGATAACCACTATTTCCGGACAGATACTCCTTTACTAATTTGACTTTGAACTGCACATCATATTTTGCCATTGAAAAACCCCAATAAGTTGAAGAGGTGTCCAACTTTTTGGGGTCAGTTCATTTATCCCCGTATGCACGGGGAACACGTGCCCCGGCTCGATATCCTCGGCGCTCACTACGGTTTATCCCCCCCCCTGTGTCAGACTAGTTGGAACCTCAACCGATGTTAGAATTTAACTCATCCTAAGATGGGGGCAAAGAAAAGGTTCCTATGAAATACTCACCCGAACGCCGAGAAGCGATACTGGCCAAATTA
>JAVESC010000126.1:0-6114 GCA_034006805.1 Advenella sp.
AGACTACCAGTCGTAAAGGAGAGTTTGTAACGCTGGGGACTCATTCTTTATCGCTTTTTCGTGGTTTGTTGCTAGCCCCGTCAGCTTTTACCCAAGCGTCTATTTCTGGGATTTGAAATTTCCATAAACGACCTACTTTATGGGCTGGCATTTGACGAGTTGAAATCCAGGTATATATAGTGTCTTTGCTGACGCCAAGATGTTCTGCGATTTGTTCAACGCTGAGCCAGTGATTGGGCATATGTGTAACCAAAAGAAAGTATAAAGTCCTATTTTATCAGGTTCTCTTGGGTTTGATTGGGTTTTCTGGTATGCCTGATGGGTAGGGGTTCAGATTGTGTCGTAAATGGGAAAGCTGTGTAGGATTAGGCGGTTGAGAATGGGAAGTCAAACATCAAAATAGCATTTGATTGTCTTCCCCCTGTGTCAGACTAGTTGGAACCTCAACCCATATTAGCCTCTAACTCGCCTTTCAAAAGAGGATGACCACTTACTGTCACCCATAAAAATATTTCACACTTCCATCAAAATTTTGCACATATAATTGCAGCTGGTTACGGTCATTATATTTGGTTATACTTGCCGTTACAAAAAATCAAGCGGTAACTGCGCTGGCCAAGGCAGAAAATAGCATTCAGTCATACATCCAATAAGACTGAAGATCTAACACTTACAGAGATTCAAATAAAATGCGAAATTTCTTCAGATCTATATGTGGATTTGGACTCATATTGGGTGCATTGCTGTTTGCCGCATCCTTAACTCCCAGCCTGATTCCACGAAACCAGGTGGTGCAGGGGGTGCTTTCCGGTTTTGCTTTTGGGGCAGGTTATGGCATTGGCGTTGTGTTACGCAGTGTTTATCGTTACCTTGAACTGCCAGGCCTGTCTTCAGCCAGTTTAAGGGTGGTAAGACCGGTTGCCATTGTGGCTTGTCTGGGTTTAATGGCAACAGCCCTTTATCATGTCAAAACCTGGCAAAATTCAATTCGAACCCTCATGAACATGGAGCCGCTGGAAACCGGGTATCCATTCAGTGTCAGTGTCCTCGCCATTATCTGCTTTGCGATTTTGCTATTAATAGCCCGCGGGCTCATCCTGTTTGGCAAAATGCTTACTGGCAAGCTGTATCAACGCTTTCCGCGTCGGGTTTCCACGGTGGCAGGTGTAGTGCTGGCGGTATTTCTTATCATCACGTTAACCAATGGTGTTTTGGTTGAATATACATTCCGGGTGTTGGATCGTTCGTTTCAGCAATACGATGCACTATTAGAGCCAGATCGTCCCCAACCGCTTATCGCGGAACGGGCAGGCAGTATTAATTCAAAACTGGACTGGCGTGAATTGGGACGGGCGGGAAGAGAGTTCGTTGCATCGGGTCCGAGTGCCGCCGATATTACCGCTTTTACCGGTCAGGCAGCTCTTGAACCCATACGGCTTTATGCTGGTTTGCAGGTGGCCGACAGTCCCATGGAGCGTGCCCGCTTATTGCTGGATGAACTGATCCGCGTGAAGGCTTTTGACCGCTCAACATTGGTCATCATTACGCCAACCGGAACGGGCTGGGTGGATCCTTCGGCCATGGATGGGCTGGAGTACTTGCTTCATGGTGATGTGGCCAGTGTGGCTTTACAGTACTCTTATTTGAATAGCCCGATGTCACTGGTTTTTCAGCCAGAAAGCGGGCTGGAATCCGCACAGGCGTTATTTAGGACGGTTTATGACTATTGGAAAGAGCTTCCAGCCAGCCAGCGGCCTGGGCTGTATCTGCATGGTTTAAGTCTTGGCGCCTTCAACTCCCAGCGCTCATTCACGTTCCTGGATATTCTGGGTGATCCGATTAATGGTGCTGTCTGGAGCGGCCCGCCATTTCCAAGTGAGCTGTGGCGCTCTTTAACCAATAATCGGAAGGCCGGGTCAACAGAGTGGCTGCCGGTTTTTGAGGATGGCCGGTTCGTACGGTTCATGAACCAGGATGGCATGCCCAACCCTAAAGATGCGCCGTGGGGTGATTTGCGTTTTGTTTTCCTGCAGTATGCCAGTGATGCCATTACCTTTTTTGAGAAAGACCTGCTTTATCGGGAAGCCGACTGGATGAAAGCACCCAGAGGGCCTGATGTTTCACCGCTGCTTGAATGGTATCCCGTTGTCAGCATGCTGCAAACATTGATCGATATGCCTTTGTCCGATACCGTGCCGATGGGATATGGTCATGTTTATGCGCCCGAGCATTATCTGAACGCCTGGATTGAAGTGGCCGCCATTGATTCCTGGTCACCGGAAAAAATTGATGCGCTCAAAGTGCTGCTGTTGAAGAAAAGCGAAGGTGGGGAAGGTTATGAGTCCCGGGGTGGATAAGGGGTTTTACCTCTAATGCCAGAGCTTAACTGGCCCAGACAAATCCACCCTGGGTCAGTAAGCCTTTTTCATGTCACAACTATATTTAGATCTCACCGAAAATAACATCGTCACAACGTCTTTTTTCAGCACCGGCAGTGCCTTGGCAGTTGTTTGGGAAAAGTGCAGTCATCGACTTTGCTTGCCCGGCAATAAATAGTATAGAACTGAATAATTATGTGATAATTAAACCACATATCGCATTATTAATTGAGATTCAGTGTTTCTAACAGACAGCCATCGTATACATTAACATCAAGGAAATATAAAGCAGGTTATGGTTGGCTGACTGATATAAGAAAAAGGAGAAAACATGTTGCGGTGCGTACGCGTATATACCGATTCCAGGGGGCTGGTACAGGCACAGGAAGGCACATTGAAATACGATGAGGCTGAACGGGGTGATTTCACAACTGCTCAAATGAGCGCAAACAAGGTTTTTTTCAGGCATACGCCGGCGGGCTTGGCCTCAGCGTGGCACCCGGATCCCAACCGGCAATTGGTGGTGACCCTGAAAGGGCATCTGGCTTTTGAAACCGAGGCAGGTCAGCATTTCGAGATCAGGGCAGGAGATGTGCTTTTTACCGAAGAAACAGGTGGGAAAGGACATCGCTGGCGGATGATTGGCGACGAACCCTGGGTAAGGGTTTATATCACTTTGCCCCAGGACGCGGTTGTACCGTTTATGGAAAATTGATTTTGTTGTGCTGAAATTTTTTGTCTGTTTGCTTTTCAGGTCATTCACCGGTGCGCCATTTTGCTGGCGGAACTGGTTAATAAAAAATAATCAGGAAAAAATGGAGTTCAAGCAATGATTCGTTGTGTGCGTTTATTTACGGATGAAACGGGACAGTCCGATTTTGAGGAAGGCCAGTTGCAAATGGATATGAAGCAAGGCCAGGACACGAGTACCCTGATGGCTTCAGCCAGATTTGTTTCTTTTCGGGAAACACAAAGCGGGGGCAGTTTCGATTGGCACAATGCACCAACCAATCAATTTGTGATTACCCTGCGGGGAATATTGGCGTTCGAGTCACGTACGGGAAAACGTTTTGTTCTGCATCCCGGTGATGTTTTATGGGCCGAGGACACAACGGGCGGAGGACACCGTTGGCATTTGGTCAATGATGAACCCTGGTTCAGGGCTTATGTGGCCCTGTCCCCCGATACTGACGTTCTTTTCATTCCTGACTCACATTGATGAGAGGTTAATTTTATGAGTATCAATCCGGTATCCGAACAGGCGGATTTTATATTGGTTGGTGCAGGCATCATGAGTGCCACGGTAGGCACAATGCTCAAAGAGTTAATGCCTGATGCCAAAATTATTATTCTGGAAAAGCTGAATGATTGCGCGCAGGAAAGCTCTAATGGCTGGAATAATGCGGGCACTGGCCATGCGGCCAATTGTGAGCTGAATTACACACCGCAAAAAAGCGATGGTACGGTGAATATCAGCAAAGCATTGGAAGTCAATACCGAGTTTGACCTGTCGCGGCAATTCTGGTCGTACCTGGTTGGGCGTGGCGTGATTGACGATCCTGCCAGTTTTATCCGTTCCTGCCCGCATATGAGTTTTGTCTGGGGAGAAGGTAACGTCAGGTTTTTACGCGCCCGCTACGAAGCCATGTCCGCCCATCATTGTTATCACGGCATGCAGTTCAGTACCGACCCTGCCGAGATCGGCAACTGGGCCCCGCTCATCATGGAGGGGCGTACAGGTAATGAACCGGTGGCGGCCACCCGCATGATCACGGGCACCGATGTGGATTACGGCACCCTGACGCACACGCTTTTTGGGCATCTTGAAAAGACTCCCGGTGTACAGGTGCATTACAACACCACCGTGTCAGACCTGACACGTAATGCAGACGGTCAATGGGAGGTCAGTGCCCATTGTTCAATAACCCGTGAAAAGCGGGATTACCGGGCACCTTTCGTATTTGTCGGTGCTGGCGGCGGTGCCCTGGAGCTGTTGCAAAAAGCGGATATCCCAGAGGGGCAGGGCTATGGCGGCTTTCCAGTTGGGGGCATTTGGCTGCGTTGTGAGGTTGATGATGTCAGCCAAAGGCATCATGCCAAAGTTTATGGCATGGCGCCTACCGGTTCCCCGCCCATGTCGGTACCGCATCTGGATACCCGAATCGTAAATGGCAAGCGTTCCATCCTGTTTGGCCCGTATGCCGGTTTTTCAACACGTTTCCTGAAAAATGGTTCGCTCACGGACTTATTCCGTACCGTGCGACCGGCCAACGTGATCCCCATGCTGGATGTGGCCAAAGACAACTGGGACTTGACCGAATATCTGATTACCCAGGTTTTGCAAAGCGGTGAGCACCAGTTTGAAATGCTGCGCCAGTTTTATCCATTGGCGACAAGGGGCAATTGGCAGCATGTGGTTGCGGGTCAACGGGTGCAGATTATCAAGCCTACTCATGAGCATCATGGGGGGCGCCTGGAGTTCGGTACCGAACTGGTCGCTTCGCAGGACCATTCCATGGCGGCCTTGTTGGGCGCTTCTCCGGGTGCGTCCACGGCGGTATTTATTGCGCTGGAGCTTTTACAAAAATGCTTTGCCGACAGGCTCAATGCCAATGACTGGCTTCCCAATCTGCAACGCATGATTCCCACTTACGGGATTGATTTAAAGCTTGATGCTGACGCCTGCAACAATATCCGCCAGCAAACCGCAAAAGTACTCAAGCTGGATAATATTTAACAAGCAGTCTTGTCAACGCAGCCCCTTTCTGTTGTCGGGGGCGATTTTTCAGGGGCTTCTTTTTAAGATTTTTTATTAAATGTTTTTAAAAAGGGGCATGCAGTCCAAAGCATAACGTTCATCTTAAAAGAGGGGATGATGAAAATACAAAATGTAGCAGATTTGTTAGTGCATACCTTGGCTGAGGTTGGGGTAAAACGCATTTACGGTGTTGTTGGTGATAGCCTGAATGGTGTGACGGAAGCCTTGCGGGTGCACGGTGGTATCCAGTGGGTGGGCACGCGCCACGAAGAGGTGGCGGCGTTTGCCGCCAGTGGTGAATCCCAGGTAACCGGGGAACTTGCCGTTTGCGCCGGCTCATGCGGGCCGGGTAATTTGCATTTAATTAATGGCCTGTTTGATGCCCATCGCAGCCGTACGCCCGTATTGGCGATTGCCGCGCATATTCCTTCGGCTGAAATCGGTAGCGGTTATTTTCAGGAAACGCACCCCGAACAGTTGTTTAAGGAATGCAGTCATTATTGCGAACTGGTTTCGCATCCGGACCAATTGCCGTATGTGATTGAAAATGCCATCCGTGCGGCAGTGGGCCAGCGCGGCGTGGCAGTGGTAGTATTGCCGGGCGATATTGCCTTGCAGGCCTCGCCGGTACAGTCGGTTTCTCCGCGGGCAAGCCTGGTGCCCCGCGCACCCAAGGTATTGCCCGACGAGCCGCAGGTCCAGGCACTGGCTGACTTATTAAACGGTTCAGAGCGTGTCACGCTGTTTGTTGGCCGTGGCTGTGCGGGCGCACATGACGAGTTAATTACCCTGGCCGAATCATTAAAAAGCCCGATCGTGCATGCCCTGGGAGGTAAGGAGCATGTGGAATATGACAACCCTTATGATGTGGGAATGACCGGATTCATTGGTTTTTCCTCGGGGTATAAGGCCATGCATTCCTGTGATACCTTGTTAATGCTGGGCACCGATTTTCCCTATAAGCAATTCATGCCGTCC
>JAVESC010000019.1:0-37565 GCA_034006805.1 Advenella sp.
GCATGACTGCCATAATAAGACCGGTCATTATCGGCAATATTTATTTCTGCTTTATATATCGTTGCACTTAATGCCATGAATTAATTAATCCTTATACAAAACCGGGGTCAGGCTGAACCGGGTATTTACGATTTGCCCTGGCAAGACATCCTGCCCACCCACTTCCCGGGCCGCATGGGTCTGCCGCAAGTTAAAGCAATCAGTCACATTACTAAAGGGCTCGGCACAAAACCAGGGTGCCCCTTCAGGGCTGTAGACAATCAGGAAATCAAACGGTGCATCAGCGCTCATCATCAGCTTGCGCTGCTCATCAGGCCAACTGATTTGCGCCTCATGATCCCAATCAATGAAAGGGGTATCCAGCACATGCCGGGCAACTTCTATGCCCTGCGCCATTTCCCGTGCAAGCGGGTGCTCAGCCAGCTTTACCGGCATGACATCCTGGTCACCATACCAGGCTTTGCCAACCCCTGCCTTCAGGCGCGTGTGTTCATTTTTGGGAAAATAAGGGTGATGCCCCATACCCAATGGCATGCTTTGCTGCCCGGTATTATGGATATTCAGGTGCACGGTCAGATTATTTTCCGCCAGTTCAAATACCTGCTCTGCCCTGAACGAAAAAGGCCAGTGATCGGGTTCATGCACATACTCAAGCACTACCCGGGTATCGGTATGTTCTCTGACCTCCCACTGCCGATCCCGTACAAAACCATGAATGCTATGTGGTGAATCTTTTTTCAGGGAAGGATAACCAATGTGACGGCCTTCGTACTCGAAACGACCATCACGAATGCGACCGGCCCATGGCACCAGCGGAAAACTGGCCATTTCAGACACATTCCCGTTTTGCACATGCACAGGGTCAACCGGGCGCAGCCAATGATACTCCCTGTTTGCCAACACATGTTTATAAGCCACAATCGCCCCGCCAATATGGGGGGCCAGCACCAAACGGGCATCACCCACTTTCAGTTCAAGGCATTGCTGCACGTTTTTCACCTTTATTTTTACGTCTTTCCCGTTCAAGCCAGGCCAGTCCTTCACGGGTGCGGCCAGCCGGACGGTATTCGCATCCGATCCAGTGTTGATAATCCAGTTGCCTGAGCAGGTCAAACAGATAGCCAATATTAAGCTCACCGTTATCGGGTTCATGCCGGTGGGGCACACCGGCAATCTGCAAATGGCCTACCCTGCCAGTAGGTATATAGGTAGCCAGCTTTCTGCTTAAGTCACCTTCAACAATCTGACAGTGGTACAAGTCCATTTGCACCTTGATATTGGGCAAATTAAGCAATTGCACAATCCGGTGTGCCTGCTGCTGGGTGGTTAAAAAATAACCCGGCATGTCAAACGGATTAATGGGTTCTATCAATAGCTCAACCCCGGCTTTGGCAGCCAGTACGGCCGCCCGGGACAGGTTTTGGCAATAGTGTTCATGCGCGGCTACCGGATTAAGACCGACTGGCACGATACCGGCCATGAAATGAACACGCCGGTTGCCCAGCACGACGGCATATTCCAGGGCCGTTTCCACACCGGCCAGACATTCCGCCTGCCTGTCGGGCAAACAAGCCACGCCCCGCTCTCCGGCATCCCAGTTACCCGGCACGGCATTGAACAGGACCTGCTCAAGCCCGTTAAGCGAGAGTTGCCGGTTTATTTCTGCCGCACGGTACTCATAAGGAAACAGAAATTCCACACCCTTGAATTGATCGCTTGCCGCCAGGGCAAAGCGTTCAAGGAACGGAACGTCGGTATACATCATGGAAAGATTGGCCGCAAACTTGAGCATGGCTATTCCCTTGTGATTAAACCATCAACCATTATGCTTCCCAGGCAATCATCTTGCCCGGATTCAGGATGTTTTTCGGATCATAGGCGTGCTTGAGCAAACGCATCAGGTGGATGGCGTCTTCACCATGCTCCATTTTCAGGAAGTTCATCTTGTGAATGCCAATACCGTGTTCACCGGTGCAGGTACCGTCCATGTCAATGGCACGCTGCACCACCCGGTTATTGATTTCTTCAGCCATGGCCCATTCTTGCGGGTTTTCAGGGTCAATCATCATGAGAACATGAAAATTGCCATCGCCCACATGCCCCAGAATAGACCAGGGGAATGGCTTATTGTCCAGGTCTTTGGCGGTTTCGGTCACACACTCGGCCAATCGTGAAATAGGTACGCAAACATCGGTGGTAATAGAACGCGCACCGGGACGCAATTGCAGGCAGGCAAAATACAGGTTATGCCGCGCCGTCCACAAACGGTTGCGGTCTTCCTGATGCGCTGCCCATTCAAAATCCATGCCGCCATTATCTTTGGCAATTTCCTGCACAATTTCAATCTGTTCTTTAACGCCGGAAGCGGAACCGGTAAATTCAAATAACAGCATGGGCGTTTCTTTCAGATCCAGCTTGCTGTATTGGTTGGCGGCTTTCACACCCTGCTCATCAATAAACTCAACCCGGCCAATTTCAATCCCCGTTTGCATGATCTGGTTAACACACTCTACTGCCGATTCCAGGGTTTCAAAGTTGCAAATGGCGGCAGAGATCGCTTCGGGAATGGGATAAACGCGCAGGGTAATTTCAACAATAATACCCAGCGTGCCTTCGCTACCGACAAACAAACGGGTTAAGTCGTAACCGGCCGATGATTTGCGGGCATGGCTGCCCGTGCGAATGATTTTGCCGTCAGCCGTAACCACTTTCAGAGACACCACGTTTTCTCGCATGGTGCCATAGCGCACGGCATTGGTACCCGAGGCACGGGTTGCCGTCATGCCGCCAATAGAGGCATGGGCCCCCGGATCAATCGGGAAAAACAGGCCGGTATGTCTGATTTCCTCATTCAGCTGGGTGCGGATCACGCCCGGCTCCACCGTTACGGTAAAATCGCCAGGGCTGACTGCCAGCACCTGGTTCATTTCCGTGAAGTCCAGGGAAATACCGCCTTCAATCGCCAGTATATGACCTTCAATAGAAGAACCAATACCAAACGGAATCAGGGGTACCTCATACTGGTTGCATAAATTGACAATCTGCACGACTTCATCGGCATTATGCGGAAAAATAACCGCTTCGGGTGGACAGGCCGGATAAGGTGATTCATCGGCACCGTGATGTTCGCGCACGGCTTGTGTGGTAATGAAGCGATCACCAAAAGCGGCCGTGAAAGCGGCGCGGGCTTCATCAGACAGTTTGCGTACTTCTTTCATGGGAGAGTTATAACTCATTCTTTTTTATCCTGTAAATGATCTTGTTAAACCGTTAATCCACAATACGGCCGGCATTGAAAAGGTCCTGGGGATTCATCAGGTTTTTAATAGCACTCATTAGCGCCAGCTCTTGCGGACTGCGGCTGTATTTAAGGAACGGTTTCTTAATACGGCCAATGCCATGTTCTGCAGAAATGCTTCCCCTGAACGCTGAAGCAATGCGGTACACCAACTCTTCAACCGCCAGAATTTCTGTTTCTTGCAGTTTGCCGGTGGTAAGATGCAGGTTGCCATCGCCCAAATGACCAAACAGCAGATTGATGGCATGTGGGTATTCTGTTTCAAGGGCTGCGGTCACCTGTTCAATAAAGTCGGGCATATGTTTAAGCGGTATGCCAATATCAAAGGCCACATAAGGCTTCACGCTGCGCAAAATTTCACCAATAGCATCGCGGATCTGCCAAAGCGAATCAGCCTGCTCCAGTGTTTGCGGCACAATCACGTCACGGCCAATTCCGCTTTCAATGAGATACTCAAGAAAAGCATGAAAACCATTATGAAACGTGGGTTTATCGGCGCCTTCAATTTCAAGCAGCACATAAATCGGATAACGGCCCTCAAAGGGCAGTTCTTTGTTCGCATGCTCAGCAGCCTGCACCAGGTAGCTTTGCCACATGACCTCGAAGCTGGATAAATCGGGCAAGGCAGAACGAGCCTCTTTAAGCATGCGGGTGACGTGATCGAAGGAGTCCAGGGCGACCAGTGCGGTGGCCCGGGTTTGCGGGTTGGGAAACAGGCGCAGGGACAAACGGGTAATAATGCCCAAACGGCCTTCGGTGCCAATAAACAGATGTTTAAGGTCAAGACCGGTATTGTTCTTGATAAGCCGGTTAAGCATATTCAATATGGTGCCATCGGGAAGCACCACTTCCATGCCCAGCACCAGGTCTCGGGTGGTGCCATAACGCAGCACCTTGTTGCCACCCGCATTGGTGGACACATTGCCACCAATCAGGCAAGAGCCGCGCGAGCCAAAATCAAGCGGGAAATACCAGTCTTCCTGCTGGACGGCATGACACAAGTTTTCAAGTATGACGCCCGCCTGCACAATCGCCACGCCGCCAATGATGTCAATTTCTTCCACACGATTCATGCTTTCAAGGGAAATAACCACATCGCCCTCATCGGGACGGGCACCACCGGCAAGCCCGGTCAGGCCGCCCTGGATGGTAATTTTTCTGCCTTCGGCCGCGCAGGTTTTGACAATATCCGATACCTGTTCGGTGGACACCGGCCGAAACACCACCGCGGGCATGGCGCCTTCAAAACCGCTCATGTCGCTCATGTGACGCTGCATTTGGTCGGGGCTGGCAAGATGTGGCACATTGGCCAATAAAGCATCAAATAATGGGGAATTTTTTTTCATTTTATCCTTCTCGCTGCAAATCACTTCAACACTCAATAATAACTTCTTGCATGACCGCTTATTGATCATTTCATACCCCGCACACAAAATTGATTTTCTCTTTCGCGCCAGGCAAGGCAGGCAATCGCAACCAGTATACAAACAGCAAAAAACCTCGCGCTAAGGCGAGGTTTTTTTACTGACTTTCCGGTATAAGGAAGACTACTGTTATCCTGAACAAGGCAGGCATAAACCTGCCTTGTTATTAGATAAGACGTGAGGCTTCGACCAGGCGTACAACACTCCACGATTTGCTGCGTGAAATGGGACGACCTTCAGCGATTTCTACGGTATCGCCTTCGTTATACTGGTTTGCTTCGTCATGCGCTTTGTATTTGTTTGAACGGACAATGATTTTGCCATACAAAGGATGTTTAACACGGCGTTCAACTTCAACAACCACTGTTTTATCCATTTTGTTGCTAACCACTTTACCGACCAAGGTACGCTGACGTTTAGCGGGTGTGTTTTGAGTTTCGCTCATGTTACTTTCCTGCTTTCTCAGTTAATACTGTACGAACGCGAGCAATGTCACGGCGTACTTTGCCTAACTGGCTGGTGTTAGAAAGTTGCTGGGTAGCACGCTGCATACGCAGATTGAATTGTGCCCTCAACAAGCTCTCGAGCTCTTTACCCAGCTCGGTTGCGTCTTTTGAACGTAGTTCACTAGCTTTCATAAAGATCCCCTTAAGAGCCCAAGTGACGATTTACAAATGTCGTCGCAATAGGCAACTTGGCGGCTGCCAGACGGAAAGCTTCACGGGCAAGTTCTTCACTTACACCGTCCATCTCGTACAAAACCTTGCCTGGTTGAATTTCAGCGACCCAGAACTCAGGATTACCTTTACCTTTACCCATACGAACTTCAGCAGGTTTCTGTGAAATTGGCTTATCGGGGAAGATACGGATCCAGATACGGCCGCCACGTTTAATATGACGGGTCATCGCACGACGGGCTGCTTCAATCTGACGGGCAGTCAGACGTCCGCGACCGGTGGCTTTCAGACCAAAATCGCCAAAGTTTACGTTGGTACCGCGAGTAGCCAGACCAGTATTACGGCCTTTCTGCTCTTTACGGTATTTTCTACGTGCTGGTGATAACATGTTTATTCTCCTTCTGGCGCAGGTGCTGCTTCAGCGGTAGCTTTGCGAGCATTGCGACCACGGCCTGGACGACGCTGACCTTCAGGACGATCACCACGTGGGCGACGTGCACGACGCTCATCATCACGGGGGGTAGCAGGTTCTGCTGGCATTTCGCCATTAGGCAGCAAGTCGCCTTTGTAAACCCAAACCTTGATACCGATGATACCGTAGGTGGTTTGGGCTTCAGATGTACCATAATCAATGATTGCACGCAGTGTATGCAAAGGCACACGGCCTTCACGATACCATTCAGTACGGGCAATCTCGATACCATTCAGACGACCTGAAGACATGATCTTGATACCTTGTGCACCCAGGCGCATTGCATTTTGCATGGCGCGCTTCATGGCACGACGGAACATGATACGTTTTTCAAGCTGCTGGGCGATGGAATCGGCAATTAGCTGTGCATCAGTTTCAGGCTTGCGGATTTCTTCGATATTAACGTGAACCGGAACACCCATCAGGCGTTGCAGATCAAGTTTCAATCCTTCAATATCCTCACCACGTTTACCGATGACAACACCAGGACGTGCTGAGAAAACGGTGATACGTGCATTCTTGGCAGGACGCTCGATAAGCACACGACCAACAGATGCGCTTTTCAGTTTACGTTTCAAATATTCACGCACGCGAACGTCTTCGGCAAGCATTGTGCCAAAATCTTTGTTGTCAGCGTACCAACGTGAACTCCAGTTACGGTTCACTGCGAGACGGAACCCGATAGGGTGAATTTTCTGACCCATTGTGACTCCTTAAACGCCGACTTTAACCACAATGTGGCAAGTCTGCTTCTCGATACGGTTACCGCGGCCTTTGGCGCGAGCGGAGAATCGCTTCATTGATTGGGCTTTATCTACATAAATAGTAGTTACTTTGAGCTCATCAATATCGGCACCATCGTTATGCTCTGCGTTAGCGATTGCTGATTCAAGGGCTTTTTTAACGATACCGGCGGCTTTTTTAGGGGTGAATGTAAGAATATTCAGCGCTTGGGCAACGGGTTTGCCACGGACCATGTCCGCAACAAGACGGGTTTTTTGCGCAGAAATATGTACACCACGAATTACGGCTGTAGTTTCCATCACTTACCTCTTTGACTTCTTATCCGCAGCATGACCTTTGTAGGTACGCGTATGTGCGAATTCGCCAAGCTTATGACCAACCATGTTCTCGTTTACATAAACCGGAACGTGTTGACGACCGTTATGAACAGCGATTGTCAATCCGATAAAATCAGGAAGGATGGTTGAACGACGCGACCAGGTTTTGATCGGCTTTTTCTCTTTGCCACCGACAGCTGCTTCCACTTTTTTTACCAAGTGGGCATCGACGAATGGGCCTTTTTTAATAGAACGTGACATATTAGTATCGCCCCTTATTTACGCTTGCGACGTGAGACAATCATATTGTCTGTACGCTTGTTGCGGCGGGTTTTGAAGCCTTTCGCTGGAGTACCCCATGGGCTGACCGGCTCACGAGCCTCGCCAGTACGTCCTTCACCACCACCATGTGGGTGATCGACCGGGTTCATGGCAACACCACGAACGGTAGGACGGATACCACGCCAGCGAACTGCACCGGCTTTACCGATTTGACGCAAGCTGTGTTCACCATTACCCACTTCACCAATCGTTGCACGGCAGTCAATGTGAACGCGACGAACTTCGCCAGAACGCAGACGGATCTGGGCGTAAGTACCTTCACGAGCCATCAGGACGGCTGACGCACCTGCTGAACGTACCATCTGGGCACCTTTACCAGGCTGCATTTCGATACAGTGAAGAGTGGTACCAACCGGGATATTGCGGATTGCCGCTGCATTACCTGTACGTACCGGTGCTTCTTTGCCCGACACGACAGTTGCGCCAACTTCCAGGCCACGCGGGGCAATGATGTAGCGACGCTCGCCATCTGCATAGCAAAGCAATGCAATATGTGCAGTACGGTTAGGATCGTATTCCAGACGCTCTACTTTGGCTGGAATGCCATCTTTATTGCGACGGAAATCGATAATACGATAGTGGGCCTTATGACCACCGCCACGATGGCGGACAGTAATATGACCGTTGTTGTTACGGCCGGAACCACGTGTTTGGGCTTCTACCAAAGCAGCAAAAGGAAGACCTTTATGCAAGCCTGGTGTAACCACTTTGATCATGCCGCGGCGACCGGCTGATGTTGGTTTAGTTTTAACTAATGCCATCTTAGTTCACCTCCGAAAAGTCAAGTTCTTGACCTTTTTTGAGTGAAACGTAAGCGATACGGTTTGCACGGCGACGACCGACGAAACGACCAGCACGTTTTACTTTACCTTTACGGTTCAGAACAGAGACAGACTCGACTTCTACTTTAAAAAGCAACTCAACAGCTGCCTTGACTTCTGGTTTGGTTGCATCAGGAGCGACACGCAATGCAAATTGCGGTTTTTCGCCAGATTCAGCAATATAGGTTGCTTTTTCTGTGATGACCGGCGCCAAAATTACTTGCAATAAACGTTCTGCTTTCATCCCAGCATCTCCTCAAATTGAGCGATAGCCGCTTTCGTGATCAACACTTTTTTGTAGTGGACCAAAGAAAGAGGATCAGCGTAACGCGGTTCTACAACGGCGACGTGCGGCAGGTTGCGGGTTGCCAGGTAGGTATTCTCGTCAACAACATCGGTAATAACCAATACGGAATCCAGACCCATTGCTTTCAGTTTGCTAGCAGCCAATTTGGTTTTGGGTGTATCAAAAGAGAAAGACTCGACAACAGCGATGCGATCTTCACGGGCCAATTGTGACAGGATGGAACGAATACCGGCACGGTACATTTTCTTGTTCACTTTCTGGCTGAAATTTTCATCAGGTGAATTAGGAAATGCACGACCGCCTCCACGCCAGATGGGTGAAGATGTCATACCGGAACGGGCACGACCGGTGCCTTTCTGGCGCCATGGTTTTTTGGTACTGTGCTTAACCGTATCACGACCTTTTTGAGCACGGTCACCCATGCGTGCGTTTGCCTGATAGGCAACCACGACCTGGTGAACCAGGGCTTCGTTAAAATCACGACCAAAAACGGTATCAGGGGCGCTAACGGTAGAAGCAGCCTCACCCTGTTCATTCAGGAGCTTAAGATCCATTATTTTGCTCCTTTAACAGTCATTTTGATAGCTGGAAGCACAACAACGTCGGAATTTTTGTGGCCAGGAACAGCGCCCTTGACCAACAGAAGACCACGCTCTGCATCGACGCGAACGATATCAAGATTTTGTACGGTGCGGGTTACATCACCCATGTGACCGGACATGCGTTTACCGGGGAAAACGCGACCTGGGTCTTGCGCCATACCGATAGAACCGGGAACACGGTGTGAAAGAGAGTTACCGTGAGAGTTACGTTGACCACCAAAATTGTGACGTTTGATGGTACCGGCAAAACCTTTACCGATCGTTGTACCCTGAACGTCTACTTTCTGGCCAGCCTCGAAAATACTTTCAACAGGCAAGTCAGCGCCGGCTGAGAATTCAGCCGCTTTTGCAGGATCTAAACGGAACTCTTTAAGAATGGAACCAGCTTCAACGCCGGCTTTAGCGTAGTGACCCGCTTGAGGCTTTGTTACGCGAGTTGCACGACGGGTGCCATAGGCAACCTGTACCGCTGCATAACCATCTGTTTCCAGAGACTTGACTTGAGTAACACGATTGTTTGATACGTCAAGAACTGTTACCGGAATGGACTCGCCTTCCTCGGTAAAAATACGCATCATGCCAACCTTGCGACCCAACAGTCCCAGCCGATGAGCGGCAGGTGTAGGTGTCGTATTCGACATCATTTTCTCCAATCCCCAGCTACGATTGGCTGGGCCTAATATAAATTGACACCTGTATTAAACGGGTGTTGTGGGTTAATTTATCCCTAACCGTTATTGCATTTCGGTTAGCCTGTTAATATAACATTATCCAAACCCCTTGACAAGCAGGTTTTTTGCTGTTGTTGTAAAAAATGTCATTTTTTCAATGGTTTAGTTATCCAAGACAAGAAACAATAGCTGGAAACTGTTGTTTCCTGCCCCATTCAGGCCCGGGCCTTTAACGAATGGCAAGCCACCCGGGCGGCAGCCAGATCCCAGGCACCAATACCCACCGTTTTAAACATGATGGGGCGCGAAAAATCAACCTCGGACTGCAAGGCCTGCTCCAGTGAGATGATTTCCGCCCAGTCTTTTTTGGCACGGATATAATCACCGGCCTCGTGTAAAGCCCCTACCGGATCGTCAACATAGCAGGTACTGCCCATGACAGTTTGCGGGGCGATTTCACACATATGTGGCTGGAAAGCGCCCACCCCGATAATCAGCCGACCGACTTGTGCAGGCGCATGGTAAATGGGCTCGGTCGCCGTGGTTAGCGTAATAACAGCATCAAAATCATCAGGCAAATTACTTTGCTCCACCGGCATGATGGGGTTGGATAAAGTATCAAACCGCTCACAAAACCGTTTCACCCTGCCCGCTGACGAAGCCCGCCCCGTCACATAGATGGTTGCTTGTGGATAGATCGCATTAATGGCTCGCACGTGAGCGGCTGCCTGGGTACCCGCCCCCATCAGGACAATTTTTTCAGGTGTTTGCGGGGTAAAGCGCTCAAGACCCAGCATGGACAGCGCCGCGGTTCTCCAGGCGGTAACGGTAGGTGCATCCAGCACAAACAGGGGTGAGCCCGTCTTGCTGTCCAATATAGTCACCGTTCCCTGGATGGTCGGCAGGCCATGCCCGGGATTGCCGGGCAACAGGGAGATAAGCTTATGTGCCAGAATATCTTCGGCGGCGGCCGGCATAGATAATAATACCCCTCCTTCTTGATTGCCCGGCACCGGCAACACCTGGCGATCGGGACAGGTAACCTTGCCCGCGGCATATTCCAATGCCATGTCATGAATGGCCCGGACCAATTCGGGAAAACCGATCAAGCCGGCCGTTTGTGATGCATCAAATACCTGAACCGCGTGCTGGCTCATGATGTGTCTCCTGGTTCGTGTTTTTCTGAATTTTTCTGGGTGGTGATCCAAATCACTACCGCATTTTCTTCGCTGACACTGGTGCAGCGATGCCCCATCCGGCTATCTATATAGAAGCAATCCCCCGGACCTAAACGGGCAGGCGCATAATATTCAGTGTACAGCTCTATTTCACCGCTTAATACATAAACAAACTCTTCCCCATCATGGCGGCTCCAGTCAGGAAAGTCGGAAAACTTCCGTGCGGTAATGTTGGTATAAAAAGGCATTATTTTTTTATTTGACAACTGCGTGCATAACAATTGATGATTGTAATGGGGCGTTTGATGCGGCTTTCCCTGACCGGCACGGTCAACCACACAGCGCCCGGCCCCCATCGCATCTCGCGCCGATGTAAACAGTTCAGAGACGTCCAGGTTCAGCCCGGTTGCCAGTTTCTGCAGAACATCATAGGTTGGCGACATCAGGCCGTTTTCGATCTTGGAAAGCGTGGAGGCAGCAATGCCGCACGCCTTGCCAGCCTGCTCGAGCGTCCAGTTATTCTGCTGGCGCACGGCACGCAAGCGTTGCATTAAAGGGGTTTCTTCCCGGGTATTCATTAGTGACTACCCAAGTAAGCGTCCCTGACTTCCGGATTAGCCAACAATTCGGCACCGCTTCCTGTCATACGAATTTCACCATTTACCATGACATATGCCCGGTCTGCCAGCTTAAGGGCATGATTGGCATTTTGTTCAACTAAAAAGATGGTTTTACCATTTTTCCCAAGCTCTTTGAGCACCGAGAAGATCTGCCTCACAATTAAGGGGGCCAGGCCAAGGCTGGGCTCATCAAGCAGAATCATGTCCGGGCGACTCATCAGGGCGCGGGCAATCGCCAGCATCTGCTGCTCGCCGCCCGACAAGGTGCCGGCACGCTGGTTACGCCGTTCCAGCAGGCGGGGAAACAGCTCAAACATGGTTTTGCGGTCTTCATCGATATATTTGTCGCCAATGGGCAAGGCACCAATCATGATATTTTCTTCAACCGTCATTTTCGGAAAAATACGCCTGCCCTCTGGCACCTGGGCAATGCCCTTGCTGGCAATCTGGTACGCCTCCAGTTTGGTCAGATTTTGCCCTTTGTAAATAATTTCACCTGATTTTGCCTTGGGCGTCCCAAAAATGGTCATCAGCAGGGTACTTTTCCCGGCACCATTGGCACCAATCAGGGAAATGATTTCACCAGGATTAATATGCAGGGAGACATCCTTGAGCGCCTGAATGGGACCATAATAGGTATTGACGTTTTTGATTTCCAGAATGGGTGTTGTCATGTTTCATCCTCCACGTCAGTCCCCAGATAGGCTGCAATGACCACTTCCGAATTACGGATATGCTCGGGGTCACCCCGGTCTATCACCGCCCCCTGATCCATCACCACAATATGCTCGGAGATCTCCATCACCAGCCCCATGTCATGCTCAATCAGCAACACCGTCACACCGCATTCATCCCGTAATTTGCGAATCAGCCGCGAAAGATCCACGGTTTCCCGCGGATTCAGGCCGGCAGCCGGTTCATCAAGACAAACCAGGCACGGGTTGGTGCACATGGCACGGGCAATTTCCAGGCGACGCTGACGACCATAAGATAGCTCGCCCGCCAATCGATTTGCATCAACCGCCAGATCAACCATATCCAGCCACTCATAGGCCCGGTTTACGCTTTCCTCTTCTTTTATTGAAAACGCATGGGTAAGTAAAATACCCGCCAGCAGATTACGGTTTTGCATCCGGTGCTGGGCCACCAGCAAGTTTTCCAATACCGTCATCTCTTTGAAAAGACGGATATTCTGGAAGGTACGGGCAATGCCTGCCCGGGAAACCAGGTAAGACCCGCCGGTAAACGGCCGGTTCAGCAGTTTGCCCACCTCTACCGAAGCATCGGGTCCATGCAGGAAAATTTCTCCTGATGTGGCCGAATAAAACCCCGTGATACAGTTGAACACGGTTGTCTTGCCGGCCCCGTTGGGGCCAATCAGGGAAGTAATAGCGTCTTTCTGCACCTCGAAACTGACATTATTATTGGCAATAATACCGCCAAAACGACGGGTCAGATTCTTAACTTCAAGCAGTGGCTGATGGCTCATACGCTTACCTCTTCCCGTTCAAATACCGGACGCTTGGCCCGCAGCAAACCATTCGGTCGCCAGATCATCATTAAAATCATCAACAGGCCAAACAACAGGACGCGATAACCGGCAAAATCCCGCAAAAACTCGGGCAACAGGGTCAGGGTAAAAGCCGCAATAATCACACCAATGGCATTACCCATGCCGCCCAGCACCACAATAGACAGAATCAGCACCGACTCGAAGAAGTTGAACGACATGGGGCTGACAAACCCCTGGGCAGTGGCAAAAAACACGCCAGCAATCCCCCCGGTAAAAGCCCCCAGCATAAACGCGGACAATTTAACGGTGACATGATTGATGCCTAGCGAACGGCAGGCAATTTCATCTTCACGCAAGGCTTCCCAGGAACGGCCAATGGGCATCACCCGCAACTGGGTAAACACCCGCAACACGCCCATCGAAATGATAAACAGCAGCAAATAAATAAAGATGAATTTGTAATCGGAGCTATACGGTATGCCCAGGAACTCATGGATCGGCACAGCATCCCCCTTGGCCCGGCGAATAAACTCCAGGTTAAAAATAGTGGGGGACGGGGCCGGCGCACCATTGGGCCCACCGGTGAAATCAATCCAGTTCACCAGGACAAGCCGGATGATTTCCCCAAAGCCAAGGGTCACAATGGCCAGATAATCTCCGTGCATTTTCAGGACCGGGAACCCCAGTAAGCCGCCACACAGGGCAGCTGCCACAGGCGCCAGAATAAGTGCTGTCCAAAAACCAATATCCAGATATTGCGCACCCAATGCCAGAAAATAAGCACCCACTGCATAGAATGCGACAAAACCCAAATCCAGCAGGCCAGCCAGACCCACCACAATATTCAGGCCCAAACCCAACAACACATAAATCATGGCCAGAATCAGGTTGTTGGCCCAACTCTTGCCAAAAATACCAAAATAAAAAAACACCAGCGGCACCACCAGTCCCACCAGAAACAGCACAGGCAGCGCACCTTTCCAGGGATGCTTCATGCCGCGTCGCTTGGGAATACGCACGCCCATGGCAATCACAATGAACAGGATGACCAGTACGACCGCTGCAGCGGTGCCAAGATAAATAACCCCCGACAGCCCCAAGGCCATAAAAATGCCCGCCGCAATGGCCGCCCACAACAAAATTTTCTTTAAGCGTTGCATGCCATCGGCATGCTCATCCTCTACCTCTACACCTTTTTGGGCGGTAAGATATTTTTGCGTAAATCGTTCACCGGTTTCGGTCTGGATACCAACCGAAACAAAAAAACGAACAAAGGCAACCAGCAAGCCAATGGAAATGCCATTGAGGAAAAGTGGTGTCCGAAACCAGTCCACCTTGAACGAATATTGTTGGAGTATAAAATTGGTAATGGGACTAAACACCAGCATTGTCAACACACCCGCCACCATGGCATCTTTCAGGGAATGCTTGAAGTCAATTGAAGAACGGGTTGCCGAGGCGCCATCTACGGCTGGCGATTTTGGCACCACCGATGCCAGGGCAACGTCCTGTCCGGTAGAAGTAGGTATATGACTCATTACACTTTCTCCACAGCAGGTCTGCCCATCAGGCCACTGGGCTTGAATACCAGCACCAGCACCAGCATACTGAAAGAAAACACGTCTTTATAGTCACTGCTCACAAATCCGGCAAAAATCGACTCTAGCACGCCCAGCAGCAAACCACCCAGCATGGCGCCCGGCAATGAACCAATCCCTCCCAGAACCGCAGCACTGAACGCCTTGATGCCCAGTACGAAGCCAATGTAGAAATCAAATGACCCATAATTGAAAGTAACCAGTTCGCCGGCCACAGCCGCCATCATGGAACCAATCACAAAAACAGTGGAAATAATCCGGCCGGTATTAATGCCCAGGATAGTGGCCATTTTACGGTCCTGTTCCACCGCACGGCATTGCCGGCCAAGACTGGTTTTATGAATCACGAACGTGAGCAGAGACATGGCCACGATACTGACGGTCACAATAATCATATCCATGTAACGGATCCGGAAAAACTCATCAGCCGTTCCGATCGTAAAACCGCCCGGGATTAACGATGGCACCCCCTGCACATTGGGCCCCTGACTGATCTGCACATAATTTTGCAGCAGCAATGAAACCCCGATTGCCGTAATTAATGGTGCCAGGCGGTTGGTGGTTCTTAGGGGCCGGTACACGGTTCTTTCTATATACCAGCCATAAAGCCCGGTGATAGCCATGGTAATAACCAGCGTGATCAACAGGGACAGCGCCACCGCGTCAACGCCCAGAAAAGTCACGACGGCAAACACGATCGCGGTAATATACGCACTGACCATATAAATGTCGCCATGCGCGAAGTTGATCATGCCAATGATGCCATAAACCATGGTATAGCCAATGGCAATCAACCCATAGATGGAACCCAGAGAAATGCCATTGACGATCTGTTGGCTTAAAATATGCCATTCCATTTAACACCTACCTTGTCGATAAAGACATTCAGGTACCGCGTTACCCATGGGTAACAGGCAACGCGGCAAGGTTAAATCACTTTATTGAACAGGCTCATACTGCCCTTCCTTGTTCCAGACATAAATAATAAAGTCATTGGTTTTCGGATCACCTTTTTCATCCCAGCCTTTGCGTCCCAGCACCGTATCAATGTCATTGTTCTTGATCCAGTCAGCCAGTACGGTACCGTCTTTCACACCCTTATTAGCATCCATGGCCGCCGCAATGGCTTCAACAGCGGCATAAGAATACAGGGTAAAGCCCTCGGCATCACTGCCTTTTTCTTTCAATTTGAGCATAACTTCCTGGGCTGCCGGCTCACCACGGGGGTCTTTCAGAAAGCTCATGTAAGTCCCTTCGGCAAACGGAATGCCCCCGGCCGCCGTAACGAAAGCCGGATCCGCAATGCCATCATCGGAAACGAAAGGAATCGTTAAACCCTGTTGACGCATTTGCCTGACTAGCAGACCCGCTTCGGCATACAGCCCGCCAAAGAAAACAGCGTCCACATCCGAGGCCTTGATCTTGGTAACCAATGCGTTGTAATCACGCTCCCCACGGGTCACGCCATCTTCAAGCACGACCTCGACGCCCAGCTGTTTCGCGGCATCACGGGTGGCATTGGCCAAACCGACACCATAGGTGTCCTTGTCATTGATCACCGCAATGCGCTTGGCTTTCAGGTTTTCATGAATGAATTTTGCATCCACCTCTCCTTGCTGGTCATCTCGGCCACAAACACGAATCAGCGTTGTCAGGTCGCGTTCAGTCACCCTGGGGTTAGTTGAGGCGGGCGTCACGTTCAGGATATTGGCCTCATCATAAATTTCTGAAGCGGGAATGGTACTGGAAGAGCAGAAATGACCCACAACGGCATCCACTTTTTCCTGGTCAACAAAACGGTTGGCTACGGCGACCGCCTGTTTGGGTTCGCAGGCATCATCTCCCTGGATAATTCTGATTTTTTTACCGTTAACGCCCCCTTTCGCATTAATGGCTTCGGCGGCGGATTCAGCCCCCAGCAGCAATTGCTTGCCAAATGCGGCACTGCCACCGGTAATGGGCGCACCCAGGCCAATCTTGATAAACTCTTCTGCCAGGGCGGGCGCAGACAAAGCGGTAGTAAGTGCTGCTGCAATAAAAAGCTTTTTAAATCCTTTATTCATGCTTTTCTCCTGAAATTGACCAGCATGGTTCCTTGCAAAACAAGAAACATTATTAAAAAACTACGCTATACAACGGACTGACTGCTTAATACGAATGTGAACTACCAGACGTTCTTCTCGATAATGGGTTGATTGGTTAACACCCGCTCCCAACCCAAACGCTTCAAATTCAAACTTTTGTATTCGCCAAATTCAATCAACTCGGCAAGACCACGACCTACTGCAGGTGATTGTTGCATGCCGTGACCACTGAAACCATTAGCAAAAACCATATTATTGATATCGGGGTGATACCCAAGAATCACGTTTTGGTCGAAGGTGCAGTAATCGTAATGGCCGGCCCAGCCATGCTCACAGCGCAAGGCTTCAAAGGCAGGCACCCGATGCGCCAGGATTGGCCACAGGTACTCATCAAACAGCGGATATTGCACCTCAAAATCAAAACACTCGGGATCCTGGTCGGGGGGTGGCTGCATGCCGCAAATAAACCCTTCTCCTTCAGGATGGATATAAGCACCGCTGGGGTCAATCAGCATGGGACAATCATTGATTGTCCCGGGGCAGGTCACATAAAAAACACTGCGTTTGCGCGATTCTATCGGCAACTCAATACCAGCCTGACGGGCCAATTGCATGGCCCCGGTACCCGCAGCATTCACCACAACACCACCAGAGACAGTGTCACCATTACTCAGCGTTAAACTGCTTACCCGTGCGCCTTCCCGATGCACCTGCACCACTTCATTTTCTATATAACTAACCCCCTGGGAAATGGCCTTGCGACGAAAAGCCCGCATCATGCCATAGGCGTCCAGCCACCCCTCTCCCTTCAGGCCCAACGAACCGCCGGCCAAATCAGACACATTCAGCCATGAATATCTGTCTTGCAATTGCTGGCCTGACAACAACACAATTTGTGCCCCCAAGGCACGTTGCAACGCATTGTTTGCTTTCAGGGTTTCATATCCCTGCGGGGTGGACAGAAACAAATAACCCGCTTCATGAAAGTTCACGTCGGGCTGCTCACCCTCCACCTCAAGGGTTTCTCCAAGGCGGTACAGAAATTCGCTACCAAACTGCGACATCTGGATATTTTCTGTCGTAGAAAATTGATGCCGTATGGAGGCTGCCGACAAGGCAGTCGCACACCTCTGATAAGACGCATCTTTTTCAATAACCAGAACAGAGCCTTTAAACGAGCGGGAGGCGCTTAAAAAATAAGCCAGGGCACTTCCTGTTGCGGCACCACCAACGACCACTACATCAAAACAGTTTTTCATGCAATGTCTCATTACAAATAACTGAATAACTGAATAACTGAATAACTGTAAATTCTCATAAGAAAAATTTGGCGTCAATCGTTATTTATACCTAATTCTTTAAAAGACAAATAAAAATATAATATCCCCATTGTTAATCAATAACTTATTCATAATCCAAAAGAAAATTAATTTGTAATCCGTAAAAAAACAAGACGCGATTTTATTGATTTTTTGGTATTTTTTATCAGGATAACCCTATAAAAACGATTGAAATTTAAAAAATCAACCATCTAATATAAATTTATAATTCATTGATATAAAACAATATATTTTGCATTGCAACAATTAAAAACCAAGGAAAAACACTTTTATTTATTTTGATTTCTTATAAGAAATTTTTTGACTTTAGGAAAGTCAATTGTTAATCTAGTTGTTAATCTGTTTGTATTGAGCGCCTCACCTATCCTGCCATTTTTTCGTTGCCCTGCCGAGCAGAGTCATGTAAAACGTGGGGCTGACCCTGATGATTCACAAAGGAACCCGGCAATGAATCCAACCCAAGAACTGCTCATCTCTTTAGGCGTCAACATTTCTTCTTTACAGGAAGGTAGCCTGCCCGTTTATTCACCCATCGATGGCGCCTCTATTGCCAATGTCACTGAACAGTCTTCTGCAGCAGTAAGCACCGCCATTGACCATGCCCATGCAGCTTACACGCAATGGCGACAGGTACCGGCAGCACGCCGGGGTGAGCTGGTCCGGCTGCTGGGTGAAGAATTACGCGCCAATAAAGAAGCACTTGGAAAACTGGTTTCCATTGAAGCCGGTAAAATCATTGCCGAAGGCCAGGGTGAAGTCCAGGAAATGATTGATATCTGCGATTTTGCCGTTGGGCTGTCCCGTCAGCTCTATGGCCTCACGATCGCTTCAGAGCGCCCCGGCCATCGCATGATGGAAACCTGGCATCCGCTCGGGGTTGTTGGCGTGATTACCGCCTTTAACTTTCCGGTTGCCGTCTGGTCATGGAATACCGCCCTTGCCCTGGTTTGCGGTAATGCCGTGATCTGGAAACCTTCTGAAAAAACACCACTTACCGCACTGGCCACCCACGCCCTGCTGGAACGGGCCTTGCAAAAATTTGGCAATGCACCGGCCCATCTGTCCCAATTAGTCATTGGCCAACGGGAAGCCGGTGAGATGCTGGTTAATAATCCCAAAGTTGCCCTGGTTTCCGCCACCGGCTCCACCCGGATGGGCCGTGAAGTGGGCCCCAAAGTAGCCGCCCGCTTTGGTCGCAGCATTCTTGAACTGGGTGGCAATAATGCCATTATTGTGAGTGAAACGGCAGACCTCAACATGGCCGTGCGGGGCATTGTTTTTGGTGCCGTCGGCACTGCCGGGCAACGCTGCACCACTACCCGCCGCCTGATTGTGCACAGCAGTATTGTCAGCGAACTTACCGAACGCCTGAAAAAAGCCTATCGCACCTTGCCTATTGGCAACCCCCTGGCAGAGGGCACACTGGTCGGCCCCTTAATTGACAAGGCCGCTTTCGATGCCATGCAATCCGCCCTGCAAAAAGCAACCGGACAAAACGGCACTGTCACGGGCGGCAAACGCGTCCTGCAAGAGCAGTTTCCCAATGCCTATTACGTAGAACCCGCTATTGTTGAAATGCCGGCACAAACAGAGGTCGTGCAACACGAAACCTTTGCCCCTATCCTGTATATCATGCGCTATGACACCTTCGAAGAGGCCCTGGCCTTGCAAAATGATGTACCCCAGGGCCTGTCTTCCGCCATTTTCACCACCAATCTGCTTGAGGCCGAATACTTCATGTCGGCCGCCGGATCAGACTGCGGCATTGCCAATGTCAATATTGGCACATCGGGCGCTGAAATTGGCGGTGCTTTCGGTGGCGAAAAAGAAACCGGGGGTGGCCGTGAGTCAGGCTCCGATGCCTGGAAAGGCTATATGCGCCGCGCGACCAATACCATCAACTACTCCCGTGAGTTGCCATTGGCACAAGGCGTGAAATTTGGTGATGATTAATTAATACGACCCTGAAGCAGATGCTTTCTTGCCAGAAAGCATCTGCATAACCCATGACTAAGGTCTGATGATGTCTTCTGATTTTGCTTTTGCAGGGCCATCAGGGCGCTTTTCGATTATCTTTTGCCACCAGTAATGAAGAAAAGATTACTGAAGGGGTCTGGCGTTTCAAACAGGCGATTGACCGCTATTGAGTCCGGCCAATTCTTTTTCATGCTGCGGCGTACCGCTCTCCAGTACGGCGCCCAGGCGGCTGGCATCAAAATCCGGATGAATCGGTTCCGGAGGAACCATTTTGCGGCTGGCCCTGGCCGACAGTTCGTTGAAACGTTCAACCTTGCCAATCAGGCCCTGCTTTCCGGCAAATGAGGCAATCACCGCATTGTAATGGGTGCCGGCGGTATTCAGGGTCCCGCCAAGGCGGGATAAATGCTCGGCAACCCTGGCAACCTGGTTATATATTTCTGTTGCCTTGTTGCCAATCTGCAGCGCCTGTTCGTTGCTGCGTTCCATCATCCACAGATATGACACCGTTCTTAACACCGGCATCAGGGTGGTATGTGAAACCAGAATCACGCCCTTTTCATAACCATACTGAAACAGGCCCGATGGATGATTAAGCGCCTCGATATAGGCGGCTTCTATCGGCATGAACATAAAAACAAACCCCGGGCTGTTAATCCCGTTCAGACGGCTGTAGTTTTTGTCAGATAACTGGTCTATATGATTTTTTACTGCCTTGGCATGGGCATCCAGTGAAACCCGCATGCCACGCTCGTCTGGGGCGGCAACCGCCTGCTGGTAATCATTCAGCGATACTTTACTGTCAATCACCATATGCTTGCCATCGGGTAAATAAATAATGCAGTCGGGCAACTGGTTTTGCCCCTGCTCATCCCGAAAATGCACTTGCATGCGATAGTGATCGTCTTTTACCAGACCGGCTGCCTGCAAGGCCCGCTCAAGCTGCATTTCCCCCCAGTTACCCAGCATTTTCTTGTCACCTTTCAGGGCTTTTGCCAGCCCCTGCGCATCTTGCGTCATTTTCAAGCCCATCTCCATCACCTGCTGTAGATGGGCATTCAGCAAAGTATGACCTTTTAACGACTGGTCATGCACTTCATTGACACGGTTCTGAAACCCTTCCAGTTTTTCTTTTAACGGTTTTAACAGACCATCCATAGCCTGTTGATTCTGCACTGAAAACACCTGGCTTTTTTCATCCATAATCTTATTGGCCAGGTTTTCAAATTCGGTACTCAATAATTGCCGTGATTGATTAAAGGCATTTTTAAGCTCACTCAGGTTTTCTTCCTTTTGCTGATACTGAGTCTGTAAAAACACTTTTTCTTTTTCAAGATCCGCTGTTTTCAGCAGTGCAAGCTGCAGTTCAGAAGCAAGCTGTTGCTTTTGCTCCATGATCTGGATCAATTGTTCTTTAGTTAAATACAGTTCGGCTTCTTTGCCTGACAACATTTTATCCAATGCATCTTTCTCACTATCCAGCGCTTTGAAATCCTGTTGCAATGCCTGATAAGCAAACTGCTGTTCATCACGCTGGGCATCAAGATCCTGCAATTGGTTTTCAAGCAGAAAAGCCCGTGTTTTAAAGCGGTTGAGGCTTAATTGCATCACGGTAAAAACCAGCAAAGCACCCACTCCAAATGCTGCCAGCAGCAACCCGGCAAACATATAAATTGAATTTAATTCTTGCACTCGTTATCCCGTTCCAATCTTTCTTCAGCTAAAAACAGCTATCGTACGCATAAAATAACATAACTGCTAGTACAGTTTAGTAGTGTTTTTATATGTTTCTTTTTTTGATAATGAAAACATCATTTTAAAAATCAGCTAAGGAGAAACCATGCGTACTCAAGTAGCCATTATTGGTGCCGGCCCTTCGGGTCTTTTATTAGGGCAAATTCTTGCTAAAAACGGTATTGACAACATCATTCTTGAACGTCAGACCGGTGAATATGTTTTAGGCCGTATCCGTGCCGGTGTCTTGGAAAGCGTTGTGGTTGACGGCCTTGAACGCGCAGGGGTTACCAAAAACCTGAAAGAACAGGGTTTGGTTCATGAGGGTTGTGAAATTATTTTCAACGGCCAGCAACATCGCATCGACTTTAAAAAACTGGTTAACCGCAACGTGGTTGTATACGGTCAGACAGAAGTCACCCGTGACTTAATGGAAGCCCGTGCAGAAATTGGCGCAACCACCATTTATGAAGCCAAAGATGTCAAATTGCATGACGTTGACTCTGCCGCACCTTATGTCACTTACACCAAAGACGGCCAGGAACACCGCCTTGATTGCGATTTTATCGCTGGTTGTGATGGTTTCCACGGCGTTTCACGTCCTACCATTCCCGCCCATATCCTGAAAGAATATGAGCGTGTTTATCCTTTTGGCTGGCTGGGCCTGATGTCAGATACCCCTCCGGTGTCCGAAGAGCTTATTTATGCCAAACATGAACGCGGCTTTGTTTTGTGCAGCCAGCGCTCTAAAACACGCAGCCGTTACTATCTGCAAGTTCCGCTTACCGATAAAATCGAAGACTGGAGCGATGAGCGTTTCTGGGAAGAACTGAAAGCCCGTTTGGCGCCTGAAATTACCGCCAACCTGGTAACCGGCCCAAGCCTTGAAAAAAGCATTGCCCCATTGCGCAGTTTCGTCACTGAACCCATGCGTTATGGCAAGCTGTTCCTGGCCGGTGATGCCGCCCACATTGTGCCACCTACCGGTGCCAAAGGCCTGAACCTGGCCGGCAGTGATGTTCTGTATCTCTCTGATGCCTTGCTGGATTTCTATCAAAACAAGAGCGAAGCCGGTATCGACAATTACTCGGCACGTTGCCTGAAACGCATTTGGGGCGCAGAGCGCTTCTCATGGTACATGACCAAAATGCTGCACACTTTCGACCACATTGATGACTGGGATGAAAAAATGCAGGAAGCCGAATTCAATCAATTACTAAACTCTGAATATGGCGCCAAACTGCTTGCAGAAAACTATACTGGCCTGCCTTACTAAGCCGCCAACGGTTTAAGGCAAGTAACAAAAAGCGATCCCGAAACCTTATTCGGGATCGCTTTTTTACGGCCGCTGCCTTAACACGTTACGCAAAGCTTTCCGTGTCAATTTCCGCAAGCGTTGCCGTTGCATAACGGTTACCCACCACCGTTTCCTGATTAATCAAGCGCCCCGCCCTTGCCAGGATAGCCGCATCAATTTTTAATGAAGCTGCCTGAATATTTTCCAGCAAATGTTCAGGCCTGGTGGTGCCAGGAATAGGAATAAGTTGCTCATCCTGGGCCAGTAACCAGGCTAACGCCAGTTGTGCCGGTGTGCAATTGGCTTCCTTGGCCAACTCGGCATAATCGGCCAGCAAGCGTAAGTTCAGGGGGTAATTTTCGGCACTGAAGCGGGGCATATTCAAACGAATATCATTCTCTGGCAAAACAGACAAATCATGCAATTTGTTGCCCAGAAAACCGCGTGCAACCGGGCTGAATGCCACCAGATTGGCACCTATTTCACGGCAGGCCGCAAGTGCGCCCAACTCGGGGTTGCGTGACCAAAGCGAATATTCGTTTTGTACTGCCGTCACAGGGTGCACCTGATGGGCTTTTTTAATCGTTGCCGCCGAGACTTCAGACAAACCGATAAAGCGTATTTTACCTTCGCTCACCAGCTCGGATAAAGCACCTACGCTTTCTTCAATAGGCACTTTTTTATCCCATCGATGCAAATAATAAAGATCAATCACATCGGTTTGCAAGCGCTGC
Source organism: Advenella sp. (assembly GCA_034006805.1). GTDB lineage: Bacteria > Pseudomonadota > Gammaproteobacteria > Burkholderiales > Burkholderiaceae_B > Advenella. The sequence continues at coordinate 23,751 of JAVESC010000019.1, forward strand.
AACGATTCTTCGCATTGCCGTTTAAGGGTTTCCGGGCGACCATCAATGACCCGTTTGCCATCAACCGGCCCCATACCGCACTTGCTGGCCAGAAAAATATTTTGCCGATGCGGTTTAAGCACCTTGCCAACCAGACTTTCATTTTTGCCAAAACCATACAAGGTGGCCGTATCAAAATGGTTGATTCCCTCTGCCAAAGCCTGTTCAAGCAAGGCACGCCCTGCCTGCTCATCGGGCGCAACACCATAAGCATGGCTTAAATTCATGCATCCCAGACCAATTGCAAAAACCGATTGGCCACCTATTGTCCGCTGAGTATTCATTAATTATCCTTTACACATAAAAATACCCCTGGATGAAAGCTCATTCAGGGGCACGCATTATATTATTACCGGTATTAACCCAGCTGTGCTTCCAATGCAGCCAAAGTGCGGTAACACTCAATGACCGAAGCAACACTTGAATTGGGTTCACGCCCTTCCACAATCGCAGAAATGAACTCACGATCCTGCAACTCAATGCCGTTCATGGAAACATCAACCTTGGAAACATCGATTGCCTCTTCCTTGCCGGTTACCAGATCATCATAACGGGCAATGTAAGTACCATTGTCACAAATATAACGGAAGAATGTGCCTAATGGGCCATCATTGTTGAATGACAATGACAGGGTACATATCGCACCGCTTTCAGTGAGCAGCTGAATGGACATATCCATGGCAATACCCAAAGTCGGGTGAATGGGCCCCTGAACGAGATTGGCCTTGACCACTTTGGAACCGGTTTGGTACTGGAACAGGTCTACCGTGTGTGCAGCATGATGCCACAAAAGGTGATCGGTCCAGGAACGTGGCTGACCCAATGCATTGGTATTGGTACGGCGGAAGAAATAAGTTTGCACATCCATTTGCTGGATATTCAGCTCACCTGCCACAATTTTGTTATGAACCCATTGATGGCTTGGGTTGAAGCGACGTGTATGCCCAACCATGGCAACCAGATTTTTCTCTTTTTGCACACGCAGGACTTCTTCAGCGTCAGCCAGGTTGTCGGCCAATGGAATTTCAACCTGTACATGCTTGCCAGCCTTAAGGCAGGCAAGTGTTTGTGACGCATGCATCTGGGTTGGTGTACACAAAATAACAGCATCAACATCTGCGGATGCCAATACTTCATCCAGGTTGTCTGTGGCATTGGCAATGCCGTATTTGCCAGCGACATCCTGTGCTTTTTCTTTGGTGCTGGTAACAACATAAGTCACTTCAGCATTGGGAATGTTTTTCAGGCCGTCAAGATGCTTAATACCAAAAGCACCCGCGCCAACCAATGCAACTTTAACTTTTTGCATATGATCTCCGTGGATATATGGTTAAATTACTTCAGGCATTAACGGTTACTAATGCACCGTCAATGCCAATGAATACGCTACGGTATCAGTCTTCCTGATTTTCAAGAATCAGATGGCCTACCGCTGTATTGGAAGCAGGAACATGAAAGAAACGATGGGTCACTTTCGGTGTTTTGCCTTCATCCATCGCCCCCCGGGCGATCAGCCACATAACCAGTTCAATACCCTCTGAACCGGCCTCACGCACATATTCGACGTGAGATACTTTTGATAAATCTTCCGGGTCATTAATCAGGCGGTCAAGGAACTTATTATCCCATTCGGCGTTGATCAGGCCTGCGCGTGGCCCCTGCAATTGGTGACTCATACCGCCCGTGCCCCAAATCTGGACATTCAGGTCTTCACCGTAAGACTCTACAGCACGACGGATCGCCTTACCCAGCTCATAGCAACGCTTGCCTGAGGGTACGGGATACTGCACAACGTTTACATGCAGCGGAATGATTTTACAAGGCCACTCTTCCGGCTGGCCGAACATCAATGACAAGGGTACGGTAAGACCGTGATCCACTTCCATTTTATTGCAAAGGGTTAAATCAAAGTCATCCTGGATAACCGAATGGGCAATGTGCGCGGCCAAATCAGGGTGTCCCTGCACGGTTGGAACCGGACGTTTTCCCCAGCCTTCATCGCTAGGCTCAAAGGATTCACCTGTTCCCAGGGCAAAAGTAGGAATCAACTCAAGACTGAAGTTATTTGCGTGATCGTTATAAACCAGGAAAATCACATCCGGTTTGCTTTCTTTAATCCATTGTTTGGAAAACTCGTACCCGTCAAAAACTTTTTTCCAGTACGGCTCTTCCGATTTACCCAAATCAAGTGCAGCACCAATGGCTGGCACATGAGACGTATAAACACTTGCATTTATCTTTGCCATGTGATGTTTTCCTGATAATTATTTAGATTGCTCATGCAAATACCGGTTACCTTCGGGCGAACGGCCGCCTTTCAGCATCATTTCACGGTACTCTTCCTCGGTCATGCCGGTCATGCTGCCTGCCATTTGCTGGAATGACAAGCCATCGGTCGCACCGATTTTAGCCAGAAAATAAATATTACCGCCCAGTTCCATGCAGCGGTTAAGGTCACGTGACATCACGGCCAGTTTCTGGTCTTCAGTCATGGGCCATTCATCAAGATAGGCACGCTCGTCGGCCTTGAAACGTTCGCGGTTTTCCGCTTTCATCAGGGACATGCAAAACTGATTCAAGTGATAGCCTTTACGGGACTGCTCTGAATCAAAAATGGTCGTTCCGGGAATATCCTTGTAAGGTTTTTCCAATGCCATATTTATTCTCCTTTTAACGTGGCGCCAGTTTCTTCGGGCCAGTATAAACGCATGGGGTTATCCACCAATAACTGTTGCTGCTCTTTTTCAGTGGGCGCAATGTGCACAACATAATCAACCAGCAAACCGTCATCAGGCATGTGGTTTTTCAGGTTGGGGTGGGGCCAGTCTGTACCAAACAGCACACGGTCAGGGAACTGCTGCATTAAACGACGCGCAAACGGAACCACGTCGGTATAAGCATTCTGCTCGCCATCCAGCGCTTTGGGGCCCGTTATGCTTAAGCGTTCCGGGCAGGACAGTTTAGACCAGATATTCGGATGCGCTTCCATTAGTTTAACAAACAGGTTGAACTCTTCACCGTCAACCGGTTTGGCAACATCTGGACGCCCCATATGATCAACCACAACCGTGGTTGGCAGGCCGGTAAAAAAGTCCCATAGTTCTGGCAAATCCTGTGCTTCAAAATAGACCACAATATGCCAGCCCAAAGGGGCGATTTTATTGGCCACTTTCAGCAATTCTTCTTTGGGCGTGAAGTCTACCAGGCGCTTCACAAAATTAAAGCGTACACCACGTACACCCGCTTTGTGCATTGCCTGCAGCTCTTCTTCGGAAATATCTGAAGATACCGTTGCCACACCACGTGCCAGGCCATTGGATGCTTCAAGCGCATCGACCAGGGCACGATTATCCTTGCCATGGCAGGTTGCCTGCACAATCACATTACGGCTGAAACCCAAGTGATCGCGCAACGCAAACAACTGGTCTTTGGAAGCATCGCAAGGTGTATATTTACGCTCGGGTGCATAGGGAAACTGCTCGCCAGGACCAAATACATGACAATGCGCATCTACTGCACCCGCTGGCAATTTGAATGCCGGCTTACTAGGTGCCGGATGATAGGCCAACCAGCCGGGAGTGACTTCAAATTTCATACTGGCACCCATTAATCGATATATTTCAAACCGGCTTTTTCAAGCGGTTCACGCATATTGTACATATCCAGCCCCAATACACCTGAAGCCAGCTTTTCGCGTTTTTCACCCTCAAAAGACTCGCGCTTTTCAGCGGCTGCAGCCACCTCTTCCGCTTTTTCACGAGGCACCACCACCACGCCATCGATATCGGCAACAACCACATCACCCGGATTAACCAATGCACCGGCACAAATAACCGGAACGTTTACCGAACCCAGGGTTGCCTTGATAGTACCTTTTGCGTTAATCGCCTTGCTGAATACGGGGAAACCCATTTCCTGCAAGACATCCACATCACGTACACCGGCATCAATGATCAGGCCTTTGGCACCACGGGCCTGGAATGACGTCGCCAGCAAATCGCCAAAGAAACCGTCTGCGTTATCGCTGGTGCAGGCCGCAACCGCAACATCACCCGGCTGCAATTGCTCTGCCGCAACGTGCATCATCCAGTTATCACCAGGGTGCAGAAGAATGGTAACGGCAGTACCGCAAATTTTCGCACCCGGGTAAATAGGACGCATATAGGTTTTCATTAAACCAATACGACCCATTGCCTCATGCACGGTAGCAACGCCCAAAGCGCCCAAACGGGCGACTACGGCAGGATCAGCACGTTGAATATTGCGTTTAACTACACCTAACTGATTTAATGTGACATCCATTTTTACAATCCTTTAGCTTTTAATTGTTTATCAAGAAGCGGGAACACGCGACGGGTATTACCTTCGTAAATCTGGTGCTTTTGTTCTGCGGTCAGATTGCTGGCTTCAATATACCGTTTGGTATCATCAAAATAAAAACCGGTGCGCGGGTCAATATCACGTACGGCACCAATCATTTCAGACGCAAACAAAACGTTGTCATGTGGAATGACATCAAGCAACAGATCCACACCCGGCTGATGATAAACGCAAGTATCAAAGAAAATATTGTTCAACAAATGCTCTTCAAGCTCGGGTTTTTTCATCATCATTGCCAAGCCACGGAAACGGCCCCAGTGATATGGGGCTGCACCACCGCCATGCGGAATCAGGAAACGCAGCGTCGGGAAGTCTTTAAACAGGTCACCGCTCAGGCACTGCATGAAAGCGGTGGTATCACCATTCAGGTAGTGTGCGCCAGTGGTATGAAAACAATGGTTGCAACTGGTACTGACGTGAATCATGGCAGGAATATCATACTCAACCATTTTTTCATAAATCGGATACCAGTAACGGTCTGTTAATGGAGGAGAAGTCCAGTGACCACCTGATGGATCGGGGTTAAGGTTAATACCCACATTCCCGTATTCATTCACGCAGCGTTCCAGTTCAGGAATACATGTTTCAATAGGCACGCCCGGAGATTGAGGCAACATGGCAACCGGCGTGAAACGGTCTGGATAGAGCTGGGAAACCCGGTAGCACAGCTCATTACAAATAGCCGCCCATGTAGATGACACCTGAAAATCACCGATATGGTGAGCCATGAAGCTGGCACGAGGAGAGAACAGCGTTATGTCGGAGCCGCGCTCGTTCATTAATTTCAACTGGTTTTTCTCTAGTGTCTCACGAATTTCATCATCGCTAATCTTCAGATCTGACACTTTAGGCATCAGCGATGGATCTTTAATGGCCGCAATCTGCTTGTTACGCCATGCTTCCAGCTGGGCCGGGGCCGTAGTATAGTGACCATGACAATCAATAATTAAACTCATATATTTAATCCTTTCAAAAATTGCCGTACAACCATCAGGCAGTTGCACGATTATCCACCGCGACTTAATTAGCCGTATTCGTTGCGCTTTTACGCTGCTCACCATAAATTGACTGTTTCAATAACAGGCAAACAGTTGTTATCAGAGCGGGCACACCTAAAATATAAAAAATATTTTCCAGGCTGAATTCCTTGGAAACCAGCCAGGCCACCAGAAAAGAACCGGCAATACCGCCTAAACGGCCAATTCCCAACATCCAGGAAACACCGGTAGTGCGTCCCTGCGTAGGGTAAAATGCAGCCGCCAGCGCTGGCAAGGAACTTTGTGCCGTATTCATGACGATCCCGGCAAAAATTACCACCGCGATCAAAAGAGCCATGTGCATATTCACGGTTACACCAATAAAGGCAACTGACCCTGCCGTTAACAAGCTAAAGAAAGCAATCAGCTTATTGGCGTTGAAACGGTCCATGAACCAGCCATTGACAATAGCACCAAGCCCACCAAGCGCGAACAGGCCGGTCACAATAGAGGCGGTACCCTGTGACATTTCAATTTCACGGAACAGCACGGGCATCCAGTTCATTACACTGTAAAAAATCAGAAGCCCCATAAAATAAGAAATCCATAACAGAATGGAACCAGCCCTATAATGCCTTGACATCACAACAGCAATACCGCCTTTACTGTCATCCAGTACCACATTGTTTTCCGTCATGACAAACGCATCAGCCTGCAGGGCAGATGGATGGATTTTGGCCATAATTTTACGGATTGTGGCAACCGGGCGTTTTTTGGCAACCAGGTATCTGGCTGATTCAGGCATCATCAACATCATGACAATCACAAGAACCAATGGTGCCAGCCCGCCAAAAAGCAGGGTTGAACGCCAGCCAAAAGCAGGAATCAACCATGCCGAAATGAAACCGCCCAGCGCCGCCCCCAATGGAAACCCGCAATACATCGTATTAACAATGACTGAACGCTTGTTATCGGGACAATACTCGGAGAGCAGGGTTACCGCATTGGGCATCGCCGCGCCCAACCCCACACCCGTAATAAAACGCAGAATTTCAAGTTGCAAAAGTGAAGTGGCATAAGCCGAAATAATGGTTCCGACAGCAAAGATGGAAACCGCTGTAATTAAAACAACTTTGCGCCCGACCTTATCGGCAACAGGACCGAAAGAAATCGCCCCGATAGCCAGACCCAGCAAGGCTGCACTTAATACAGGGGCAAGATCTTTACGCTCAAGCCCCCATTCACCCAAAAGACTAGGTGCGATATAGCCAATCACAGCCGTATCATAGCCGTCAAAAAAAGCCACTAAAAAAGTAAGAATAAAAATAAGCAACTGGAATTTTGAAAACCGGTTTTTATTAAAAAATTCCTGGATGTTGATTTGTGTATTGCTCATGAGCGTCTCAAAAATTTATTATTGTCTGAGTTCAACGCTGTTTCTACGATGGCCCTTTCTGTCACATTCCAATAAGACACCGATAAACAGGGAAACCCAGTAAAAAATTATCTTTTTATTGCATTCACCTATTATCTTTATCTATTTGCACTAAAAAAAGCCGATAATTCATCTATTAGGTATACCAAAACCGTATAGCTCTCATGGCATACCTAAATAATTTTGCATTCAAAAAAAGTAATGACCGCTCTTATTTCAGGGCCGAAAAAGGAATGTATAAATCTCCACGCATTAAAGGACGCGCAGTACGCAGCAAAGCAGCACTTAACACCTCGGTCTTGTTTTCGGGGTTCAAGCTAAGCTCGACCGAAAATTCACCGCTTGGATGCTCGATTGACATCAAATCACTTTCCCTGTCGGCCTGTGTCAATTGGCTGGCAACGGTTTCCGGCAAGACACATGCGGTCGCTACGGTAACAGCCGCCAGAACCCCAATTGCATCATGACATGTATGTGGAATATAACAACGGGTATGAATGGCCCCCCCCTGAAGAGGTTTATTCAACAGACACATTTTGGGATAATTTTTAGACGATACATCACCCAGCCCCATTTTGCGCGCAGCCTTAAGACGCAAGTCCTCGATAATGGCTTTCAATTCCACATCCTGATTCAGATCAGCCACCGATTCATAAGCGGTACGGTTTACATCTGCCGCACGAACCAGCACCATAGGCATGCCATTATCAATGCAAGTCGCTTGCAAAGTACCCAAACCCTCTACTTCAAACTCATCGATTTGGTTACCGGTTGGCAGTAAAGAACCGCAAACTGAGCCAGCCACATCAAGAAAATTGATTTTGATAGGCGCACTGGTTCCGGGAACACCGTCAATACGGGCGTCACCCTCGTAGGTAATCTGACCACCCGGTGTCTGTACTTCTATTTCACTGACCATATCGGTATTCAAGGTTAACACCTTGACGGTCGTGGTTTCGCCCTGTGCCTTAATCAGGCCTCTTTCCAGGGCAAATGGCACCACCCCTGCCAACATATTGCCGCAGTTTGGTGCCGTATCAACAGTATCCTTTTCGGGCTGAAGCTGGGCAAACAGGAAAGTCAGGTCTGCCTTCCCGTTGGTACAAACATCAACAATACCGACTTTACTGGTTAGTGAATGCGCACCACCCACACCATCAATCTGCCGTTTGTCTGGCGAACCTACCGCTGCCAACAATACCTTATCACGCTGTATTATTTCTTCAGGTAAATCTTTTGCATAGAAAAAAGGTCCTTTTGAGGTACCACCACGCATTAAAATACAAGGAATCGTATGTTGAGCGAGCATATCATCTCCAGATATTGTTATGATTACAAACAGACAGGGTATTTAGCTGCGTTTTATTATTATTCAGTCACGCATAAAATTACAGTCGCAATCAAATCTATTAGATATGACAATTATGCATACTTATTACTACAGGTAAAGACACATGGAGCTCAAGCAGCTTAAGTATTTTACACATGTCGCGGAATTAGGCAGTTATACTCGCGCAGCTGAAGTTATTGATGTCGCACAACCCGTATTAAGCAGGCAAATCCGACAACTCGAAATTGAGCTGCGCCAGAATTTACTCATTCGGCATGGACGTGGCGTCATCCTGACCGATGCAGGCAAAACACTGCTTGAACACAGCCGGATCATCCTGCAACAACTTGAACTTGCCTACGAAGATTTGAGTTTATCCGATGGCAAACTGAATGGCCATGTATTTCTGGGCATACCCCCCACACTCGTGAAATTGATCTCGGTCGATGTAGTCAAGGCTTTCAAAGAGCAACTCCCCGATGCAAACCTGACCATTATTGAAGCCCTGACGGCCAATCTTGAAGAAAGCATCCATCTGGGCAGAATTGATATTGCCTTACTGAATAACCCAACCGCCTCTGCGCATATTGACACCCACTTACTGGCTGAAGAAGAGCTGTTTTTAATTTGTGACATAAATGCCCCCCTAACAAAAAACATGGAGTCTATTACTTTAAAAGAGGTTGCCGCTCTTCCCCTGATCACGCCCTGCCCGCCAAACACTTTTCGCATGCTACTTGAACAGGAAATGCTGAAAATGGATTTAAAACCCAATATTGCCTGGGAAATTGACAGTATCGGGATTATCATGAAGCTGGTCGCTGAAGGAATGGGTTATGCGATTTTATCGCGCTTTTCATTAACGCTTGTCAAACAGGGCAATCAGTTCAAAGCCATCCCCATTACCTCACCCACTCTCATTAACCGGCTTTATCTGGGCATTTCATCTAAACGGATTCCAACCCGCCTGCATAAAAAAATGTCCAGCCTGTTAACCGAAGTATGCAAACAGCACTTTCCCAGCAGGGAAAATAACCAGTAAACCGCAAAAGAACCTTAAGCCGTTACAAGCAGTTTTGCTGCCCAAACCCGCAGCAGAATACACAAAGCCTTTGCCATTACTAAAATAACAAAGGCTTTATGGCTTGACATCCTCCCCGCCCTGAACGACGGGGTTTTACGCGCAAATCCGATAAATTTAAAATGCAGGAACAATCGCACCTTTATATTTTTCAGCGATAAATGCTTTCACATCTTCACTTTGCAGGGCTTTAAGCAGTTTACCAATTTCCGCACTGCTTTCTTTTTCCGGAATGGTCGCAACCAGGTTGGCATAAGGAGATTCGGCATTTTCAATAAACAAGGCATCTTTAGTCGGGTTCAGGCCAGCTTCAAGTGCATAATTGGTATTAATTAAAGCAACATCCACATCATCCAGCACGCGGGGTAATGTTGCCGCTTCCAGCTCCCTGAATTTCAGTTTTTTGGGGTTCTCAATAATGTCACGGGAAGTTGCCAGCAAATTGCTTGGGTCTTTCAGTTTGATCAGACCCTGTTGCTGTACCAGCAGCAAGGCACGGGCACCATTCGACGGGTCATTGGGAATCGCAACCTGGGCGCCCTCTTTCAAATCATTAATTGAGGTTATTTTTTTGGAATAGGCCCCGAACGGCTCTACATGCACCAGGCCAACCGAAACCAGATTGGTGCCTTTCTCTTTGTTAAATGTATCCAGGTAAGGTTTGTGCTGAAAGAAATTGGCGTCAATCTGTTTATCGGCCACCTGCTGGTTGGGCTGTACATAATCGGTAAATACCTTAACCTCCAGATCAATACCCTCTTTGGCCAGAACCGGTTTGATATGCTCAAGAATTTCCGCATGTGGTACCGGTGTCGCCGCAATACTGAGTTTTTCATTGGCGGCAGCCATATTCATGCCAACAACACCACTTGCCAATAATAGACCCGCAATAATTTTTTTAATTTGCATAATAAGCTCCAACGCTATTTTCGATTAAATTTAACTACCAAACGATCGCCCAACATCTGAACCAGTTGAACCATCACGATCAGAACAACCACTGTCACAATCATAACCTCGGTCTGGTAACGCTGATAGCCAAAGCGGATAGCAACATCACCCAATCCACCGCCACCAATCACGCCCGACATGGCCGAATAACTGATTAACATAATCGCTGTTACCACTACGGCACTGATAATGCCGGTTGTGGCTTCAGGCAGCAATGCCCACATTACCGTTTGCCGTGAGTTGGCACCCATGGCATTACAGGCCTCGTTGATACCCGGATCAATTTCCCGCAATACGTTTTCAACCAGCCGCGCAAAAAACGGAGCAGCCCCCACCACCAGCGGTGGTATCGCGCCACTGACCCCCAGGGCACTACCCATGATAAAACGGGTAAACGGAATAAGTACGATCAGCAAGATCAGGAAAGGAACCGAACGCAATACGTTCACAATCAATGACAGTACCTGATAAACCAGCCTGTTCTCAAGCAGTTGCCGTTCACTGGTTAAATATAGATAAACCCCCAGCGGCAAACCTATCAATACCGTCCATAATAATGACCAACCGGTCATTAATAAGGTATCAATGGTTGCTTCTCCAATAAGTGCCCAATCTACCCTATCCCAGTTCATGGTCTTAATACCTCATATTCAACTTGCTGTGATTTAAAGAATGCCGCCAGGGGTTCGTATTGCGTTTCTGCACTATTAACCGCCAGCACCAGCTGACCGTAAGGTGTATCCTTGATTTTACCAACCGCACCCTGCAAAATACTCAGGTTTACATTCAAATCCCGGCTTGCCTGGCTTAACAGGGGCTGAGCCGTAGCCACTCCCCGGTAGGTAAGACGGATAATGCGTCCTTGTACGCCTTCAACCAAATCCCGCCAGCTATTGGCATCCACCCCGCTTTCCGATAGCAGGGCCATGGTGGTTGGATGCTGCGGATGCAGGAACACATCCAGCACTTCACCCATTTCCGCAATTTTGCCACCATCAATAATAGCCACCTGGTCACAAATGGAACGGATCACATCCATGCCATGGGTAATCAGAACGATGGTAATACCCAGCCGTTTATTGATATCAGCCAGCAAGCCAAGGATGGATTGCGTTGTTTCTGGGTCCAGGGCGCTGGTCGCTTCATCGCACAGTAGCAGTTCCGGCTTGTTGGCCAAGGCCCTGGCAATGCCCACCCTTTGCTGCTGGCCACCCGACAATTGACGGGGATATTTGTGAATATGGTCGGTCAGGCCCACCAGATTCAGCAATTCAATGGCCCGTTCGTGACGTTCTTTTTTTGGCAGGCCGGCAAGCCGCAGGGGAAAGCAGACATTATCCAGCACCGTTCGGGAAGTGAGCAGGTTAAAGTGCTGAAACACCATGCCGATTTTCTGGCGCACCTTCCTGAGCTGGGCCTCGGAAATAACCGTAATGTCCCGTTCATTAATGAATACCTTGCCCTGCGTTGGTTTTTCAAGCAGGTTCAACATGCGGATAAGCGTGCTTTTACCAGCCCCGGAACGGCCGATAATACCAAAAATCCTACCCTTTTCAATTTGCAGGTCTATGCCTGACAAAGCATGAAGGGTTTTATCTTTTGTTTGGTAGGTTTTATGAATATTTTCTAAGCGGATCAACGCATTTCTCAATCATGACCATTTTATGAGGGGTATTTTATATGACTGCTCTGCATTTGTTTTTATTTGCTTATTTTTTACAGTCATATAAAAAACACGTTCAAAACGGTAAATTAATCACAGGCATTACTCGCCACCGAATCCAATAATATAACGGTTTTCTGGTGTCATGTTAAACATTCCATTACCCTTCCTTGCACATACCATTGCGCAGCCCTTGTCGGATGTTCTTATGACTGTATAGAAAAAACGTAACGAAAGCAGGAGAAGAAAAAAAATACCGCGCCACAGGCACGGTATTTTCTTGATATTACTTGATGGTGGGTGCTACAGGGGTCGAACCTGTGACCTACGCCTTGTAAGGGCGCCGCTCTACCAACTGAGCTAAGCACCCATCTAGTAAACTTTGATCGCCAAGAAGCAAGTATTTTATTGCAATGCGATCTCTACGTCAACACCTGCAGGCAGGTCTAGTCGCATTAATGCATCAACTGTTTTGTCTGTTGGATCTACAATATCCATCAAGCGTTGATGAGTACGGATCTCGAACTGGTCACGAGAAGTTTTGTTCACGTGTGGAGAGCGTAATACGTCAAAACGTTTGATACGTGTTGGCAGTGGAACTGGACCACGTACAACCGCGCCAGTGCGCTTGGCGGTATCAACAATTTCAGCTGCAGATTGATCGATCAGTTTGTAGTCAAAAGCTTTCAAACGGATACGGATTTTTTGGTTTTTCATTGTATTTCCCAAAGAACAATATAAAGAACAAATTGCCTTGCCCACAGGACAAGGCAATTGAGCATTGTAGCATTAATTACTTAATACTACACGCAAGATAATGCATTAAGCAGCGATTTTAGCAACAACACCGGCGCCAACAGTACGGCCGCCTTCACGAATCGCAAAACGCAGACCTTCTTCCATCGCGATAGGTGCAATCAGCTCTACGTCCATAGAGACGTTATCACCGGGCAGAACCATTTCTTTGTCTGCTGGCAATGTGATGGTACCGGTTACGTCTGTAGTACGGAAGTAAAACTGTGGGCGGTAACCCTGGAAGAATGGTGTGTGACGACCACCCTCTTCTTTGGACAGAATATAGACCTCTGCCGCAAATTTGGTGTGTGGCTTGATAGAACCGGGTTTGGCCAATACCTGACCGCGCTCAACGTCTTCACGTTTAGTACCGCGCAACAACAGACCCACGTTATCGCCTGCACGACCTTCGTCCAGCAGTTTACGGAACATTTCAACGCCGGTACAAATGGTTTTGACGGTATCGCGAATACCCACGATCTCGATCTCTTCACCCACTTTAACAATACCGCGCTCGATACGGCCGGTAACAACCGTACCACGACCAGAAATAGAGAATACGTCCTCAACGGGCATCAGGAAGGTACCGTCGATGGCACGCTCTGGTGTGGGGATGTAAGAATCCAGTGCTTTGGCCAGTTCCAGGATGGCTTGTTTGCCCAATGGGCCTTCGTCGCCTTCCAGCGCCAGTTTAGCGGAACCTTTGATAACAGGCGTATCGTCGCCAGGGAAATCGTATTTGCTAAGCAATTCACGAACTTCCATTTCGACCAGTTCCAGCAACTCTTCGTCATCAACCATGTCGGCCTTGTTCAGGAACACGATGATGTAAGGAACACCCACCTGACGTGACAGCAGAATGTGCTCACGGGTTTGGGGCATTGGGCCGTCAGCGGCCGAACAAACCAGAATCGCACCGTCCATCTGGGCGGCACCGGTGATCATGTTTTTAACATAGTCAGCGTGTCCGGGGCAGTCTACGTGTGCGTAGTGACGGGCTTCTGTTTCATACTCTACGTGTGAAGTAGAAATGGTAATACCACGTGCTTTTTCTTCGGGAGCCGCATCAATTTGTGAGTAGTCTCTCGCTTCACCACCGAACTCTTTTGACAGAACGGTACAAATTGCTGCTGTCAATGTTGTTTTACCGTGATCCACGTGACC
>JAVESC010000001.1:0-134001 GCA_034006805.1 Advenella sp.
TATGCCCGGGCAGATCACATTCAGGATTTGGGCGAAAGGTTGCCAGTGGTTTCAGTCGTGGCAGGTACCCAGTTTTCCAAAACCCTTAACGAGTTTGCAGTAGTTTTTGCTGATTTTCTTCACGAGAAAACGGGTAGTCACGTGCAATTTATGCAAATGGGCGGAGAAGGCGGCATGATTGGTGCCGATTATGTCACCCATTCTGCCGATGACGGCAGTGTCTTTTTGCTGTCAACGCATTCAACCCAAAGCGTTAACAGTATGTTGCAAAAAACCGTTTCCTATTCACCCGAACAGGATCTTGTCAATATAGGCATGATTGGTACTTCTCCTGCCGCGCTGGTTGTGCCGGCCAATAGTCCATTCCAGACTTTTTCGCAATTGCTGAATGCCGTTCGCCTTAACCCGCTAGATTACCGTATTGGTTATTACAACAGTACTTCACAGGTGGCTGCCGGTTTGTTTAATCATTATGCCGGTCTTCATCTAAACATGATGCCCTATAACAACCGGGGGCTGTTATTGCATGAGCTGGCTATTAATGGCGTACAGTTTGCCTTTATAGACGGCATTTTTGTTGCCGACCTGTTAAAAGAGCAAAAAGTTCGTGTGCTGGCCACCACCGGCGATAACCCGGTGCTCAATATGAACACGGTAGAATTAACCTCAACATTACACCCTGATTTCCTTCTTGAAGGGTGGATTGGCGTGGCGGCACCCAAGCGAGTGCCCAATGAGGTGGTTACGCAAATGCGTACCTGGCTGAACCAGGCGCTGATCGATGCCAACATAAAAGATGTCATGCAAAGAACAGGACTTAAGCCTCTGGATATGGTTTGCCTTAATGTTGAAAAATTCATCCGGCACGACGCCGAGCTTTGGCGCAAGCGCATTATGCTGGGTAAAATTACACCGCGTTAGCGCCAAAAGCGGGCATTGTGTTTTCTATAAAAATGATTAAAAACTGGCCAGCCTAGTTGTTTTCCCTGATTTCGGCGTGACGCTTTTCCATTTCCTGGCGCAGCTCACGGCGTTGCTGCGCGGCAATAAAACGGTGTTTTTCTTCTTCTGTTGAAGGCATAAGCTGGGGAACGGCGGTGGGTTTGCCATTGTCATCAACGGCAATCATGGTGAAATAGCAGCTGTTGGTGTGGCGCACGAACTGTTCGCGAATATTTTCCGTAACTACTTTAATGCCAATTTCCATGGATGTTTTGCCCGTGTAGTTAACCGATGCATAAAAGTTAACCAGTTCGCCCACATGAATGGGCTGGCGGAACACCACCTGGTCTACCGACAGCGTGACCACATATGAGCCCGCATAACGGCTGGCACAGGCAAAGGCCACTTGGTCAAGATATTTCAAAATGGTGCCACCGTGAACATTGCCGGCAAAATTGGCCATGTCGGGTGTCATAAGAATGGTCATGGAAAGTTGGTGCGGCTTGTTGTGGCTCATGGCGATATGGCAGGGGGTTTATTTGAAAATCGCATTATACCGAATATAAACAGTCTGCCACGCTTAAAAGATGGGCTGAACGGCCTGCAGGTCTGGTCCAGGTCTTGTTCCAGACGCTGGCCGCTTACCTGAAAAGCGATCAGGCACTTGGCCGGGCTGGGTTAAAATAGGGGTTTGGTTTTTTCAACAGGAGAAGGGCTCATGCTGGCGCAACGCTACAAAGAAGTTAAAAACAGGGTGGAACAGGCTTGTATAAAGGCCGGTCGTGAACCCGACAGTGTACGGATATTGCCGGTTAGCAAAACCTTTGGGCCCAATGTACTGCAAGAAGCCATTCATGCCGGCCTGCGTCGTTTTGGTGAAAATAAAGTGCAGGAAATGAAGCAAAAGGCCGAGGTGTTTTCAGAATACCCCATTGACTGGGTCATTATTGGTTATTTACAAACCAACAAGGCTAAAGAGGTTGCCCGTTATGCGTCTGAAGTCCAGTCAATGGACCGGCTGGACCTGGCGCTGGCACTTGATAAACGCTTGCAACTAGAAAACCGGACGCTTGATGTGCTGGTGCAGGTAAAAACCAGCCCCGAACAAACCAAAACGGGTATGCCGGCCGAAGCGGTACCCGCTTTTTTGCAGGAATTGCAAGCCATGCAAACGCTTCGTCCTGTGGGGCTCATGACGATTGCGGAAAACAGCGATTCTGAAGCAACAGTGCGGGCCTGTTTTGCGGCGCTGCGTCAGTTAAGGCAGCAATGTCAGGACCAGACCGGCCTGGCCCTGCCTACGCTTTCCATGGGCATGAGCGCTGATTTTGAATGGGCCATCCAGGAAGGCTCTACCGAAGTCAGGATAGGTTCGGCCATTTTTGGCCACCGCGACTATGCCTGACCCGGGCTAGTTGCCGTAGTGTTGCAGGCCTTTCAGGTCTTTTACGCAAATGGCCCCATATTCCACACTTAACAGGCCATTTGCTTCCAGCTTTTTCAGGGCCTGGTTGGCCCGCTGGCGCGAAACCCGGGCCAGGTAACCCAGTTCTTCCTGGGTAATTTCCATCCGGTTGCTAATGCCCGGATACAGGCGCGAGTTACACAGTTCTGCCAGGCAGCGCGCAACACGGGCATCAGCATTTAACAGGCGGTCGTGTTCGGCCTTGCCCACAAAGTGTCCTACCCGTTCATTCAGCAAGTGCAGCAAATAGCGGTTAAAGGGAATGCTATTGTCCAGCAGCCACTCAAAGGTATAGGCGGGCATTTTGGCAATGGTGGAATGGCGCAGCGCAATAATGTCATATTTGCGCTGTTCTTTTTTAAGCAGGCTGCCTTCACCTACCCAGCCCCCCGACGGGATGCCAATAAGTGCCGCCACCTTGCCATCGGCATTGCCCACCGAGATGCGGACTAACCCTTCAACCACCCCAATCCAGTGACCGGAAAGCTCACCTTTGCGCACAATCATGGCGCCAGGTGGATAGTGATGAACGTTAATATCCTGCTTAACCCGTTTTTGGTGTTCGGGAGCCAGAAGCGGAAACCAGCTTGAAAAATGAGGAGCAAATTCTGTCATAAGGACTTACCCTAGAAGCGATTAAAATGTCACTATAGAGACAGTTAGATTACATTCAACAGGCTAACTTTGCAATACATTAAAAAAATAATTAAACAAGATTGATTCATCCGATTTGTTTTCAGTTTAAAGATATTGGCAATAAACGGAATAAAACGGAACAAGTCGTACTAGAGACATAATATTCAAGGAGACAACATGGCGAACGCTGTGTATGGTGCTGGTTCAGAAACGGGTCTGGACACATTTCCTGCCTTGCTGTTGCATCACGCGAAAGTTCGCGCTGATAAGCCGGCATTGCGTGAAAAAGATTTGGGAATTTGGCAAACCTTAAGCTGGGCCCAGGTGGCTAGCGAAGTCCGGCAAACGGCTTGCGGTCTGGCCGCCCTGGAGGTAAAAAAAGGCGACCATGTAGCGGTGGTGGGTGAAAACCGTCCCCGGCTGTACATGGCCATGATGGCGGCCCAATCCCTGGGGGCGATTCCGGTGCCTATGTACCAGGATGCCGTGGCGCAGGAAATGGTCTATGTGCTGCAAGACGCCGGTGTGCGGGTGGTGGTGGTAGAAAACCAGGAACAGTTGGATAAAATGATCGAGATCCAGGCGCAGGTGCCTGATCTGGCTCATGTGGTTTACGATGATCCGCGAGGCTTGCGCCATTACACCGACCCCTTGTTGCTGTCATGGGAAAGTCTGCTGGAAAAGGGGCAGGCGTATGAAAACGCCCACCCCGATTTTTACCTGAACACGGCGCAAAGCCTGTTGCCCGATGATACGGCGGCCATGTTTTATACTTCGGGTACCACCGGCAAGCCCAAAGGGGTGGTGTTAACTCATCATGCCCTAATTGACCGTGCCCGGGTTATCCAGAAGCTTGAAAATCTGACCGATAAAGAAGAGGTGCTGGCGTATTTGCCGCCGGCCTGGATTGGCCAGAACATGTTTTCGTACACCCAGCTGCTGGTGACCGGTTTTACCGTGAACCACCCAGAGTCACCCGCAACCGTGTCGATCGATATGCACGATATCGGGCCAAGCTATTATTTTTCTCCGCCACGGGTGCTTGAAGACTTGCTGACCCAGGTCATGATCCGGATGGAAGATGCCGGTCGCCTTAAAAAGGCCATGTTCAAGTCATGTATGGCATTGGCCAAACGGGTGGGTACCCGTATTCTTGATAAAGAGCCGGTAGGCCTGTGGGACCGCTTCAGGTATGCGCTGGGTGACGTCATGGTTTATGGCCCGTTGCGCAACGCATTGGGCATGAGCCGGGTGCGGGTGGCGTATACGGCTGGCGAGGCAATTGGCCCCGACCTGTTTTCTTTTTATCGCTCTATTGGTATTAACTTAAAGCAATTATACGGTTCTACCGAAACCTCGGTGTTTGTGTGCGTGCAAAGTGATGGCAATGTTAAAGCCGATACCGTGGGGCCGCCTGTAGAGGGGGTAGAACTGCGGATTGCCGACAATGGCGAGGTGCAAATCAAAAGCCCGGGCCTGTTCAAAGAGTATTACAAAAACCCTGAATCCACTCAAGAGTCTTTTACCGAAGATGGCTGGTATCACACGGGTGACGCCGGGGTGATAGATGCTAACGGGCAGCTTAAGATTATTGACCGTGCCAAGGATGTGGGCAAATTAAGTGATGGCCGTATGTTTGCACCTAAATATGTTGAAAACAAGCTGAAGTTTTTTCCTTATATCAAAGAGGTGGTGGCGTTTGGCGCCAACATGGATTTTGTGTGTGCCTTTGTGAATATAGACCTTGAAGCGGTGGCCAACTGGGCCGAGCGCCGTGGCCTGGCTTATGCCGGTTATACCGATCTGGCCGCCAAGCCCGAGGTGTATGACTTGATTGCCGATTGCATTAACCAGGTCAATATTGATGTGGCCAGTGATGAAATGCTGGCCGGCTTGCAAATTCACCGCTTTCTGATTTTGCATAAAGAGCTTGATCCTGATGATGGTGAGCTGACACGTACCCGTAAAGTGCGTCGGGCTTTTATTGGCGAAAAATACAAGGTCCTGATCGATGCCCTGTTTGAGGGCAAGAAAAATCAGTTTATCGAGACCGAAGTCAAGTTTGAGGATGGCCGGACTGGCAAAATTTCTGCCGATCTGAACATTGCCGAAGGCAAAGTGGTTGATGTCAAGTTGAAGAAGGCTGCCTGAGAATGATGAACGAAAGAGAAAAGCAGATTGGTGACGTGATATTGGATATGCAGGGCATTTCCCTGTCATTTGGGGGCGTCAAGGCGCTAACCAATATTTCGTTTAATGTTAAAGAGCATGAAATTCGCGCCATTATCGGCCCCAACGGTGCCGGTAAAAGTTCAATGCTAAACGTGATTAACGGGGTCTATGTGCCGCAAGAGGGGGGCATACAGTTCAGTGGCCATCATTTCAACCGGATGACGCCGCGCCGGGCTGCCGAAATGGGTATTGCGCGAACTTTCCAGAACCT
Organism: Advenella sp.; assembly: GCA_034006805.1. Lineage (GTDB taxonomy): Bacteria > Pseudomonadota > Gammaproteobacteria > Burkholderiales > Burkholderiaceae_B > Advenella. Next base: position 5,487 of record JAVESC010000001.1, read on the forward strand.
GGCCCTGTTCAAGGGGATGAGTGTGCTGGATAACATCATGACGGGTCGCAACCTGCGCATGAAAAGCGGCATCCTGTCACAGGCATTTCGGGTTTTTGGTGCCGAACAAGAGGAAATCAGGCATCGCGAGTTTGTGGAAAACATTATCGACTTCCTGGAAATTCAGGCTTATCGAAAAACGCCGGTGGGGCGCTTGCCTTATGGCCTGCAAAAAAGGGTTGACCTGGGGCGGGCCCTGGCGATGGAGCCGCGTCTGCTGCTACTGGATGAGCCCATGGCAGGCATGAATATAGAGGAAAAACAGGATATGAGCCGTTTCATTCTGGATGTGAACGATGAATACGGCACCACGATTGTGTTGATCGAACACGATATGGGGGTTGTGATGGATATTTCGGATCGTGTCGTGGTGCTGGACTATGGCAAGAAAATTGGTGATGGCACACCGTCCGAGGTTCGTGCAAATGAAGAAGTGATTCGTGCCTATCTGGGCGTAGAGCATTGAGGGCAATATGGGATATTTCTTGGAAACTTTATTTGGTGGCTTAATGAGCGGCATGTTGTATGCGCTGGTTGGGCTGGGTTTTGTACTTATTTTCAAGGCATCGGGGGTGTTCAACTTTGCCCAGGGTGCCATGGTGCTGGTGGCAGCGCTGTCAATGGCGCGGTTCTCAAGCTGGCTGCCCCAGTGGCTGGGTTTTGAAAGTATGTGGCTGGCCAATATTCTGGCCTTTGTCATCAGTGCGGGGTTAATGGTGGTTATTGCCTGGCTGGTAGAGCGGCTGGTATTGCGTCACCTGGTTAATCAAGAGGCCACCACCCTGCTAATGGCCACCTTGGGCATTAGTTATTTTCTGGATGGATTTGGCCAGACCTTGTTTGGCAGCTCGGTGTACACCATTGATGTCGGCATGCCCAAAGACCCGGCTTTTATTCTGGATAGTTTGTTCGAGGGTGGCATTTTAATCAACCTTGAAGACCTGACGGCGGCGGCGATTGCGGCGGCCCTGGTGGCGGCACTGGCCCTTTTTTTCCAGTATACGTCTACCGGACGGGCGTTACGGGCGGTGGCCGATGATCACCAGGCGGCACAATCCATTGGTATTCCCCTTAACCGTATCTGGGTCATTGTATGGGTGGTGGCCGGTATCGTGGCCTTGGTCGCGGGCATTATCTGGGGTTCCAAGTTCGGGGTGCAGTTTACGCTGTCAACAGCGGCATTGCGGGCTTTGCCGGTGGTGATTCTGGGTGGCCTGACGTCCATTCCCGGTGCCATTATTGGTGGTCTTATTATTGGCGTGGGTGAAAAAGTGTCAGAAGCCTATCTGGGCCCTTATCTGGGGGGCGGCATTGAAATCTGGTTTGCTTATGTATTGGCGCTCACATTCCTGTTGTTCCGTCCGCAAGGTTTGTTTGGCGAAAAGATTATCGACCGCGTATAGCGGGCAAGCGTAAAGGAAGTACATCATGTTATATCGTGAAAATGGGCAGTTCAAGACAAGTTACCGGGCCGATCAGCAGATCTTTCCCATCCGCCAGGACCGGGTCTTAATGGTTTTGTTGCTGGCATTTGCCTTTCTGGCGGTGCCGGCCCTGGCCAGTGAGTATTTGTTAAGTGGCGTTGTCATTCCTTTTCTGATCCTGTCCCTGGCAGCGATCGGCCTGAATATTCTGGTGGGTTATTGTGGCCAGATTTCACTGGGAAGCGGTGCCTTCATGGCGGTGGGTGCCTATGCCGCCTGGAATTTCGGGGTGCGTTTTCCCGAGATGCCGCTGCTGGTGCAAATTCTGCTGGGTGGCTTCTTTTCCATGTTGGTGGGTATCGTGTTCGGTATTCCCAGCCTGCGTATCCGGGGCCTGTATTTGGCGGTTGCCACCCTGGCGGCCCAGTTCTTTGTAGACTGGACTTTCCTGCGGATTCCGTTCTTTACGAACTATTCTTCTTCAGGCAGTGTCTCGGTGCCCCCGCTTACATTTTTTGGCCTGAATGTGCAAACACCGGTACAAAAATACCTGTTCATCCTTTTGCTGGTGGTGGTGATTGCGCTGTTGGCCAAAAACCTGGTGCGCAGTGCGATTGGCCGTGAATGGATGGCAATTCGCGATATGGACGTGGCCGCTTCGGTCATTGGCATTCGCCCCATGTATGCCAAGCTGAGTGCCTTTGCCGTTAGTTCATTCATTATTGGGGTGTCAGGTGTGTTGTGGGGTTATATGCACCTGGGCTCATGGGAGCCGCTGGCGTTTGACCTGAACCGTTCTTTTCAGCTTTTGTTTATGGTCATTATTGGTGGCTTGGGTTCTATTGTAGGCAGTTTTTATGGGGCGGCTTTTATTGTGTTGCTGCCCATTTTACTTAACCGGATTCCCGCCATGATGGGTATTCCCATTGCGGTAGATACCGCTGCGCACATTGAGCATATGGTATTTGGCGCGTTAATTGTTTTTTTCCTGATTGCAGAACCGCATGGCCTGGCAAGGTTGTGGAGTATTGCCAAAGAGAAGTTGCGGATATGGCCTTTCCCACACTAAAACAGTTTAAGGTTAACTTAAGTTGTCATTCGTAAAAAAATAGCATGTATCAATTTCTTCGGAGGAGACCGATATGAAATTAAGCTTTAAATCCATCACGGCAGCCCTGGCAGTTAGTGGCGTATTGGCGACTATTCCCTTGCAGGTGCAGGCGGCAGATGAGCAGTTTGTTCCTTTGTTTACCTATCGTACGGGTTCATTTGCTCCCCTTGGTATTCCATGGGCTGATGGCAAAATTGACTACCTGAAACTGGTTAATGAGCGCGATGGCGGTGTCAATGGTGTGAAAATTGCCTTTGAGGAATGTGAAACCGCCTATGCCACCGACCGTGGTGTTGAGTGCTACGAGCGCCTGAAAAATGCCAAGGGTGGCGCTTCGGGGTTTGACCCGCAATCCACCGGGATTACGTTTGCCGTGTCCGACAAGGCGCCTATCGACAAGGTGGCGATTGAAACCGTGGGCTATGGCCTGTCGCAATCGGCCAATGGTAGCGTGTTCAAGTGGAACTTCCCGCTGCTGGGTACTTACTGGACCGCGGCTGATGTGATGATTCAGGATATTGCCAAAAAACTGGGTGGTGAAGATAAGCTCAAAGGCAAAAAAATTGCCCTGGTTTATCATGACTCTCCCTATGGCAAAGAGCCCATTCCCCTGTTAAAGGCCCGTGCCGAAGCCAATGGCTTTGAATTGCAGCTGTATCCGGTCACGGCGCCCGGGGTAGAACAAAAATCCACCTGGTTGCAAATCCGCCAGAAACGGCCTGATTACGTGCTGCTCTGGAGTGCGGGCATCATGACCCCAACCTCTATTCGCGAAGCCCAGTCTACCGGTTATGCACGTGACAAGATCTATGCCATTTGGTGGGCCGGTTCAGAAGGTGACGTGAAAGACCTGGGGCAGGTTGCCAAGGGCTATAACGCCATCACCATCCATAACACCGGTGAAAGCAAAGGAAAAATTTACGAAGACCTGAAAACCCATCTGTATGACAAGGGGTTGGAGTCCGGTAAAGATACCAAGGGTTCACTGGCCTATAACCGTGGCATGGTGATTTCCATGTTGCAGGTAGAGGCCATTCGCGCCGCCCAGGAAAAATTTGGCAAGGGCCAGCACATGACGCCCGAGCAGGTGCGTTGGGGCTTCGAGAACCTGGATCTGACCGAAGACAAACTCAAGGAGTTGGGCTTTGAAGAAATGCTGCGCCCGGTAAAAACCTCTTGCGAGAATCATATGGGGGATGACTGGGCCCGTATTGTGCAGTGGGATGGTAACAAGTTCAATGTGGTGTCCGACTGGTATCAGTCTGACAAGCAGTATGTTGATCCACTTGTAAAATCCGAAGCCGAGAAATATGCCAGCGAGAAAAAAATCACGCCGCGTGATTGTGCTGCCGAGTCGTAAGTAAATCGTAGTGCTTCGGGAAGCTGTATGCCCGGTTGCCGTATGGTGCATATACGGTAGCCGGCGTGTGTGAGTGCAGCTTCCCACCTGACTTCAGGAAATTTGTATGGAAACGAAACAAGAGGCACCAAAGGCCTTATTAGATGTGAATGGTATCGAGGTTATTTATAACCACGTTATTCTGGTGTTGCGTGGGGTATCGCTGGTGGTTCCCGAAGGCAAGATTGTTGCCTTGCTAGGTGCCAACGGCGCCGGTAAAACCACCACCTTGCGTGCCATTTCCAATTTGCTCAAAAGCGAGCGTGGAGATGTAACCAAGGGAAATATCCATTACAAAGGAGAGCGGATTGATAGCCTGACGCCTGCCGACCTGGTCAAGCGCGGGGTTATTCAGGTGATGGAGGGACGGCATTGTTTCGGGCACCTTAGCATCGAAGAAAACCTGTTGACGGGTGCTTACACCCGAACTGTCAGCAAGGGGGAAATTGCCGCGTCGCTGGATATGGTGTACCAGTATTTCCCGCGCCTGAAGCAACGCCGCACCAGCCAGGCCGGTTATACCTCGGGGGGCGAGCAGCAAATGGCCGCCATTGGTCGCGCCTTAATGGCAGACCCCAAAATGATTCTGCTTGATGAGCCCTCTATGGGGTTGGCGCCGCAAATTGTTGAGGAAATTTTTGAGATTGTGCGTGACCTGAATACCCGCGAAGGCGTCAGCTTTCTGTTGGCCGAGCAAAATACCAATATTGCCCTTCGTTATGCCGACTATGGCTATATTCTGGAAAGTGGCCGTGTGATGATGGATGGCAAGGCCGATGAGCTGGCCAACAATGAAGACGTCAAAGAGTTTTATCTGGGTATTGAAAGCGGCGATCGCAAAAGTTTTAGGGATACCAAGTTTTATCGTCGCCGCAAACGCTGGTTGGCCTAGGAGCTATGATGAGTGAGTTTTTTGATGTGTTGGAGCATCGCGATGCCGATGCACGTGAACAGGCCCTGTTTAGCGCCTTGCCCCAGACCCTGAAAACGGCAATGGAACGGGCCCCCGCGATTGCCGAACAGTTGCAGGGTATTGACGTGGGCGGGGTGCATAACCGGGTTGCCCTGGCCGGTTTGCCCGTTATTCGCAAGTCAGAGTTGCTAGAGCAACAATTGGCTGGACGCAACAGTATGCTGGGTGTTGCCAAACAGCCGGGTGATGAAATAAATCGTGTTTTCGGCGGTTTTTCTACCATTGGCTGGGGGCAGGCACTGCGGGTGTTTGCTTCACCCGGGCCTATTTTTGAACCCGAAAGTGCCCGTGGTGATTACTGGCGTTTTGGGCGCGCCCTGTTTGCGGCCGGTTTTCGCAAGGGTATGCTGGTTTACAACTGTTTTTCTTATCACTTTACGCCGGCGGGCTCCATGTTTGAAACCGGTGCCCATGCCCTGGGATGTACGGTTTTCCCCGGAGGGATCGGGCAGACCGAGATGCAGGTGCAAAACATTCGCGACCTGGCACCCGACGGCTATACCGGCACGCCCAGTTTTTTGCGCCTGATTCTTGAAAAGGCCGATGCCATGGGAGTGGTTCTGCCTTCTCTTGCACGCGCGCTGTTTTCTGGCGAGGCGTTTCCACCGTCTTTGCAGAAATGGTTTGCCGAGCGCGGCATTGAAGGGTACCAGGCTTATGGTACGGCCGACCTGGGCCTGATTGCCTACGAGACGCCTGCGCGTGAGGGCCTGGTGGTGGCCGAAGATATTATTCTGGAAATCGTGCGTCCGGGCACCAATGAGCCGGTACCCGATGGCGAGGTGGGCGAAGTGGTGGTGACCACGCTTAACCCTGATTATCCGCTGGTGCGTTTTGGTACCGGTGACCTGTCGGCGATTATTGCCGGCCCTTCGGCATGTGGCCGTACCAACAAGCGTATTAAAGGCTGGATGGGCAGGGCCGACCAGACCACCAAGGTGCGGGGCATGTTTGTACACCCCAAACAGGTGGCGCAGGTGGCCAGCCGTTTTTCGCAGGTCCAGCGGGCGCGGCTGGTCATTAGCGGGGCAGTGGGGCATGACCAGATGAGCCTTTGGGTTGAGGTGGCACCCGGTGCCGTGACTGAAGACTTGAAGAAATCATTGGTGGATACCGTGCGTGATGTTACCAAGCTGCGGGCGGAAATCGTGTTTGAGCAGCCTGGCCAATTGCCTAATGATGGCAAGGTGATTGATGATGTCAGGTCTTACGAGTAATTAAGGTAAGATGGCCGCGGGCCGGCGCCTTAAGCATGGGGTGCCGGTTTTGCAATTACCCAAAAGCGGGTGTAGTTGTTATTCAGGCGTGATTCGTTGTATTCAGGCGTGATTGTTAATTAAGAATAAGCGGATTGACAGTTGAGGCGCTGTATGGGAGTATTACGCGATAAAGTGTTACATTGACGATTATCTCGCCTGATGCCTCTAAAACAAAAAAATTTCCGTTTCTCAAGTTCGCCACCAGAAGGTCTGTAACCATGCCACGTATCGTTATGCTTTGGCTGGTTACCGTGATGCTTGCAGGCTGTGCCAACGCACCATCCGTTTATGCGTTCGGGTCGTACTTTCCTTCGTGGCTGCTTTGTGCCTTTATTGGCATTATCGGGGCAGTTGTCGTTCGCGTGATTTTTATTCGCCTGCGGCTCGACGACGCCCTGCCGCTTCGCCTCCTGGTCTACATATGTGTAGCACTCATCATTGCCATCGCCACCTCGCTGGCATTCTTTTCTACCTAATCCATGAGTAGTCATCCCACTTCCCCCAACAAGCATAAAACTGTGGCCCGTATTGTCGCGGGTATCATTATTCTGGCTGCCGTTGCGCTGGTCCTGTTCTATCAATCAAAAAACAGCCCGTTGTCGGAAGACGCCATGTTGCAGGCTGATGTGGTACATATTAGTACGCCTGTGCCGGGCCGGGTCGAGGCGTTCCATGTTGTTGAAAACGGTAAGGTCAAGCGCGGCGAGCTGTTGTTTTCCCTGGACCCAACGGTTTACCGTTTGCGTGTAGAGCAGGCTGAAGCCGAACTTAAGGTGGCCATGGCCGCCCAAGAGGCGAAACGGCGGCAGATTGAGGCCGAACGTTCTAATCTGACGGTTGCCAACGAGCAGGTTGAGCGGGCGCTTTCAAACCTGAGCCTTACCGAAAAAACACTGGAAAGACTGATTCCGTTAAATAAAAAAGGTTATGTGACCACTCAGCAGGTTGATGATGCGCGAACCCTGCACCGCGATGCCCAGGTCAGTCTAAGGCAGGCACAAGCCCAGGCCCAGGCGGCAGACAGCCTGGTTGGAAATATGGATGCGGCCGATGCCCTGGTCCAGGTTAGTCAAAGTGCCCTGGCCATTGCCCGGCGTGCGCTGGCCGATACCAACGTGTATGCACCCCACGATGGCTTGGTGGTGGGCCTGTCGGTATCCTCAGGAGAATACGTGGCGCCCGACCAATCCCTGTTCACCCTGATTAATTCCGAACAATGGTATGCCACCGCTTTCTTTCGCGAAACCGACCTGATGGACGTCAGGCCCAATGCCTGCGCGCTGGTCTATGCGCTGGCCGATCCCTCTGTCAAGATCAGGGGCAAGGTGGACAGCATAGGCTGGGGTATTAGCTCTGTTGATATGATTGATTTGCCCCGTACCCTGCCCATTGTGCAAAAATCCCTGAATTGGGTGCGGGTAGCGCAGCGCTTCCCGGTTCGGGTACGTCTTGAAAATGCCCCCGAAAACCTGTTACGTGTTGGTGCATCGGCCGTCGTGGTGGTAAAAAAGCATGACGACGACTGCTAAGCGCTTCTGGCCAGTCGTTCTGAATACCGCGAAACATGACCTGCGTCCATTTGACGGGCGTCTGGCCATGGCCTGGCGGGTTGCCGCCCAATGCGCGCTGGCGGCCTTTGTGTTCATGACTTACGGCATCCCGTTGGCGGCCATCGGGTGTTATTTAATCCTGTTTTTAATGAAACCCGATAGCGCCGAAAATACCTTAATGGCAATTGGTTTGACGGTGTTGGTGGCATTGGTCGTGGTCATGCTGCTGTATCTGGTCCGCTGGACGATTGATGACCCCATGTGGCGCATCGTGGTGATTGCCGTTGGTTCTTTTGTTTTCCTGTATCTTGGCGCTGCCAGCCAGTTGGGGGAAATTGGCAGTGTGCTTGCCCTGGTGGTGGGTTTTGCCATGACCTTGCTGGGCGATGTGCCTTTTGGCGAGGCTGCCACGCGCGCCTTGCTTTATGCCTGGTTGATGACCGTGACACCCATGGGCATTATTGTGGTCTTCAATTTGTTTCTGGGGCGCTCGGCGGTACGCTTGCTCAAATCAGAACTGGTGCAAAGGCTTGAAATGGCAGGGCGGGTACTGGAACAGGCAACGGCTGCTGATGATTTGCATGCGTTGCTGCACGAAGGCAATGAGGCCCTGAAAAAGCGCGCAGGGAATATCAAACTGTTGCATTTGGTCTCTACCGCTCAAACCCGCTATTTGAATGTGGCGATAGATGAATCATATCGCTTGATGCTTGCCGTTGTAACGCTGGCCGGCAGTATACCCGAACAGCAGCGCGCCGAACTGGCTGCGCAATGTCGTCTGGCAGCCCGGGCAGTGACCGAAGGTTGCCCGCCCAATACGCCTGCTGAAAATACCATTACGTATGGAACGGGCCCAGCCGAAGCCGCCAGACAGGCGCTTGATACGCTGCTGGGCCGTTGCGCCCTGCCGGCAGTGCAGGCCGGTAAAGTATCCTTTTTCTTCAAAGACGCACTGACCAATCCGAATTATGTGCGATTCGCCCTTAAAACCACAGCGGCTGCCATTATCAGCTATCTGGTTTATGAAGCGATTGACTGGCAGGGTATTCATACGGCCATGATCACCTGTTATGTGGCAGCGCTGGGGACCACCGCCGAAACCGTGCACAAACTAACGTTGCGAATTATTGGTTGTTTAATCGGCGCTGCCATGGGGGTCGCTTCCATCCTGTTCCTGATTCCTCACATGACCAGTGTTGGCTCGTTAATGGTGCTGGTTTTTGCCGGTATATTGGTGGCCGGATGGGTGTCTTCAGGTAGCGAACGGATTGCCTATGCAGGTATCCAGATTGGCCTGGCATTTTTGTTAACGGTCCTGCAGGGGTTTGGCCCTGACATTAAAATGTCTGCCGCGTCTGATCGTGTGGTGGGTATTTTGCTGGGCAATCTGGTGATGTACCTGGTTTTTACCCGGGTTTGGCCCCTTGCCATTGCCACGACGGTGAATGACAAGATAAGTAATGCCCTTGATGGGCTTACCCAAATTTTGGGTGCAGGCCCCACCCGGCCAGCCACCATGGATCAGGTCTCCAACGTGGTTGCCACCTTGCATCAGGCTCGCGAAGCGCTTGGCCTGTCTATGTTTGAACCGCGAAACTTACGCCAGGATGATGAAACCATTTTACGTCTGAAAGCGTTAATTGCCCGCGCCGACGCGCTGTGCCCCGTTGTGGCTTTCAAGCCGACAGGCACTTCTTCAACGTCTGTCCGTGCCCTTAATGAGATTGATCAAATGAAGCAATTACTAAGCCAGAGCCAAGGATGATAAAACAGCGTTACATGCCTACCCGATCCCGTCCGCTTTCTTTCACCCGGTTTCTTGTTTTGGCCATATTGGCGGCTTTTTCGGGTTGTGCCAGTGATGCCTTAAACCTGGCACCGGCTGCGCCAGACACGCCCTGGAAACCTGCCCCGCAAGATACGGCCTCATCCGAAAATACCTCTGGCAAGCTTGATATGCCCCTGGGCTTTAGCGTGCCTGTGGTGCCCGAGGCATCGGTTTTGCCTGCCGCGCCGGTTATTAACCCAGGGCGGGTTTATGGCCTTCCCGAACTGATTGATATTGCCCAGCAAGAAAATCCCGACACCCGCCTGGCGTGGAACCGGGCCCGGCAAGCCGCCCTGGCGGTTGGTGTGGTCGATTCGACATTTTTGCCACGATTATCTGCCAACGTAATTAGTGGGTGGCAAAAAACCCATACACCGCTTCCGCTGCTTCCTGGCAATCACAGCATTAATACCGAGATGCATGGTGTCGTACCGGCCTTGGCACTGGAATGGCTGATTTTTGATTTCGGGCAACGAAAGGCCATTGCCGAAGGTGCCCGGCAGGCTTCTTTTGCGGCCAATGTGCTGTTTAATGGTAGCCACCAAAAAATCATTCATGATGTGACGCATGCCTACTACCAGTATGGTGGGGCACATTCCCAAACCGTGGTTGCCGCCCAGGCCCTGAAAAACGCCCACCAGATAGCCAGGGCGGTGGAAGGACGCCGTAAAGCCGGTCTTGCCACGGTGCTGGAAACGGCCCAGGCCAATCAGCAGGTGGCTCAGGCAAAACTGCGGCAGGTCACGGCACAAGGCAATCAGCAAATTGCCTATCAGGCCTTGCTGGCTGCTGTGGGCTTGCCCGCCACCATGGATATTAAAATCAGCCCGCCGCCCAAACATGCTTTGCCGGGTACCAATTCAACACTCACCGATGAAGCCATCCGGATGGCCATTTCCCGGCGCCCTGATGTACTGGCCAGCTATGCCGCCATGAAAGCCAGTGCGCAGGGTATTACCGCTGCCAAGGCCGAGTTCTTGCCCAAAGTGTATCTGGGTGCGGTGGCCGCCCGCAGTCATACCAATTTTGATGTGCGTGGCTTGCCAAGCCTAAGCCAGCAAACCGGCTCAAGCAGTGTGATACTGGGGGTAACAATACCAATATTTGATGGTGGCCTTCGTTCGGCACGCCTGCAGGACGCCCGTATCCAGGCGGCCAGTGCGGCTGATGTGTTCCAGAAATCCCAGCAGGCGGCGATGCGTGAAATGATTGCCGCGTCTGATATGTTGCGTACCGCGTTGGCCAGCTATCAGGCGGCTTCCGAGCTGGTCAGGACCGCAAAGACAACGTATGATGGCGCGCTGGAAGCCTATCGTCATGGTTTGGGTACCCTGACGGCGGTTACCATGGCGGACACCGCTCTTTTAGATGCGCAACAGGCCCGCATGGATGCCAGAACCGCCTCTCAGGCAGCGGCTGCCAACCTGGCATTTGTGATGGGTGACATGACCACGGCACGCGAAAGCTGGGTTGGGCAGGACGTGTTAACACGGCCCGGTTTGGCGGGTGACTTTCAATGAAGAAACAGGGCTGTTCACGGTGACCGTTATGAACCATAAAACCGGGTCTTGATCATATAGAGGGTAATGTGGTTCACCTTACCGATGGCCGCTCTCAGGCTTTTTCTTTGGCCTGTTTCCTGATTTTGGTCTTGATGCGATTTTGCTTCAGGCTTGAAAGGTGCTCAACAAAAACCTTGCCCATTAAATGGTCCAGTTCGTGCTGTACACAGACGGCCAGCAGGCCATCGGCGTGAAAGGTGTATTCTTCACCGTTTTCATTCAGTGCTTTCACCTTGACTTCGGCCGCGCGTTCGACTTTGTCGTAAATGCCCGGCACCGACAGGCAGCCTTCTTCATAAACCTGGGTGTCATCGCTTTTCCAGGTAATTTCAGGGTTGATCAGTACGCGAAGTTCGTTGCCTTCTTCAGAAATATCAATGACCACAATACGCTCATGAACATCAACCTGGGTGGCCGCCAGGCCTACGCCGGGTGCGTCATACATGGTTTCGGCCATGTCTTTGACGAGTTGGCGAATTCGGTCGTCCACCTGTTCAACAGGTGTTGCCACTTTGTGCAAACGTGGATCGGGGTAATGAAGAATAGGTAGTAATGCCATAAAATAAAATGTTGGTTCAAGTAAAATACGCGCTTTGCCGGGTGGTAAAAGTATTGGCCTGTATAAGGGCTTAGAGGCGTCAAAAGGAATTTGGTTCAGGTAAACGTGGCGGATGGGAATCCGGGTACGTTAATAATAACGATATTATAGGCAGTTTTTGCGGGTTGCTAATATCCGCCCTGCCTTAAGCGGGTGATTTCTTTATCCCCGGTCATGACCTGGGAATGCCCTTTTGATTGCCAGGCAGACCAAATTGTCCGTTTTCTTTGGTACTTGTTAATAAATAGTGGCACACTGTTATATTTCAAGCCCTTGTCGGGGCCAGACTTTCCCAGTGCAGTGGCACGGTAAGATAATGCTTATTTCATCCTTGTTTTTAAATGTTATTTATGAATTCTGAAGAAGAATTGCAGGCTTGGCTCAGGTTAACCCTTGAACCGGGCGTGGGTCCGGTAACGGCCCGGCAGCTACTGGCTGTTTTTGGTTTGCCAGATCAGGTGTTTGCCGCCTCGGTTGGCCAGCTCATGAAATACTTGCCACAAAAACTGGCGTTGCAACTGGCGGGCGCACCCGAACCCGGGATTCAGGCGTTAATGAACAAAACCTTCGAGTGGTTGGCCCGGCCCGGCCATTACATTTTAACGCTGGCCGATTCTTTGTATCCCAAAGCGCTGTTTGACACCCATGACCCGCCCATTTTGTTATATGTAGACGGCCACCCCGACGTGCTGGCCATGCCTGCCATTGCCATGGTGGGGGCCCGCAATGCGACCCTGGGGGGCAGTGAAAATGCCCGTGCCTTTGCCAAATATCTGGCAGGTCAGGGCTGGTGCGTGGTTAGCGGGCTGGCCCATGGCATCGATACCGCGGCTCATGAGGGCGCGTTACAGGCGCCTGCGGGTACCGGCAGTACAATTGCCGTCATGGGTACGGGTATCAACCGCTTGTATCCGGCAGCTAACAAGAACCTGGCCCTGCGCATTCGCGACCAGGGCGCCCTTATTTCAGAACTGCCGCTGGATACCCCCGCTGTGGTGCACCAGTTTCCGCGCCGTAACCGGATTGTGGCGGGTTTGTCCAAAGGGGTGCTGGTGGTAGAGGCGGCCAAACAAAGCGGTTCGCTTATTACCGCTCGTCTGGCCGGCGAAATGGGGCGCGAGGTGTTTGCGATTCCGGGGTCCATTCATTCCCCCTTGTCACGGGGCTGTCATGCCTTAATTCGCCAGGGCGCAAAACTGGTGGAAACGGCCATGGATATCCAGGAAGAGCTGGTGGGTGCCCCAGAAAATCATGCAAACCCCGGGAGAAAAAGCCCGGTAAAAACAGACACACCCTCCCGGTATTCAAAAGAGGCTGTTAAAAAAATGCCAAAAAAAGTCGTGCCGGAACAGGAACTGCCCGGCATTGAGTCAACAATGCCGGCTGGTGTTGCCGCCACAATGGTGGCAGACTCTGTTGAAGACTTTGTGCCTGGCCCCCAACAACTTCGTTTGCTGGCGCGGATGGGGTTTGAACCCCAAAGCCTGAATACCCTGGTTAACGACTTGCAAATAGAAGTGTCCGAAGCCAGTGGCCTGTTGCTGGAACTGGAGCTGGCGTCTTATATTGTGCGTTTGAATGACGGGCGATATCAGCGTGTACGCTAGCCGGTTCAGACTTATAATAAGAAGTTGGATAAAACCGTTTATTGGCCCGTATTATTATTATTATTATTATTATTATTATTATTTTTAAAATTAGCAATCAAAAGGAAGGAAGACAGTCATGGCATTGCCCGGTAAAGTAAAAATTGTAGAAGTAGGCCCACGCGACGGCTTGCAAAATGAGAAAGAATTTGTTCCCACCGACATCAAGGTGGCGTTGGTTAACCAGCTTAGCGATGCCGGTTTCCTGAATATAGAGGCTACTTCGTTCGTGTCGCCCAAGTGGGTGCCGCAAATGGCCGATGGTACCCAGGTGATGGAAGCTATCAAGCGCCGTGAAGGCACGATTTATTCGGTGCTGACGCCCAATATGCGTGGTTTTGAAGGAGCCGTGGCGGCCAAAGCCGATGAGGTGGTTATTTTTGGGGCAGCCAGCGAAGCTTTTTCACAAAAAAACATTAATTGTTCCATTGATGAATCCATTGACCGTTTCGAGCCGGTGGCCCGGGCGGCCAAAGAAGCCGGTATCCGCCTGCGCGGCAGTATCAGCTGTGCGCTGGGTTGCCCCTATCAGGGCGAGGTGCCGCTTGAGTCGGTGGTGCATGTGGCCCAACGCATGATTGCCCTGGGCTGTGATGAAATTGATGTAGCCGATACGATTGGCGTGGCAACGGCTACCCAGGTTTACCGGGTCATGTCGGCGGTTACCGAAAAGGTTGATCCGCGCCAGGTTTCCGGGCATTTTCATGATACCTACGGGCAGGCGCTCGCTAATATATATGCTTCTTTGCAGGCCGGTATTTCAATTTTCCATTCATCGGTAGCCGGATTGGGTGGCTGCCCTTATGCCAAGGGCGCAACCGGCAATGTGGCGACTGAAGATGTCCTGTATATGTTGCATGGCATGGGCATTGAAACCGGTATTAACCTGGATGACGTGATTACCACCGGGCAGTGGATTTCCGATTACCTGCAACGCCCCAATGCCAGCCGTGCCGGCAAGGCCCTGGTTAATAAACGGGCTGCTGTTTGTGCCTGATATTCTGCGCCTCTTGTTGTAAAAGACGGGGCATAGGCCGGGCAGGTGTCAAGCCTGCCGGGCTATTTAATGCGGGTCAAAGTGGGTGGTAATATCTAAAATATCTTCATCCACCATGGCCCGTCGGCAGGCCTCTTCAGAAATCTCATGGCCTTCTGCAATGGTCATGTTGGCGGGCAGTTCAAGGTGTACTTCCACTAAAATCATATCGCCCATTTTGCGGGTTTTAAGGTCATGAATACCCAGCAGGCCAGGGGTGCCCGCCAGCTTGTCATGAATGCGCTGGTAGGTTTCGGCGTCAACCGAACGGTCTGTCAGGTCATTCAGGGTAGACCAGATGAATTTAAGGCCCATGCGGGAAATCATTAAACCCACAATAAGGGCGGCAACCGGGTCGGCCCAGGTAAAGCCGGCCATGTTGGCCAGAATGCCGATGGCCACAATTAAGGATGAGGCGGCATCAGAGCGCGAATGCCAGGCATTGGCCACCAGCATGGAAGAGCGTACTTTTTCGGCCTGTTTAAGCAAATACCTGAAAAGCAGCTCTTTACCCACCAGGGTGGCGAGGGCGATGATAAGGGCTGAATAGTGTACCAGGGCAATAGACTGTCCGCTTTGCACGCTTTTGCCTGCCGCCCAGATCATTTCAACGCCCACCAGCAACAATAAAACCCCTATGCCCAGCGAAGCCAGGGTTTCAAAACGCTGGTGCCCGTATTGGTGGTTTTTATCGGGCCCTTTATTGGCGTGTTTGTTGGCAAACAGCACGGCAAAATCAGATACCAGGTCGGACAGGGTGTGGATCGCATCAGCAATTAAGGCCTGGGACTGGGCGATAACGCCAATAATAATTTGCAAGACCGACAGGCTGAAGTTAACCGCGACACTGACCCAGGTGCTAACGCGGGCTACCCTGACACGTTCATTGTTTTGAGACAGGGTAGCGCCGGGCTTTTTTACGGTGGGATGGTGGTGGCCGGGCGCATCGTGGTGTTTGGGGTCGGAATGGGGTAATGGACTCATAATAATTGATGTAATAGCTGAAATTGACGGGCCGTATCAACGGTAATGACGGTTGCGCTGATTCATTTACTTTACCCGAATCTACCAGGCATAAGTGGTGATGTTCCTGATTAACCGTATGTAGTGAGTTAAAATCGTTATCATTCAGGATTGTTTGCAGGAAGATAAAGAATGATGCGAGTTGTATTTGCCGGTACTCCCGAGTTTGCCCGGCTGGCCTATGAGGCGATTGTCAACGCTGGGCACGACGTCCCGTTGGTGCTGACCCAACCCGATCGCCCTTCGGGCAGAGGGCTGAAATTAACGCCCAGCCCGGTTAAGCAAGAGGCCGTGGCGCAAGGGGCGCAGGTATTGCAGCCACAAAGCTTGCGGCTTGACGGTAAATACCCCGATGAGGCCCGGCAGGCGCAACAGGTGTTGCAGGCGCTGGCCCCTGATGTCATGGTGGTGGCGGCCTATGGGTTAATTTTGCCCCAATGGGTGCTTGATTTGCCTAAATATGGTTGTCTTAATATTCATGCCAGCCTGTTGCCGCGCTGGCGGGGTGCCGCCCCTATTCAGCGCGCCATCGAAGCCGGTGATGCGCAAACCGGGGTGGCAATTATGCAAATGGATGCCGGGCTGGATACCGGTGAGGTGTTGCTTGAAAAACGCGTTGATATTACAGATCAGACCGCTGCCGGGTTGCATGACCAGTTGGCCACCATGGGTGCTGAATGTATTACTGCTGTATTAGGCAAGTTGGGTACGGGTGAGCTGAAGCCTGTGGCCCAGCCTGAAGCAGGGGTGACGTATGCCGCCAAGCTGGAAAAGTCTGAAGCGCCTATTAATATTAACCAGGATGCCCAAACCATTGCCCGCCGCATTCGGGCTTTTAACCCGGTGCCTGGGGCAACCTTGCTGCTGCCAGGCCTGAAAGATCCGGTTAAGGTATGGCAGGCAGTAGCGTTACATGAGGCTACCAGCGCAGAACCCGGCACGGTATTGCGTGCCACGGCCGACGGGGTGGATATTGCCACCGGGCAGGGTGTGCTGCGTTTGCTTGAGCTGCAAAAGGCCGGGGGCAAGCGACAGCCGGTTGCGGTGTTTGTAACGGGCTGGAAACCCTGAACGCATGAAAACCGGTGTTTTGTTTTCAAAATATTTTTTGATTGGTGTGTTGAATACGCTAATTCACTGGGGTGTCTTTTTCCTGGTGTATGCGGTGTTGGGCGCTAATCAGGCAGTTAGTAATTTTGTGGCCTTTTGCATTGCCGTAACCTTCAGTTTTTTTGTCAATGCCAAGTTTACGTTCAAGTCCAATGCCAGTTTGCGGCGTTATTTATTGTTTGTGTCATTCATGGGGGCGCTTTCCATTCTGGTTGGATGGGGCGCTGATGCTCTGGGTGCCTTGCCCATTATCACGCTGGTGTTTTTTTCAGGTGTCAGCCTGTTTTTGGGTTTTATCTATTCAAGATATATTGTGTTCAAGCCGTAATCCTGCCAGTCCTTGGCCTTCTCGTTCCCATGTCCGTATGGGAACGAGTCTGCGTTCACGCTATAGCGTGAGAACGCCTGGCAGTTAGCTTAACGCCTTCACGATGTCTGCCGGTGAGGTAAACAGGAAGTCGGGCTGTTGCTGTTGCAGGGCATCACGGCTGTTATAGCCCCAGGTAACTGAACCCATCATGACCTTGGCTTTGCGGGACGCTTCAATATCGCGTAACTCATCACCAATAAGCAGGCATTCGGCGGAGGGCAGTTTGTGTTTATCCAGCAATTTTCCCAGTTTGGCCGGTTTGCCAAAAAGATCAGTGCCGCACAGGAACTCATCAAAGTAGCTCACATTCTTGTCAAGAATCTGGCGTACATTAATTTCACTGTTTGAACTCAGGATGGCCAGTTGGTATCCCTTGGCATGGAGCTGTTGCAAAGCCTCGGAAATACCGTCAAACAGTTCGATATTGGGTGAGGCATCTTGCATGCGCTGGCGGAACTCCATCAGGATGGCAGGCGCCTTCCAGAAAGGGATTTGCAGCGTCTGCAAAATCTCGCCTGCCTCCATGCTGCGCAAGCGGGCTTTTTCTTCGGCAGAAGGGTCCCGGAAGTTATATTTTTGTGCAACACTGCTCAGGATTTCATCGAACCAGGGCAGGGTATTGGCCAGGGTGCCGTCGAAATCGAAAGCAATGATTTTGGGAAGCTGGCTCATTACTTGACGTCTGCCCACAAATCGTATTCATCGGCTTCGGTCACTACCGCACGCACGATATCACCTGGTTTCAGCGCTTTTTCACTGTTTAGGTAAACACAGCCGTCAATTTCGGGGGCATCGGCGCTAGAGCGGCCAATGGCATCGCCATCTTCGTCAATTTCGTCAACCAGGACGCTAATTTCCTTGCCAATTTTAGTTTGCAGGCGCGCAGCGGAAATGGCCTGCTGATGGGCCATGAAGCGCTCCCAGCGATCCTGTTTGACATCATCGGGTACCGGGTCGGCCAGTTCATTGGCGGGCGCGCCTTCTACCGGCGAGTACTGGAAGCAGCCAACGCGGTCAAGCTGGGCTTCGCTCATCCAGTCAAGCAGGTATTGGAAATCTTCTTCGGTTTCACCAGGGAAACCCACGATAAAGGTAGAGCGAATGGTGAGCTCGGGGCAGATTTCACGCCATTTTTTAATGCGGGCCAGGGTTTTGTCTTCAAACGCCGGGCGTTTCATGGCTTTTAAAATACGTGGGCTGGCGTGCTGGAAAGGAATGTCCAGATAAGGCAGTATTTTTCCTTCGGCCATGAGCGGAATCACTTCATCGACACTGGGATAGGGGTATACATAGTGCAGGCGAACCCAGACGCCCATTTCTGACAGGGCGCTGCACAGTTCGGTCATGCGGGTTTTAACCGGGCGGCCATTCCAGAAGCCGCTGCGATACTTAAGGTCTACCCCGTAGGCGCTGGTATCCTGGGAAATAACCAGGACTTCTTTCACGCCGGCATTGACCAGGCGCTGGGCTTCGTCAAGAACGTCGCCAATTGGGCGGCTAACCAGGTCCCCTCGCATGGAGGGGATAATACAGAAACTGCAGCGATGGTTGCAGCCTTCGGATATTTTCAGGTAGGCGTAATGACGGGGGGTTAGCTTGATGCCTTGTGGTGGCACCAGGTCTGTAAAAGGGTCGTGCTCCAGATTGGGCGGGGCGGCTTCATGCACGGCACGCACCACCTCTTCATATTGCTGGGGGCCAGTGACCGCCAGCACGCTGGGGTGCACATTGCGAATCACATCTTCTTCCACCCCCATACAGCCGGTCACAATGACCTTGCCATTTTCGGCCAGCGCTTCCCCAATGGCTTCAAGTGATTCGGCTTTGGCGCTGTCAATGAAGCCACAGGTGTTAACCACCACCACATCCGCGTTTTCATAAGAGGGGGAAATTTGATAGCCTTCGGTGCGCAGCTGGGTAAGAATGCGCTCAGAATCGACCAGGGCCTTGGGGCAGCCAAGGCTGACAAAACCGACTTTGGGGTTGGACATAAAACGAACCTTTTAACTAATTGTGTGGGGGCTCTCCATTCATAAGCTTGGTTGTGAATGGAGGTAGAGAGATTGCAGCAGCAATATTATACCGAAAACAACGTCACTGCTTCTCTCAAAAAAAAGCAGTGACGGCTGTTTTCTGAATGCTTATGCCAGTTTTGAAGGATCTTGAGTTCATAAATACGCTGATGCGCCCCTTAAGTGCCGTTGAATTGTGACCAGGCGTTTAAGGTAAAAAATGTTACAGATATATTTTGTCATGCAAATAATGTCTGGTTGGCTTAATTTAAATATACTCACATTTGCTTGCTTAATTGTTATAATCCCTTACGTATTTGCGTATTTTATTTTTTTTATAAGAATTTTTATTCTTTTATTTTTTGGTTGGCGCATGTTTTTTGTAATAGGGATGCAAGCCCATCATGCCATTCCAGAGGTGAAGTAATTGACAGAGACAGGGTTGAATGGCTTGACTGGGCCATTACTGCGCGCCGGGCGTAGAGGAGACTACACTTCTTTAGGTGAGGTTGGGCAACCAGTGTTTAGGGTGGCCGATCAACTTCGGGAAGCATTAAAACGCAAGCTGGGCGCCGTAGATGGTGACAGCGGCTTGCTGTATGCCGATCATTTTGCCATCCCTAAAACAGACCAGTTGGGCGATACCATTGACTGGTATGCCTCTTTTTCAGGCGATGTCATCCCGTGGGAATCCGCCACAGAAGAAGAGCGTGATGTGGCCCGAGGGTATTTGCGCAATCTGGAGCATCGTTTAACCGCGTATCGCGAGAGTTTTGCGCTTCGGCAAAAAGGCAGCGGGCAACAACGTTCCCAGGATGCCCAGGTTTTTGCCAAGCTTTTGTCCAAAATTTTGTATACCCCCGATGCCAACCATGTTTATTTGGTTAACGGTTTCCCTGTCCTTGCCTTTTGGGGGTTTACCTACCCTAAGGCCAAACTGCCACTAGATCCTTTTCTGCCTTTATTCCCCAAGGCGGCGCCTGTTGTTGCACCAGTCATCAACAGCGGCAGTAAACCCATGGCCAGTTCTGCCTTGCCGCCAGCGGCAGTTAGTGAAAAAGTGGCTGGCCGGCCGTGGTGGAGGTACCTTTTATGGTTATTGCTGCTGCTGTTGCTGTTGTGGTTGCTGCTCTTCGGTTTGCGTGCTTGCAGCCCTGCAGTGGCCGATAAATTCGGTATGCCGGCATTTTCTTTTAACCAGAACAACCCGCCAGCCAATAAGCCTCAGGTCCCAGCTTTACACGAAACAAAAGATGCCAGATTAGTAAACGTTAATCCTGATTTTGTCGGTGGCAATAAACGAATGTCAGGTGTGGAAGGAACAACAGGACCAGGTCTGGCGCCAGCTGCTATCTTGGGGCCAGAGCCCGGGAAACCGGATAACAGCATGGAAGCCGGTGGTCGGGATACCGGTAAGCCGGCTCCCCGGGTTCAGCCTGAAAACAATTTGCTTTTGCCCGATGATACGTCCGGTTCACAGACCGGGATGACAGATCCGCCCGTTTTAACCAATCCGTCCCTGTTGCCGGAAGAAGCGGGCTTGCCCAATGACCCTGCTTTGGCCGGAGTACCTGCACCGTCAGTCACTGCGCAAAACCTTGAATTGCCAGCGCTTGCGCCAGACGGTCCGGCCCGGTTTCTGAATGGAACCTGGAAGGCGGGTTCGGGCATCCAGGACAAACGCACAGGTAAGCCGCTGAGTCTTGAGTACGAGTTTAATCAGGGAAGTGGCAAGGTAACCTTGCAAAATGTAAATGGTGCGCAGTGTAGCGGAGATGCAAGCGCAAAAATGGTTAATGGCCATTTGCATATTGACAGCCTGGGGCGCTCTGTGTGTGCCGATGGCTCAAGTTTCGAAATGCCTGAGGTTGTTTGTGCACCGGGCGCTACATCGGCCGCTGACTGTATAGGGAAGTATGACGATACCAGCTTCCCGATCAATATGCGTAATGAGAATAAATAGGACTGATCACATAACATGTTGCCTGAACTCACACAGTTTGAAGATAATATTACCTTGGTAAGCAATACCGGTATTCAGTTTATTGATTTTGGCCTTGATTTAAATGTTAAGAAAGAGCCAGGCGGTGAATTTGCCAAAGCCAGCCCAGAGACGGTTACCCGTCTTGCCTATAATGAAGAGAATGACTTTTATTATTACGACAAGACACCTGAAGTTATTCCCAACAATATAGTCAAGGTGGAGCCTGAGTATGATGTGCCCCTTGAAGCAAGCCTGCAATTGTTGAACGCTGAATGGTTGCCATTGCCATTTGTAAAGTTTAATGCCCCGTTTCATTATGATCAGGGGCCATCAAACTGGGCCAGAATGCGCATTGTCAAATTGGACAGTCCTGACCTTGATGGAAATAATTATCGGGTCACCATTGCTTTCGATACGAATTTAATGCCCGAAAATGAGCATTCCAGCTATTTGGCACCCAGCAAAAAAGACGTCAGTTCAGGTGCTTTATTTTGCTTGAGTATTGGCGTAGGGCAAACCCGCTGGTTTTTTATGCAGGAATGGGTCAATGGCTGGCTGGAAGAAATATTCAAACATGGGTCTGCTCATCTTGATGCAGAAGAACTTGATGATGCGTTGACACGCCGTGAACCACAGGCTCATTACCTTAATGTGCTTAGCTTGCTGGCACCAAGTACCGTGCATAAAAGCCCAGTCCAGCCAAAGCGTAAAGTGCCAACCGTCAAGATGGTTAGTAGTGAGCTTAACACTTCAGTATCAACGATACCGGTTGACCTGGTGCTTGATGTTGGTAATTCGCGAACCTGCGGGATACTCATCGAAAACCTGGGCAATGACAGTTCCCGTTTGAATAGCCGTTATATTTTGCAATTGCGTGATTTGTCTGCACCTGAAAGGGTTTATAACGAACCCTTTGACAGTCGTGTTGAATTTGCCCAGGCCGTTTTTGGCAAAGAAAACTTTGCGGTTAAAAGTGGCCGTAAAGACTCATTTCTTTGGCCAACCATGGCGCGTGTAGGTGCGGAAGCGGGTCGTCTGGCCGGTCAGCGTCGTGGCACAGAAGGGGCTACCGGCTTATCCAGTCCAAAACGCTATTTGTGGGATGAAAAGCCCTATATGCATAGCTGGCGATTCAATTCATCTTATATCAAAAACGACACCGAAGCCCAGGCAACGGCAGCTCCTTTTGCGCATTTGATTAATGAACATGGCGAGGCCTTATATACCCTGGATGAAGATGATCGCCTTCCTGTTTTTGAACCAAAATATTCACGCAGTTCCCTGATGACTTTTATGTTGGCAGAGGTATTGACGCAGGCCTTGTGTCAAATGAATAGTCCGGCCCAACGGGCCCGTCAGGGGCAAACCAGTACCCCCCGTTATTTAAATAGCATTACCCTGACAGTCCCGCCAGGAATGGCGCAGGCAGAACGTGCCATATTGCGTAAACGCCTTGAGCAAACCGTAGCCCTGGTCTGGAAAAGCCTTGACTGGCATGCCGGTGAAGAATCCCCTTTCGAGGCGGTCAGGGACAATGATTCTTCTATCCCGCAGCCCGTTGTTCGGTTGCCCAAACTTAATGTTGAATGGGATGAGGCCTCATGTGGCCAGCTGGTGTATTTGTTTACTGAAATTAATGAGCATTTTGAAGGGCATCCCGAGCAGTTCTTCAAAACGATTTTACGCCCCGATAAAAAGCGGGACCAGACAGAAGAAAAAATCATTCTTGGCAGCATTGATATTGGTGGCGGTACCACAGATTTGGTGATTACCGAGTATCGGCTGGACAGAGCTGGCAGCAGTGGCACAGGCAGTAACGTACATATTGTGCCCCGGCAGCTTTTCCGGGATGGTTTCAAAGTGGCGGGTGATGATATTGTTCTGGATGTTATACGCCATTTTGTTTTACCGCATTTTTCCAGGGCATTGTCAGTTGCCGGGGTTAAACAGCCCGAGACATTAATGTCAGTGTTATGTGGCAATCATCAAATCAGTAAACAAGATGAGATCTGCCGTCAGCAACTGACTTTGCAGGTGTTCGTGCCTATTGCATTGGGTATTTTGAAAAGGTATGAACAGTTTGGGCTGGATAGCCATGAACAGCAGTTCACTTTTAGTTTCAAAGATTTAATGGGGCAGGCAACAGCCAGCAAGAAAGTACAGGATTTTGTGCTTAACCAGCTCCGTCTTAATTTGGGGAAAAGTGACCTTGAATTTGACCTGCACCAGATTGGTATTGATATTGATTTGCGTGAGCTTCACCGTATGTTTCTATCTGGCAAAATGACCATTACCGAGTCCTTGTCAGCGCTTTGTGAGGTTTTGGCGCACTACCCGTGCGATATGCTGCTGTTAACCGGCCGGCCTTCCCGTTTACCCGGGGTACAGGCTTTTGTACGTCAGAATTTGCCGTTGCACCCCGGAAGAATTTTACCCATGCATCAGTATCGTACCGGCGGCTGGTTTCCATTTCATAAAAACGGCATGATTGATGATCCGAAAACCACGGCTGCTGTTGGCGCGATGCTGTGCATGTTGTCCAGCACCTACAGTATTACCGGTTTCTTTTTCAGGGTTGTCGATTTAAAGCCTTATTCAACCATTCGTTATTTTGGTGTGATTGATAAAGGTAATCATATTTCTCAGGGTGATGTGCTTTATAGCGATATCAAAACCCTGGATCAACAAATGGTACTTCCGCTGGATGAACAGGGTGATACCCCACAACTGGTGTTTCGCGGTGATATCCGCTTGGGTTTTCGTCAGCTGCCCATTGCGCGTTGGCCCGCCTCTCCGCTTTACACCTTGCGCTTTAGCAAGATGGGTAAGGATAAGAATAGCCGGGCATCACAAAATAGCGGGGCTGAAATACCCGTGATTCGGCTTCGCTTCAAGGTAAAAGAAGACCGTGATGCAAAAAATCAGGGCGTTCCCAGCGATACATTGAGCATTGCAGGAATAGAATCAAATGTTGTTAATGTCAGTTTTAACCGCAAGGATTTTGAACTGGAACTTAACACCATGCTAGATACAAACATGGCTGAAACCAATTATTGGCTTGATAGTGGGAATGTAAAATGAGCAATAAAACATTAACCGCCCAACAGCAGTCGTTAATGACGAAATGGGATGCCATTCATAATGGTTCTGCTCAGGCCTTGAGCTGGCTTCATGAGGCTCGCGCCACGGTACCCTCAGTAGATGCCGAGGCAAATGCTTTAAATATTAAGTTTTATCGGGCCCGTAATCTTGCAAAAAACCTAAGACGCGCAACGGCCACGCCTATGACGGTTGGTTTTTTTGGTTTGTCGCAAGCGGGTAAGTCGTATCTTATTTCAGCGCTGGCCGCTGATGCCAAAGGCGATCTGGAAACTGAAATAGCCAATGGCCAGACCTTAAATTTCATGGATCATTTCAATCCCGTTGGCAGCGGTAAAGAGGCAACGGGTCTGGTAACCCGTTTTACCGTCCAAAAACAGACAGTTAAAGATCCCACCTATCCGTTGCAGTTACGCTTGTTCCGGGAAATTGAAATTGCAATGATTTTGTCCAATGCCTGGTTCAAGGATTTTGATCAGGAAGGTGTTGAATTCAAAATTTCAGAAACATTGATTCAGCGAGTTCTGGCTCCCTACGACAATATTGATACCAGCCGCATAGTGCCAGGGGTCAGTGCAGAAGATATTGTGGCACTGATGGATTATTTGCATGTCCTGGCGAAAAACTCAGTGGGCAAACTGGATGCGCATTATTGGCCGCGCCTTATAAAAATTGCCCCTTATTTAAGTATTGCCCAACGTGCTGAGGTGTTTTCAATCTTGTGGGGACAGCAGGCCTTATTAAGCCAGACCTATGTGCAGCTAAGCCGTGTTTTACATCAGCTGGGTTTGTGTGAGGCGGTTGTTGCCCCCGTCGATGTACTCATCAAAGAGCAGGGTGGTTCACTGGTTCAGGAAAACAGTATCATGAATGTGGATACCCTGAATTTGTTATTGACCCAGCAGGATATCCCGGTTCAGGTACGGCCTCTGGTTAATGCAGAGCCAGGCAATCCTGTTAGTGTGTTAACGGCACAACTGGCTGCCCTGACAACCGAAATCGTCTTTCCGCTTGCCAGTGCGCCCAAAGCTGAAATTGTGGAAGAAGTCGATTTGCTTGACTTCCCCGGTTATCGTACCCGTCAGCAGCTATTAAACATTGAAGATGCACGAGAGGTGGGCTCTGATGCCAGTCCGGTAGCGCGCCTGTTTTTACGGGGTAAAGTGGCCTATCTTTTTGAGCGCTATACCACCTCGCAGGAAATGAATGCACTGGTCATGTGTACCAGTTCATTCAAGCAAAGCGAAGTGGTAACGGTTGGGCCGGTCCTGTCTGACTGGATCCATAAAACACAAGGTGCTTCACCCGAAGAGCGCAAGGGGCGTTGCGGATTGATTTGGGCCTTAACCATGATGGACGGCTTTATTGGCAATGCGCTTAATCTAAAGCCTGAACAGATGCCTGAAGCGGCAGAAAATATGCTAAAGCTAACCATGATGGAGCGCTTTGGGAATTTGCCATGGATGCAGGAATGGGAGCCTGGACAAGCGTTTAATAACACCTTTCTGGTGCGTAAACCACGCCTGCAAACATCATTTATCAATTTGGATAGTCAGGATAATGAAGAAAGCCTGGTCGTTCAGAATGAGGCCAAGCTGGCAGCGTTACGCAATGCTTTTGTTCAGACACCGGCAACGATACGGCATGTAGCCCAGCCCGAGGTAGCCTGGGATAGCATGCTGTCCCTGAACGATGGCGGTATTGGCCGGTTCAGCAGTAGTGTTAGTCGAATTGCTGATCTTGGCCTTAAGCTGCAACGCATTGAAGAACAGTGGCAACAGCTTAATAAATCATTGGGTGCTGATCTGAGGCGTTGGTATCAGGCTGATGGTGAGGCCGCACTCACTGAAAAAAACAATAAAGCACGGCTGATTCTTGGTGGCCTGGGGCAGGATGCCCGTTCTATTGCTGAGCTGATGCATTACATGGCCATTCCTGAAGAGGTTTTGCGTGATCTGTATTTAAGCGGTATGTATGAAGCAGACCCAGTGGATGACAGTGATGAAGGGCAAGTCCAGACGGCTACGCCTGCGCCCCTGTATGGGGATGACGGCGGGTTTGATTTTGGCGATCTTTTTTCGGCAGCTGGCGCAGACACGGAAGTTGCGGTGGCAGATCTCAAACCAAAAGAAAAAAGTGGTAAAGAGCATCGTTTTGCCAAAGCCGTGTTTAGTGCCTGGATTGCCCATTTACGCAATTTGCCCGAACAGACGGCAGTACTGGCAATCTTATTCAGGAAGCCCGAGACGGTGAGTGTGCTGATTGATGAAATTATTATTGCCAGCTATCGCTATGGATTGCAGGAAAAAATAGTGGCAGCCCTAATGCAGTACAGCTCAATTGGGAACCGGCGCGAGCGGACGGTAGACAAACAGGTGCTTATCGTGCAGCTGGTTTTGCAGGATTATATTGCCTGGTTGGGCAATCTTGATAAAGCCGCTGAAAACAGAAGCAAACGCCTGAAAGATCAGCCCGGAGCCGTGTTTGATTTTTATTCTCAACAATGCCCTGAAGACTTGCCTGTATTGTCTGAAAAAGCGGCTGAGCAGGGAAGGAATTATCTGTTTGATTGGCTTTCTGCCGTTTTTGATTTAACTATAAATAATGCCGGCCATAATCAGGGGCGTGAAATCACCCTGGAACAAAATAATAATCTTGGTCTTATCCTTGAGAATTTTAAGGCATCCTGAGAATGAAAATAAGAGTTAGCCTGGAAACATTACAGCCCAATATTCCTGGGTACGCGCAAATCCGTATCAAAAACTGGCATGAAGCAACAGAGGGCTTGAAGTTTAAACTTCAGCGTAACCAGGATCAGTACTTTCTGGATGATTCCCAAACGCGATGGAGTGGGAGTGAACACTGGTTTACCTTGCCCCCGGTGGAAGGGCAGGAAGATGATCTGGTCTTTGATATTGGGCAGGATTTGCTTGATCCGCTTCTGGAAACAACATCCGCAGCCTACCGTATAACCGTGCGTAATAGTGCCGGTAATGAAGGGGCCGTGGTCTTGAAACTTGCGTCCGGGCTGTTACCCAGTTCTGCCCTGGGCCAAAGTCAATTGCCGGCTGACTCATCTGTGCTGGTGACACCTGAAAGGCAGCTCATCGAAGAGCAGGTCCCTGAACCTGTCCCTGAGCCCGAACCGCCTCTGGTGGCTGAAGCGGCTCCCGCTCCTGTGGTGCAGGCACCGGTTCAGCCTGATATTACCCATAAAAAAACGGCTGGAGCAGGTAAGAAAATAATATGGGTACTGGTGTTGCTGTTGCTGGTCGTTTTATTGGCATTACTTGCCTGGTGGTTCTTGCAGCAAAAAAACAGTGCGGATGTCACGGTCTCTGCTTCTGCTACAAAGCCGGAAGTCGCAGCGGTTAAAGACGGTCCATGCTCGGTTACTGGCATGGCGCAAGAAAACGAGCTGGCGTTTATACGCAACTGCCTGAATGACACGACGGACAGCTCTGCCATCTTGACGGTTATCCAGCAAGCCAAAGAAAACACTCATTGCGGTATTGCCCAGCGCTTGTACGCCAACCGTGCGCAATCGGGTGATACCGCCATTGCGCTGGCTTATGCCAAAGAGTATGACCCCAAATTCTCGGGTGGCAATGCCTGCTTTAAAGAGGCTGATATTGAAACCGCTATTTATTGGTATGAAACAGTCATTGAAAATGATCCGGGCAATAATGAAGCCAAACAACGTCTTGAGGAGTTAAACAAGTGAAATCAGTCTCAATTCGTCTGGCCAGTTTCCTGCTGGGCGCATTTATTCTCAGCGCTCATGTCATGGCCGCTGATAAACCGTTGTTGCAAGAGGGGAAGAAAACCCTGTATCAACGTGTGCTTACAACGCCTGGGTGCAAACTGGCCAATCAGCCTGCCCAGCTTGAGGGTGTTCCACAGCCTGCTTTTAGCCGCTTTTATGTGTATGAACGTAACAATGGTTCGGGTTCAGAGTGGTTGAAAGTTGGCCCCGACAGTTATGGTCAAACAGTGGGCTGGCTGCCAAAAGATTGTGTCGTTGACTGGAAAATGCAGCTTACGCTTGCTTTTACCAATCCTGCCAATCGTGACCGTTTGCTGTTTTTTAAAGAACGGGAAGCCCTTGAACAAATTCTGGATGCTGAAAATCCGGCAAGTCTGGTGAAGCCTTTGCAGACGGCATTACAGGAAAAAAAAGTGGCAGACGGCATTCTGGCGCAAGAGCCGGAGTTTTTTATTGATTTGAACAATCAGTTCTATTTGTTACCCATCCTTAGTGGTGATGAGGTAATGACGGAAGAAGGGTTCCGGACGCGCGTGCTGAATGTGGCGTCGGTAACCAAGGCTGATGAAAATAGTAATGCAGCGCCTGACGTTGTTAGCCAACTCAAAGAGTTTAGTGCTGCCGTGGTCTTCGTGATTGACTCGACAATTTCCATGCAGCCTTACATTGAACGCATACGGCAAGCTGTGCAAAATATCTATCAGCGGATAGAGCAGGAAAGTTTGGGCAAGCAGGTGAAGTTTGGCCTGGTTTCTTTCCGCAGCAGTCTTAAAAATCGCCCCGGCCTTGAATATCTGACCAAGATGTACGTTGACCCAAATAATGTACAGGATGGCAAAGATTTCCTGAATAAGATTAAGGATTTGGCCCAGGCAAAAGTCTCAACCACTTACTGGCATGAAGATCCCTTTGCAGGCGTGATGGAGGCCCTTGATAAAATTCACTGGAGTGAGTTTGGTGCCCGTTATATTGTGCTAATTACCGATGCAAGCGCTATCGACGGCGATGATGTGTTAAGTGGAACCGGGCTTGGTGCAGAGCAAGTAAGGCTGGAGGCAAGTAAGCATGGCATTGCGATTTATACGCTTCATTTAAAAACCCCGCAGGGGGAAAACGACCATGTGCGTGCAGAAAGTCAATATCGTGTACTTTCAAACTATACCCAGACAGGTACATCGCTTTATTACTCGGTGAATGCCGGTAACGTGAGCCAGTTCGGGCAAAAAGTGGATGCCCTGGCAAATGCCATTATCAGTCAGGTAAAAGCGGCCTATATGGGTGAAACTGCGGTTGGCGGAGCGGTTCATGCACAAACAGAAGAAGAAGCAAAAATGCTTGAAGATGCCAGCCTGATTGGCCATGCAATGCAATTGGCCTATTTGGGCAGTAAAACGGGTGCCCAGGCACCGCCCGTCTTTGAGGCATGGATTAGTGACCGTGATTTGGTAAAACAAAATATTCCCACTACGGATGTGCGCGTTTTATTAACCAAGGGTCAACTTAGTGACTTAAGCGACGTCATGAAAGACATTTTAAGTGCCGCAAATGAGGGGTTGATTTCTCCCTCGGAAATGTTTACCCGTTTGCGCTCGCTGGCCGCTACCATGGGAACAGATCCCAATCAGTTGAAGCAAAAAGATAATGTTAAGCTGGCCGAGCTGGGTGTGCTGGCCGAGTATCTGGAAGACTTGCCGTACCAGAGTGAGGTGCTTAACCTTGATGAGGAAACCTGGAAAGGCTGGGATGGTTTGGCACAAGAAAAATTCATTCGTAATGTCAGTACCAAACTTCGACACTATCAACGCTATAACGCTGATGTTGATCGTTGGGTAAAGCTAAGTGAACAGGCGGATGCCCGTGAGGATGTTTATCCGGTCCCCTTGGAGATGATGCCCTAAATGTTATGTGTACATGACTTGATGATTACACGCGGGACGGGAGATGAACAGCATCAAGTATTGTTGCCCCGTCTGGCGTTAGGCCCGGGACAGGTTATGGCGGTGACGGGAGAGAGTGGCTGTGGAAAAAGCACGCTGCTTGAGGCCTTGGGTTTATTGCTTAAACCAGATCAGGCTGGCGTTTTTAAGTTAGGTGCGCCTGCCATTGATATAAACCGCCTGTTACAGCAGCAAAATGAAACCCGTCTGGCGCAAATACGCGCACGGCAATTGGGTTTTATTTTGCAAAATGGGGGGTTGCTACCGTATTTGAATGTGCTTGATAATATTCAGTTGCCAAGACGGATTTTAGGCCTGCCACCACATAATGAACGTCTTGATAAGGCAATCAAAACACTGAAAATAAATCGTTTAATAAAAAAAATGCCGCAGGCTTTGTCTATTGGTGAGCGGCAACGTGTGGCCTGTTTGCGTGCGATTGCGCATGAGCCCCAGCTCTTGCTGGCAGATGAGCCGACTGCGGCCCTGGATCCCTATAGTGCAAGGAATCTGTTTGAACTGTTCCTTGAAGTGGTTAATGCTTCGCAGCTTAGTGCTTTAGTGGTGTCGCATGATTGGGCTTTGGTTAAAGAATTTGGATTGCCGGTTTTACACGCTCACAGCAAGCCAGGTGAATCAACTTTTTTACTTGCCAATGATTGATTTTTTATTACTGTGGCGCCTCGTTTCACGCGATCTTTGGCATGACCGCAAAGTGTCGTTTTGTATGGCCGCTTCATTGGTGGCAGTGATTGCGCCATTACTGCTTTTATTTGGTTTAAAGCATGGGGTGGTTAGCCAGTTGCAAAAAGAGTTACTAAGTGATCCCCGTAACCTTGAAATAAAAATGTTAAGCAGCGCTGCCTATTCACCAGACTGGATAGCGCAGCTGCAACATAAAGCAGAGGTTGGGTTTGCGATTGGACAAACGCGTTCTTTGAATACACAGGCGGATTTATATGTGGATAACCGGCACTTTGTGGAAAATGCCGAAGTTATCCCAACCGCCAAAGGTGACCCCTTGTTGAACACGGTGTCGAGTGATTTACAGGGTGGCCAGGTTATCTTGAGTGATAGTGCCGCACAGCAATTAAATGTGAAGGCGGGCGATACCATTCACTTGCGCGTATTACGGAAACTGAATCAGCTTATTGAGCGTGGTGAAACCAGCCTTGAGGTTGTTGCTGTGTTGGAAAAATCCCGGTTTCTGCGTCCGGCAATATTCGTTAATAGTGCCTTGCTGATTGCGTTGGAACAATTTCGTGATGGGATGCATATACCGCAGTTTGGCTTGAAGACAGGGACGCCGGTTACAAATATGCCCGTTGTCTTTGCTAAGGTCCGTCTGTATGCCAAGCGTGCTGATGATGTCGCTAGCCTTAGTGACTGGTTGGCAAAGCAGCGAATAGAGAATACGAGTCGAGTGGCTGAAATAGAGGCTGTTAAGGCGATAAACCGGGTGTTGAATTTGATTTTTAGCGTGATCGCGCTGACAGCCCTTATTGGCTGTGTTGCCTCGTTGATGGGGGCTTTTATCGCAAACATAGATCGTAAACGCAAAGGTTTGGCAACCCTAAGGCTGCTTGGTTTTAGCAATTTGTCTATTGCCGGGTATGTCGTGTTGCAGGCCTTTATCGTTACAACGTTAGCCTATATCGCAGGTTTGGGCTTGTATATGTTGGTAAGTGAAATATTTAACCAGGTGTTAGTCAGCAGTCAAAATACCCGCAGTTTCTCGGTTGATATCAGCGTTGGTCATGCGGTTCTGGCTTTTTTACTAACCATGCTGATGGCTGTTTTTGTCTCTTTAATTGGCGCTTTACGTGCCATTCGTATTCAACCAGCGGAGAGTTTGCGTGAATTATAAATTATGGCTTGGCGTTAGTGTGTTCAGTGTGTTTACTGCGCTGGCTAGTCCAGCGGCAGCTGAAGTGCCCTGGAGTGAAAAACATTACAATCCGGCGCCGTTAGCGGACGATGTGATCTTGCCGATGCCATGCAATGGTTCAATGGTCTTTCGTAAAATATTTATTCCTTCAAGCAATCCGCTTGATGATTATTCCATCCAGCTTGGGCAGGACAGCGACGTGTGGGGGTATGTAGAGCATACTCGCCCCACTTTTCTGGCAGGCAGCTTTTCCGAACAAAACAAACAGCTTCGCTACTACCTGATTTCCAAGTATGAAGTGACCATGTTGCAATATAAAGCGCTGATGGATGAGGAGTGTGTTGCATCGTCAAATAAGCTGCGTTTGCCGGTTGTTAGTAAGTCCTGGTTTAATGCGATGCAGGTGGCAGACAAATATAACTTGTGGCTGCGTGAACAGGCGCCTCAGGCTATACCGCTGGAAGATGGTGTGATGGGGTTCGTGCGCCTGCCTACCGAAGAAGAGTGGGAGTTTGCCGCTCGTGGGGGGCTGGAAGTAAGCAGTGCCGAGTTTCGTGATATGCGTTATCCAATGCCTGAAGGGATTAATAATTATGAGTGGTTTGGCGGGGCTCAATCAGCGAATGGAAAGCTGCAGCTTAGCGGTTTGTTAAAAGCCAATCCATTGGGTTTGCACGATATGTTGGGTAATGCGTCAGAAATGATGTTTGAGTCTTTTCGATTGAATAAATTGGATCGCACGCATGGCCAGGCAGGTGGTTATATTGTCCGTGGGGGCAATTTTTTAAGCAAAGAAGATGAAATACGTAGTTCAAGCCGGCGTGAAGAATCCTATTATTCGCCATCTGGAGAGCAAACGAATAAGGCGACGGGTTTCCGTTTTGTGCTGGCAGCACCGGTTTTAACCTCTCGAGAGCGCGTTGGCAGTATCGATGAAAACTGGCAAAAGCTGGGTAAGGGCAATGAAGTGGATGGCAGCCAGGATACGACCCAACAGTTGGGGCAAATTGTTTCTACTGTAGAAGACACTTCCTTGAAAGATGCGTTGATAAGCCTGGAAAGCAAGTTGCGTGCCAGTAACCAGCAGCAGGAAGAAGCACGTAACCAGGCCATTCGTGCCAGCCTGAATCTGGGGGCGTTTTTATGCACCAAAATGCTGGACGATGGCAAATACCTTGATTTTTTGCAACATAACTATTCACTTAATTGTGCGATTGATAACCCTGATGACAGTTGCGGTACTCGTAAAGAACGGTTGGATGAACAGCATGAACGCCTGAAAAAATTGAGCCGTTACTATGCAAGCAGTCTTATTGATGCAGCGACGCTGTATGGCGAGTCGGCAATTAAACAGCAGGTGCCTATCATGACCGAAATTATTACTCAAAACCCACAATTAAAAGAATTAAAACCATATCTTGCTGCGCATTGGGAAAATCAGCAGTTCTTCTTTGCCAGGCAGAGAATCAATACAGATCAATGGCTGGGTAATTGCAAGAAAATTCGTTAATAATCCAAAATGAGAGGATAGTACAGATGCAGGTCAAATCATTTTTTCGTACAAAAACCTTGGTGAGCCTGGTTATGTCCAGTGTGCTTGTTTTGTCAGGTTGTGCTTCTACAGGTAGCAGTATGGCGACCCATTCCGCAGATACAAGGCTGAAAAATGACAGCTCCGCCAAGTTTTTTAACCGTTCCGGTTATCAGGCATGTGCCGTTGCGGCAGGTGTGGGGGTATTGGCGTGTTTAGTGTCTAATTCAAGTAATAAAGCTGCTTGCGCTATTGCGGTAGGTGTAGCCGCTTGTGGTGTTGCCATGGGTGCGAACTATTATCTTGATGACCGGCGTTCAAAATACGCCAATACGACGCAACGTTTGCAGGCCATGACTAAAGACGTTCAGGACGATACCGCGCGCGTGGTGCAACGCACTAATGTGGCGCAGCGCGTAATTGTTGATGACAAGGCAAAACTGGCACAAATCAAACGCGATATGGCAAGTAAAAATATCAATGTCGAAAAGGCTAAAAAAGATTTGGTGGGTATTGATCAAAACATTGCTATTCTTAATAGTGACCTTAAAAACATGCAGATTAAAGTTGATGCGTATAAAGAAACGGCCCAAAAAGAGCGTCAGGACGGTGCCGGTAATAAGGTTGTTGCGATGGAAAGGGAAATTGCGCGCATGAATCAGAAAGTGGCATCGTTAAAGGCGGAAGTGGATGCTTTGTATAACCAGCGCTCAGCGATTACTTTGGGATAATGCTCATGCGTAAACTTTTATTCGGTGCCGGCGTATTGGTGTTGACTCTGACCGGGTGCGCGAATCAGCAATTATGTGATTCAAGCAAAGCAGACCCAAGTATGCTGGAAAAATTAAATTGTGATCTTGGTGGTGGGTATCGATCCCAGATTCAAAGTAATGAGCAGCGCTTGTTAGATGCCCGTGCAGAAAACAAGATGTTTCGTGAGGTTTATGAAAATCTGGAAGCGCAGCGGCAGGCGGTCAGTCAGGATTTGAAAGCACAACAGCAGCAACAAAAAAAATTGCAGGGGTCTCTTAATCAATTGCTGTCACAGCTGAAAACCAGGCATGCAAGCAAAGCTGATACGCAAACGCAGATTCAGGCGCTTGATGCACAAGCGAAAAAATTGCAAAGTGTTAACAGCGATGATCCGGCCGTGATTGCAGTCAGGCAACAGGAAATTGATGAGTTGAAGCGCACGATCAGCCGACTGGAGTTGAGCCTGGGCTTTTAAGGCGTTTTGCCGGAGCGGTTATTAGTGAGAGTGCCGCTCCTTTTTTGGGCATGTATGCAAAGAATAGTACGCACCACTTGTTTATATACTGAATTAAGCGGTCATGCTTTGGCATTGAATCCGCTGTTGGGCAAAGTATGCCCACCTTATCTGGCCAATTTGTTTGCCAGTAGCCGTAAAGGCGCCGATGGCCGGCTTGAGTGGTGGTCTGCACTTGAGGGGCAGGCGGTTCCTTTTCGTGATTTGCCCGAGGACCGGCAGCAACAACTGTTAACGTTGCTGGAACAGCGCAAGCGTTCATTGGCACATCTGGCTCAATCCCTTGCTACGCCTGCGCAACAGGCGTCAAGACGAACCCTGGATGCCTTGCTCCGGGAGGTTAATCCAGAGCGGCTGTATGAGATAGGTAATCAGCCTGTGATTGTGGATTGGCACTTGCTGGATCCGGATAAGGTTGTTTCAGACAACCCAATAACGCCAGAAGCGTCCAGTCATGTGGCAGGAGCCGGGACTGCAGCGGCCTTAACGATGAAAAACAGAAAAGCTTGCTTATGGGGCCTGCTTCTATTGTTATTGCTGGCCGCACTGCTTTTTTTGTTATGGTGGCTATGGAACGGCAGGGACGGACCGGATTCTTCAGTTAGCACGGAAACGGGCAAAAGCCCTATTGCCAATTATGTATGCAGTAAGCAGGAAACAATATCTCAGGTGCCTGATTTTGTAACCGTATTTGATACATCAGGCTCTATGCGACTTAATATCGCAGCCAGCGCAGAAGATGAACAGTGGGTTGTTGACACCAATGCCTTATACGATCCTTTCAATCTAAGCCCAAGACGTTTGCAGCTGTTAAGCGAGCCTACCAGAGAGCAGGTTGCCAGACAGGCATATGAGCAGATGCTATCAAGCCTGCATCCTGATATTAATACAAGGCTGATTACATTTAAGGGCTGTCAAGAGCTGGTTGATCACGGTTTATATAGGAATGAACAGCGTGAGCAACTCATGCAGCAGTTAAAAAAAACCGGCGCAAATGATGGCACGCCATTAGCGGCCAGTTTAAGGCTGGCCGCTTCAAAAGTTGATGGTGTAAAAAATGATGCTATGATCATTTTGTTTATTGATGGTGAAGATGGCTGTGGTGAAAATATCTGTGCAGTCAGTGAGTGGCTGGCGCAAGTTAAGCCAAGATTACAAATAAATGTAGTGGATGTTAGTGGTAATGGCCTTTCCCGCTGTGTGGCCGATGCAACAAATGGGCGCTTGTATAGTTCGCGGGAAATTAACGAACTTAAGCATTTATTTGTTGATGCGGCCAAAGAGTTTTCTGATATATCATGTGAATAATGGCTTGCCAAGAAACTGGCTGTTCTTTTTTCTTGCTGTAACGCACTGTTCTTAATGGACATAAATCGTCAACAGGAGTGCATTCATGAAACGTAAAAAAGCAAGTGATTTTTCGCCCGCCGTACTGAAAGAGTTTGATCTCTATGTGCACGGCATTATCAGCCGACGCGAGTTTTTAAACCGCAGTGCCCGTTTTGCCGCTGGGGGGGTTACTGCTGCGGCCATTCTGGACAGCCTTCAACCCAATTTTGCCTGGGCCCGACAGGTGCCCACAGACGACAGCCGGATCAAGGCAGAATATGTTGAATATCCTTCTCCCAAAGGCAATGGCACCATGAAGGGGTATTTGGCGCGCCCGGCCAATGCCAGCGGCCCCTTGCCGGCGGTGGTGGTTATCCACGAAAACCGGGGCCTGAATCCCTACATAGAAGACGTTGTTCGCCGTTTGGCGCTTGAGGGTTATCTGGCTTTTGCGCCCGATGCCCTGGCGGTGGCAGGCGGCTACCCGGGTGATGAAGACAAGGC
This sequence comes from Advenella sp., assembly GCA_034006805.1. Classification (GTDB taxonomy): domain Bacteria; phylum Pseudomonadota; class Gammaproteobacteria; order Burkholderiales; family Burkholderiaceae_B; genus Advenella. The sequence goes on from JAVESC010000001.1 coordinate 41,732, forward strand.
CAGGGAGATGTTTGCCAAACTGGACCCGGGCAAACGCACCGAAGATATGGTGGCAGCCGCCGAATTCCTGAAAACCCATCCCGAGTCCAGCGGGAAGCTGGGGGTGATTGGTTTTTGTTACGGGGGCGGGGTGGCTGGCATTATGGCGGTACGCATGCCCGACCTGGCCGCCGCGGTGCCATTTTATGGCGCCCAGCCACCGGCCTCGGAAGTAGCGGCCATCAAGGCACCGTTGCAAATCCATTATGCCGGGAACGATGACCGAATCAATGCGGGCTGGCCCGACTTTGAAAAGGCCCTCAAAGAGCATGGCAAAGACTATGAAATGCATAGCTATGCCAATGCCCATCATGGTTTTCACAATGACACGACACCCCGTTATGATGAAGAGGCGGCCAAACTGGCCTGGCAGCGTTCACTGGCGTTTTTTGACCGGCATCTCAAGTCCTGACACCAGGTATTGGATTTTTCTTCAGTTTTAACACGTAAAGCAGCGGAAAAATCAGATAAATCAACATCAAGGCAGGTTACACTTGGGTTTGTGCGTTTATTTTTCCCCCTGGTTCTTATGACTTCTCCCGTTGTTGCGCCTGCCCTGTCTGATGTCCTGTTTGCCTGTGCCGGCTGCCTGCGCGACGTATTGGCGGGCCGTTCTTTAACCGAGTCCCTGCAAGAGGTGCCCGCTGAGTTGCGGGCGCCGGTGCAGTCGGTGTCGTTTTATGTCATGCGACAGTTGGCAACCGGGCAGGCCTTAAGTGGGCTGTTGCTAGATAAAAAAGCCCCCAATCGACTGCTTGAATCTTTGCTGGTGGTGGCTTTGTGCCTGCTGGCGGTTGATGAAAGCCAGGCTAATAACAAGGCACGCCATGTACCGGTTTATGATGCCCATACCGTGGTCAACCAGGCGGTGAAAGCGGCCGATAAGCACAAAAAAACCGCTTCATTCAAGGGGCTGCTTAATGCCTGCCTGCGCAATTTTTTGCGTAATAAAGAATCGTTAATGCAAACCATTGCCGTGCGCAGCGAGGTGCAATGGGGGTTTCCCAAATGGTGGATTCATCAGGTGCGCCAGGCCTATCCGGGGCAATGGCGCGAAATCCTGGCATCGGCCGCAACACCCGGCCCCATGACGTTGCGGGTTAATACACGGCAAATCAGCCGTGAGGCATTACGCCAATTGTTTATTGAACAGGATATACCGTGCCACGAAGCCGGGCATGCCGGTCTTGTGCTGGCGCAGGCCTTGCCGGTTACCCAAATACCCGGCTTTGAACAGGGCTGGTGGTCGGTTCAGGATGCCGGCGCGCAACTGGCCGGTGAAATTGTGCCGGTACACAATGGCATGCGGGTACTTGATGCCTGTGCCGCACCCGGCGGTAAAACGGCGCACCTGCTTGAGCAGGCCAATCTTGATATGACGGTACTAGACGTGGATAGCCACCGGCTTGCCCGGGTAGAAGAAAATCTGGCCCGCCTGAAACTGGATGGCCCACATGTGCACATGCGGGCCGCTGATGCCGCTGAGCTGTCGCAGTGGTGGGATGGCGTACCGTTTGATCTGGTGCTGGCCGATGTGCCCTGCACGGCATCGGGCATTGTGCGCAGGCATCCAGATATCAAATGGCTCCGGCAAGAGGCAGACCTGACCAAAACCGCAGCCTTGCAAAGAGAGATTGCGCTGGCCTTGTGGCAAACGGTTGCCCCGGGTGGTTACTTGTTGTATGTTACCTGTTCCGTGTTTCCCATAGAAGGGCAGGAGCAGGCCCGTTACCTGGAAATGTCGCTGGCCGGTGCCGAGCGGCTGGGAGCCCCCGGACAAATCCTGCCGCTGGCTGAACAGGCCGGTAGCGTTGCGCCCCATGACGGTTTTTATTATGCCTTGTTCCGGAAAAAACCGGAATCAGGCAAGGACGGTTAAAGAACTTGAAGGATAATGTTTTTTCGCAATCCGCTTTTCAATGGTTTGGCCGTGTTTTTATGTGGTCGTTTTTGGCGGTTGTTTTGCTGTTGCCGGTATGGTTTTCTTATGCACAAGAGTTTCAGCAGGCCAAGCCCGATGCCTGGATAGAATCTCTCGCGCTGGACCAGGAAAAAGGCAGCTATACCTTGTCAGCCAATATTTCGTTAAACCTGGGTGAAGAGGTGCGTAATGCCGCTGAAAAAGGGGTGCCACTTTACTTCACTATCAATTTTGAAGTCATCAGGCCACAGACGTTATGGTTTGATAAAACAGAATTACAGCAGCAACATACCTGGCGTATCCAATACAATGCGCTGTTGCGCCAGTGGCGAATCAGTAACGGAGATCTCTCCATACCCGAGCTGTCGCTGGATGATTCCCTGCAGCATATTATTAACCTGGAAAGCTGGCCTATCAAAAACCTTGACCAGCTCAACCCCACCATTAACTATGAAGGCAGGTTACGCCTGAAGCTGGATACTTCATTGCTCCCAAGGCCTTTTCAGATTAATGCATTCAACAGCAGTGCCTGGTCATTATCGACACCATGGAAAAATTTCAACTTAAAAGTTTCGGACATAAAACCCGGTTCCTGATTTCCTGGCTGGTGAAAATCAGCTTTATCGCCATTGTTTTGGCCGCTTTTGTCTTGCTGGGTTTGCTGGTGGGTTCAACGGGCAATACATCGCGCTTTGCACAGCAGTTTGATTTATTGCTGTTGCTTAATGGCGTGTTGGCCCTGGCCCTGTTTATCTGGGTGGCAACCCTAACCTGGCGGCTGATTCGTCAATTGCGCAAGAAAAAATTCGGTGCCCGCTTAACGTCCCGGTTTGCCATGGCTTTTGCCGTGATGGCGATTATTCCGGGGGTGGTTATTTATTTGTTGTCGGTACAGTTCATGTCCCGCTCTGTCGAGTCATGGTTTAACGTCAAGGTGGATAGTGCGCTAGAGTCGGGACTAGCCCTGGGACGGGCTTCGCTGGATAGCCAGGTGGCTGATTTGCTGGTTCGGGCCAAAGCCATTTCCAGCGTTTTGTCACGGGTGCCCGAACAGGATATGCCCATGGAACTAACACGCCTGCGTGAAGCCAATGGCCTAAGTGATGCCCTGGTGTTTTCAGCGGCCGGCAATCGTGTGGTGGCTTTTTCTACTTCAAATTATGGCAGTTTGTTGCCCTCTATGCCGCCGCCTACCATTGTGAACCAGCTTAAGCTGTCACGACAATATGCCCGGGCCGAAGATACCGGCAACGCAGACCTGCCAAGTCCACAGCTCCGGATCAGGGTAATTGTGCCCGTGTTTACCCATTCCTTCCGTTTTGATGTCCCATTGGGGGCCGCTCCAGAACCGTATTGGCTACAATTGACCCACCTGGTGTCCGAGAGTCTGGGTAATCATTTGAATCAGGTGCAACAGGGTTTTCGCGATTATGAAGAGCTGGCGCTGTCACGTACCGGGATTCGCAATTTGTATGGCATTACCCTGACCATGGCCTTGCTGCTGACGGTGTTTGCCTCTATTGGTGTGGCGCTGGCCATTGCCCGGCAGCTGGTTCAGCCCTTGCTGAATCTGGCCGAGGGGACCCAGGCCGTGGCAGTGGGTGATTACCGGCCTTTGCCCGAACCGGATGCCAAGGATGAAGTGGGGCAACTCACGCGCTCGTTCAATATGATGACGCATCAGCTTGATGAGGCGCGCAAACAGGTGGAGCTTAACCGCCTGCAACTGGAGCGTTCCAATGTATATCTGGAAAGCGTGATGGAAGGGTTGTCATCGGGGGTGATCGTATTTGATGCACGGTTTAACGTAACCACTGTGAACAAAGGCGCACAGACTATCCTGAATGAAGACTTGCGCTCGGTGCCAGGCCGGCCGCTAGAGGTGGTGGATAACCTGATTGAATTTACGCAGGATATCCGCAAGGCATTTTCCAATCATGCGGCGGTGGGTTCGGGGCGCCATTATTGGCAAGAACAAATAGAAATTATTATTGGTGTGGAATCTGGCGACGACCAGAAAAAGGTCACACTTTTGATGCGTGGCACGCGGCTTCGGGTAGATGGCCGGCAAACGGGTTATGTGGTGGTTTTTGATGATATTTCAGAAGTTATTTCCGCCAATCGTGCGGTCGCCTGGGGAGAGGTGGCACGCAGGCTGGCCCATGAAATCAAGAATCCGCTAACGCCTATTCAGTTGTCGGCCGAAAGGCTGGCCATGAAGTTGACTGACAAACTGGAAGAGGCCGACGCAAATATGTTGATTCGTTCAACCAATACGATTGTGAACCAGGTGACCTCCCTGAAAAAAATGGTGGATGATTTCCGCGAATATGCCCGAACACCGCCTGCACAGATGCAACACGTTAATATAAATGCTTTAATAACGGATCTTGCATTGCTGTATGGCTGGGACCCTGAAGGAAATCATGTTGAAGAACCGCTTAACCGGCGGATAGGTCTGAAACTGGATGCCATGCTGCCAGAGGTCGAGGCTGATTCGACCCAGTTGCGTCAGGTGCTGAATAATTTGATGGCTAACTCCCGTGATGCCATGGTTGATATCGAACTTGACGGGGACGAACCAGGCATTACCATTCAGACCATGCTCACAAAAGTTGCAACGGGAGCCACTGAAGAAGGTGAAGCGGTTAGAATAATGCTCGAGGATCGGGGCTGTGGATTTACCTCACAGGTTTTACAGAATGCTTTTGAGCCATACGTAACGACCAAAGTGCATGGCACGGGTCTTGGATTGGCAATTGTTCGTAAAATAATCGAAGAACATGGGGGCAAGATTGATATTTCAAATCGCAAGGAAGGTGGCGCCCGCATCTCGATTTTACTCACGCGACTTGTGAAGAAAAGCAAAAAACCATGTCCTGATGGTTATAATTCGATTAATCAGATTTAAATAATAGTACTGATGTACGTTAGTAATAGGTGACTACATATGGCCAGAATACTGGTGGTAGACGATGAAATTGGAATTCGTGAGCTTCTTTCTGAAATTTTGTATGACGAAGGTCATACGGTGGAACTCGCTGAAAATGCTTCCCAGGCGCGTGCCGCGCGCCTGAGATACCGGCCAGACCTGGTCTTGCTTGATATCTGGATGCCCGATACCGATGGGGTCAGTCTGCTAAAAGAATGGGGCTCACAGGGATTGCTGGATATGCCGGTCATTATGATGAGTGGACATGCTACGGTTGATACCGCCGTAGAGGCAACCCGCATTGGCGCCATGGATTTTCTTGAAAAGCCCATTACCTTGCAAAAGCTGCTTAAAACGGTCCAGTCTGGCCTGGCGCGTCCGCATGCCAAACAGGTATTGGCTTCTGCCGGTATGGTACCTGCTGCACGGCCTGCTCCTGCCGCAACAAAAGTAGCGGCAACCCCGGCTTTTGCCGCTGCGCCAGCTACTGTTGCGGCCGCAGCCGCTGCACCGGCAGCCAATGCCGCGCCGCAGCCACAGGGTTCCATGTTGGGTAATATTACCCTTGATCAGCCTTTGCGCGATGCACGGGATGAGTTCGAACGGGTTTATTTTGAATACCATCTGGTTCGAGAAAACCACAGCATGACACGCATTTCAGAAAAAACCGGGCTTGAACGCACCCACCTGTACCGCAAACTGCGCCAGCTGGGTATCGACTCATCCCGCAAGCGCAACGCCTAGTTTTCGTCTTTTTCCATGAAGATCCTCATCATCGGGGCAGGGCGCGTAGGTTCCAGTGTGGCCGAAAACCTGGTGTCAGAACAAAATGACATCACGGTGGTTGATACCAACCCCGATCGGCTGACCTACTTGCAAGAGCGCTTCGATTTGCGCTGCGTGTTGGGTGATGGCTCATTGCCCGATGTGCTTGAAGAAGCCGGCGCCGATGATACCGATCTTCTGGTGGCTTGTGCCGCCACCGATGCGGCTAATCTGGTGGCGTGTGCCATTGCCCGTGATGTTTTCAATATCCCCCGCCGCATTGTCAGGGTCAGGGGGCAGTCTTATTCCGACAATGAAACCTTGCTGGCTGAAAGCTTTGGGGTTGATTTCATTATCAGTCCCGAAAAAAGCGTTACGCAGTATCTTTATAGCCTGATCGAGTTTCCCGAGGCCTTGCAGGTGGTGGAATTTGCGCAGGGCCGGGTTAGTGTGGTCATTCTAAAAGTAGGGCGTAAAAGCTCCTTAATTGGCCATCATATCGATGCAACGCACCTGAACCTGCCCAACCTGAATACCCGTATCCTAGAGGTCATGCGGGGCGAGGTTTCCATTCCCATGAACCAGGTTGGTGCCATTCGGGTCAATGATGAACTGGTGCTGGCCATAGATACCCGGCAGGCCCGTGAAAGTATCGCTTCTTTTCATAAAGAAAAAAAACGCATCCGTTCTATCATGATTGCCGGTGGTGGCAATATTGGTTATCGGCTGGCCAAAGAGCTGGCCGAAGATAATTACAATATCCGTATTATTGAAAGCAATAAGGCGCGTTGCGAGTGGCTGGCTTCCATGCTGCCCGAAAACGTGCTGGTATTGCATGGCAACGGAACCGATGAGTCCTTGCTGGAAAGTGAGAATATTGCCGACATGGACACCTGGTTGGCCTTAACCAACGATGATGAAGATAACATCATGTCTTCCTTATTGGCCAAGCGTTTGGGGGCCCGCAAGGTGATTGCCCTTATCTCGCGGCAGGCTTATGGCGAACTTATGCAGGGCAGCATGATCGATATCGCGGTGTCGCCCGCACAGGCCACCATTGGCGCCTTGCTGCGCGATGTACGCCAGGGGGCGGTGGTGGCCGGTCACCGTTTGCGTCGCGGTGCCGCCGAGGTGATTGAATTTGAGGTGCTGGGTGATATCCGCAGCTCAAAAATGGTCGATCGTTCGGTCAAGGATATTCAGTTTCCAAAATCCTCAACACTGGCGGTTATTTTCCGCGAAGGTTATTTAATCATGCCCGAGCCCGATACCGTGATTCGCCAGTCAGACCACGTCATTGTTTATGCGGCCAATCGTGAAACCATGAAAAAAGTTGAAAAAATGTTTCAGGTTTCGGCCATGTTTGTCTAGGAAATGGAATGCGCAGTATCCTGAATGTCTTGCATGCGCTTGGTTTGACGATGGTGGTGTTCTCACTCACCTTGCTGTTCCCTTATTTTTTTTCACGGCTGTTTCAGGATGGGGCCGATCAAAGTATTCTGACCAGCTTTATGCTGGCGGCTGGCAGCGGTCTGTTGCTTTGGTTGCTAACTTACCCGTTTCGTCGTGAGTTGCGCCCGCGTGACGGGCTGCTGCTGGTATTTCTGGTGTGGACGGTATTCCCCCTGCTGGCAGCGCTGCCTTTAATGCTTGAAGCCAGCCATGTTGGTGTGGCGCTGTCGTTTACCCATGCCTATTACGAGGCCATGTCTGGGTTAACTACCACCGGTGCTTCGGTATTGCCCGATGTCACAAAATTACCTGAATCCCTTAATCTTTGGCGGCATACGCTGGTATGGTTTGGTGGCATGGGTATTTTGGTGCTGGCGGTGGCTATTTTACCCATGTTGGGGGTAGGTGGGCATCAGGTCATGCGCGGCGAGATTCCGGGGCCCATGAAAGAAGAAAAATTAACCCCCCGTATTGCCGGTACCGCCAAGGTGTTGTATGGCATTTATTTCTCGGCTTCGCTATTGTGCCTGATTGCTTATCGCCTGGTTGGCCTGAACTGGTTTGATGCCTGGTGCCATACCGCATCTACCATGGGGCTGGGGGGCTTTTCCACTTACAGTGGCGGCTTTGTCGATATCAATTCGCAAGCAGCAGAAATGGTGGCGATGGTGTTTATGCTATTTGCCGGTATTAACTTTGCCACCCATTTCAAGGTTATCCGCAATCGTGATTTGTCTATTTACCGGGCCTGTCCCGAAACGATTCCGTTCTTGCGTCTGGTGCTGCTCAGTGGTGCACTAATCAGCCTTTACCTGTTCTTTTCTCACGAATACGGCAGTCTGGCTGACGCGTTCCGGTATGGCATGTTCAATACTATTTCCGTGGCAACGACTACCGGTTTTTCCAATGTGGATTACCTGCAGTGGCCGCTGTTTTTGCCGATTGTCATGTTATTGCTGGGGGCGTGTGCCACTTCGTCGGGTTCTACCGGTGGCGGCATCAAAATGATCCGCCTGATTTTGGTGATCAAGCAGATCCGCACTGAAATCCGTCATATATTGCATCCGCATGCGGTGTTCCCGGTCAGGCTGGGCGCGCGTATTATTGATCAGGGGGTCATTATGTCCATCATGGTTTTCATGTTGGTGTATGCCCTGACCTTAATGGCGCTTTCCGCCGTCATGCTGTTGTCGGGCCTTGAATCCACCACGGCGTTTTCCGCTATTTTTGCCAGTCTTAATAATATTGGCCCCGGGCTGGGCAGTGTCGGGCCCATGGGCAACTACAGCGCCTTGTCCGACTTCCAGATCTGGGTATGTACTCTGGCCATGCTAATCGGGCGTTTGGAACTGTTCACCGTACTGGTTATTTTCACGCCCGGGTTCTGGCGCCGTTAAGTTCAGATGCTTCCGGCATAGCCGATGTGACGCCATGCTTCGTAAACCGTAATGGCAACCGCATTGGACAGGTTCAGGCTGCGTGAGTCGGGGCGCATGGGCAGGCGCACGGCATTTTCAATGCCAATGGTGTCCCATTCTTCGGGCTTGAGCCCGGCGGTTTCCCGGCCAAAAACAAATACATCTCCATCGGCAATGCTAATGTTGCCAATGTGGCGTTGGCCTTTGGTGGAAATGGCAAAAATATGGCCGCTTGCCGCGCCGGTAGATGCGATGGCTTCGGGTAGCGTGTCGTGAACGTTGATATCGGCCCACTCATGATAGTCCAGCCCGGCACGGCGCAAACGTTTGTCGTCTAGCATAAAGCCCAGTGGTTTAACCAGGTGCAGCTGGATGCCGGTGTTGGCAGCCAGGCGAATGATATTGCCGGTATTGGCGGGAATTTCGGGTGAAACAAGAATAATATGAAACATGCGATTGCTTAAAAATGTTTGGGGGGTGTGCGGGCAATGGCCAGGGCATCCACCTGCTGCACACCGGCGGCCAGCAAGGCACGAGCGGCACTGTCAATGGTGCTGCAGGTGGTGACTATATCGTCAACCAGAATGGCATGGGGTATGTCCAGGCGGCGCGAACAATAATATAAACCGGCAGCAGCTGCACGACGGGCGTGACGGGACAGGCTGGATTGCTTCAGATGCTGGTCATGGCGGTGCAGAACAAAATGTTCAACGGGTAATTGTAGTTTTTTTCCAAGCTGTTGTGCAAACTCTGCCGCCGGATTGAAACCACGCCGGGACAGTGACTGCCGGCTGCCCGGAATAGGGATCAGGCAGGTGTTGGCAAGCGGCAACACGTCCTGGTGTTGCAACTGTTGGTATAGCAACTCGGCAAAAGCCGGCGCCAGATCAAGTTGTCGGCCGTTTTTGTAGCGCAACACCAGGCTGTCCAGTGGATGCACATAATCAAAGGCAACCGTTATTTTTCCGGTATGAAGCGCCTGTTCGCGACAGTCGGGGCAGGGGGCCTGGTTTGGCAGGGCCAGACAACAGTGGGCGCACCGATAGGGATGGTTTTGCATGGAGTGCAAAATATCGTTGCGGCAGTCGGGACAGAATCTTTCACCCGTGCAGCTTGTGCCGCATAAGGGGCAGGTGCCTGGCAAGGCAAGCGTTAAGCGGCTGGCCAGCTGTTTGGCCTGCTTGGCAAGCCAGCCTAATCTTTTGTTTTCGTAAGGGTTTTGCACAGAATCGGGTAAGTCTTATTTACAATATGGGCTTATCAAATCATTTTCTGGCCGTATTAACAATACGTCAGTGATCTCAATGTCCCAGGCTATTTATTCCCCCCAGGTTTTGCCCATCAATTCCGCACACGTTATCCAGCAATTTTCCCGTCGTGGTTTATTGGAAGATTCCCGTTTTTTTTATGATGAAATCAGCCGCCGCATGATTGGGCGCTTAAGTTATATCCGCCTTAATCCTGAAACGGTGGTTGATGCTGGCTGTGGTCCGGGGCATTCGCTTGAAGCGCTTGGTGAACGGTTCCCGAAAGCCCGCCTGCTTGGGGTGGACAGTTGCCCTGCATTTATCGAGCACTGTAAAAAAACATATTTGCCCAAGGGCATGCAGGCATGGATCTCAAAACTGGGTCGCAAAAGCCAGGATGCATTCCATCTGGCCGATTTGGCGGCCATGCCGCTGGCGGCTGAATCAACCGGCCTGGTCTGGTCCAATATGGCCCTGCATTGGCACCCCGAACCGCATAAGGTCATTGCCGAATGGCGGCGGGTGATACAGGTTGGCGGCATTTGCATGTTTTCCTGTTTGGGCCCCGGCACGTTCATTCAGTTGCGTCAGGCTATTGAAACCGCCGGTATCCAGACTAAAACCGTGTCTTTTGTTGATATGCATGATTTTGGCGATATCTTGCTGGAGCACGGTTTTGTGGATCCGGTTATGGACCAGGAAGTGATTACGCTGACCTACCAAAGCCCGCAAAAACTGCTGGCAGATGTGGCGGCCCTTGGTGGAAATCCAACCATTGGCCGCCATAACGGGCTGGTTGGTCGCCAGTGGTACCAGCGCCTGTGTGATGCTCTTGAGCAGCAGCGTCAACCCGATGGCAAACTGCACTTAAGCCTTGAAGTGGCTTATGGCCATGCCTGGAAAAGTGCCGTGCACAAAACGGCAGCCGGCGAGACGCATATTTCCCTGAGCTCCATTGGTGGAAGAAAATCACAACATTGAGCCGGACATAAGTTGAACCGGACATAACAGAACGAGATATAAAAGTTCAAACCTAAAACACGTTTACCAACGTGTTTTTTTGATATTTGCTTGATTTTTGCTTGATGTTTCCTTGTTGCGGCAAGACGTATTCTTGCGCCTGTCATGTTCAAAATATGAAAGCAGGTGCTGTCAATGAATGCAATGCAAGAAAACGGGACATCCTTGTTTCAGGCTGAAAAAGGCCTGACCTTATCCATCGTGATTCCTGTTTATAACGAGCGGCAGATGTTGCCGTTACTGTTCCCCCAGCTGGCCACTATTCTGGAGCCGCTGCAGATTAGTTATGAGCTGGTGATGGTGGATGATGGCAGTCGCGATGGATCGGGGCATTTCCTGGCCGAACGCGCCACTTGGGATGAGCACTTGAAGCTGGTTCGCCTAAGCCGCAATTTTGGCAAGGAAGCTGCCTTGACCGCCGGTTTGGCATACGCCGAGGGGCAGGCCATTATTATTATGGATGCCGATTTGCAGGATCCGCCGGTGTTGATTCCGCAAATGCTGCAGGCATGGCGTGAGGGGGCTGATGTGGTTAGCATGAAACGTCGCTCACGGGCGGGTGAAAGCTGGTTCAAGAAATTTTCCGCCCATGGTTTTTATCGTTTGCTGAACCGTATCAGTGAGGTTGAGATTCCTGAGGATACCGGTGATTTCCGTTTGCTGAGCCGCAAGGCGGTTAATGCCATGAGCCAGCTGGGCGAACGCAATCGTTACATGAAGGGGCTGTTTGCCTGGATTGGCATGCCTACCAAGGTAATTGACTATGACCGCATGCCCCGTGCGGCGGGGACCAGCAAGTGGGATTATCCCGGTCTGATGAAGCTGGCTTTTGAGGGAATTACCTCTTTTTCAGTGGCGCCTTTACGCCTGACGATGGTTGCCGGTATTTTGACTGCGTTGGCGGGTATTTTATTTGCCCTGTGGATTGTGGCCAAAACCATGGTGCTGGGCGAGCCGGTTCAAGGCTATCCCTCGTTAATATCCATGATTACTTTTTTGGGTGGCGTCCAGTTAATTTCCATTGGGTTGTTGGGCGAGTATGTGGGAAAAACTTACTTTGAAGCCAAGCAACGTCCGGTTTATCTGATCCGGGACGTCCTGCGGAAAAATCAAGGGCAGGCCTGGGAAACGGTGGTGGATAATGCCAATGCGATGAATCAGTCAGCAGTGAACCGGCAAGAAGAAGCGGTTCGCGAGTGGATGGTTGTAAAAGGAAAATAAAATGACTCGCAGGATTGATTTATGGTGGGTGGTGGGCGTTTTATTGTGCTTGCCCCTGATAAGTATGGCCTTAATGCCGCTGTCTGATACGTCTGAACCCCGCTATGCCGAAATTGCCCGTTTGATGGCACAAAACGGTGACTGGATTACCCCCTGGTTTGAACCGGGCAAGCCCTTCTGGGGCAAGCCGCCGCTGTCGTTCTGGGCACAGGCCGTGTCTTTCAGGCTCCTGGGTGTTAATGAGTTTGCGGTGCGCTTCCCGTCATGGCTAAGCATGGTGGCCACGGTGGGGCTTCTGCTTGCCTTTACCCGGGCTTTTTTTGACAAGCGGCTGGCCCAGTGGACGGCGATTATTTACAGTTCCTGTGCCCTGGTGTATATCACGTCGGGTGCGGTGCTGACCGATCCGTTTCTGGTGCTGGGTACGACCTTTAGCATGACTGCTTTCATGATGGCTCGGCAATTCCCGACCCTGTTCTGGCGTTATGGCTTTTTTGTGGGCCTGGCTATTGGCTTGTTGGCCAAAGGGCCTTTGGCCCTGGTTCTGGTTGTCGGCCCGCTGCTGTTATGGCTGTTGCCAGACAGAGGCCGGATGGTTTATGTCAGGGCCTTGCCCTGGACGCGGGGTTTGCTGTTAACAGCGTTACTTAGCCTGCCGTGGTACGTGATGACAGAAATCAAGACCCCGGGGTTTCTGGATTATTTTATAGTGGGTGAACATTTCCTGCGTTTTGTAGACCCGGGATGGCAGGGGGATTTGTATGGTACTGCTCATGAAAAAACGCATGGCACTATCTGGTGGTATTGGTTACAGGCTACTTTTCCATGGGGTTTGTTTGGGATAGGCCTGCTGCTGCTCACCCTGTTGAAAAAAGGCGGGTGTAACACGATCAGGCAGGCTGTCATTTCTGCCAATATATCGTATTTGTTGGCCTGGGCTTTATTTACCCCTTTGTTTTTCACCTTTTCGGGCAATATTCTCTGGACCTATCTTTTGCCTTGCCTTGGGGCGTTCAGCCTATTGCTGGCGTTTGGCTGGCGCAAGTGGGTGGAAGGTAGCCAGTGGCGGTGTGCCGTAAATACCCGCTGGATGGCTGCGGTTGTGCCGCTGGTGCTGGTTTTGCTCAGTCTGTTTGCCTATGTCAGTCCTAATCACTTTAAAACGGAAAAGGGTCTGATTCATTTTGCATCGCAGCAGGCGCAGGCCCATTCACTTGTTTATTATGTTGACGAGCGTCCGTTTTCGGCCCGGTTTTATTCGGGCGGAGCAGCAGAGTTGTTGAAGATTAATGAGGTTTCTGCCAAACTGGATAACAGTACATTGCCTTTGTTGCTGGCGATACCCAAAAAACATCTGGCTGAGGTTTTCCATGAGCTAAGTGTACCGGTACAAAAGCGTTACGAAAACAAGCGTTATATTTTGTATGAAACTCGTCCAGGCCTTGCACCAGTGGTCCTGTCCATAATGGCAAACTAATTTTTTTATTTTTCTGAAATTGCATGAATATATCTACAAAGCCCATTCGCATGTTGGTTGTAGAGGACCATGTCGGGCTTGCCGAGAACTTGTTCGAGTATTTTGATAATACGCATTATGTACTGGATTTCGCCCCGGACGGTTTAACGGCACTGCACCTGATTGCCACCCGTGAATATGATGTCATCGTGCTGGACGTGATGCTGCCCGGCTTGTCGGGGTTTGAAATTTGCCACCGGATCAGGCACGATATCCAATGCACGACACCGGTTATCATGATGACCGCCAAAGACCAGCTCAAAGATAAGGAAGAGGGGTTTCGGGCGGGTGCCGATGACTATCTGGTCAAACCGTTTGACCTTCGCGAGCTGCAGCTTCGGGTCAATGCCCTGTACCGTCGCAAAGAGGGCATGGGCAAAACCACGGGCATAGAAGTGCCCGGCATCCGTTTCGATCCGGGCAAACTCACGGTGCAGGTGGATCATAACGGTTCCCTTGAGTTAAGTGGCACCATGGCACGTATTTTTGAAGCGCTGATTAAAGCTTATCCGGGTTTTCTGTCTTATGAACAGTTGCAAGAACGAATCTGGGGAGAAAAAGAGGTGGATATGAACACCTTGCGCACGCATGTGTATACATTGCGTAAATTATTGCAGGATACCTTTGGGTTTTCCATGATCAAGACCATGCATGGGCGCGGTTATCGACTAACCCCACCGGCACAGGCAGGGCAATGAAATCCATTTCACGACGCATTCACCGTGCCATATTGCTGGTGAGTATGGCATGTATTGCGGTGATGGTGGTGATGGTGCTGGAAGTTAATGAAGACCTTGAGCGAACCATGCTGCAGGTTGAATTTGAACAGGAACTGGATTTTATTCTTCAAAATCGCGACGATTCCGAACTGTTTGTTTGGGAGGGATTTAACCAGCAGCTGGTGTTTGTGCCCCAGGGGCTGGCAACTCCGGCGCAAATGCCCGAGGTTTTTAAGGGTTTGCCGTTGGGCTTCTCTGATGAGATCAAGCAGGGTAAGAATACGTATCTGGTCAATATTGCCGTTTTACCCAAAGGGGTCGTGTATATCGCCAAGGATATTACCCATTTTGAAGATCGCGAATTCCTTTTCAGTATCGCGCTGGGTGTCATGACCTTGGTGATTATTGGCCTGGGACTGTGGATGGCTACCTTAAGCAGCCGGCGGATTGTTGATCCTTTGCAGCAACTGTCAGAGCAAATCAGCGAAGTGCCGGTAGGTTCACAAATGCCACGTATTCCGGTTAATTACACCGATAGTGAATTGCATTCCATTGCCGTAACCTTTAACCGTTTTCTGGGCGAACTTGAATCTTATGTGCGAAGGGAACAGTCGCTGTTAAGCCTGGCCAGCCATGAGTTGCGCACGCCGGTTGCCGTGATGTCCGGGGCCCTGGATATCCTGGAAATGCGCGGGCAACTCAAGCCTAATGATTTGGCAACGGTAGCCCGTATGCGCAATGCCTGTACCGAGATGAGAAGTAATGTAGAGGTTTTGCTCAAGCTGTCGCGCAACCAGTCTGATGTTTCTCCCGTTACAGAAGTGATTTCCCTGACTGCGTTGGTGGAAGAAGTCCTGGATGACCTGAATAATTTATTCAGGGTTCAGACCAGGGTGCGCTTAACAGTCATAGACAAAAGCATGCTCAGGACCGATTCTGTCCTGGTTAAAATGCTGTTGCGCAACCTGATCCAGAATGCCTTGCAACATACGCAAAAGGAAATTGATATTACGCTGGGCAAAGGCCTGATCCAGATAAAGGATAGGGGTACCGGGTTTAGCGCCGGGCAAAAAGCCATCCTGAGTAAGGAAATGGAAGTGATGCCGGGCAGTTCTTCCCTGAATGGCCTGGGGCTGTATATCGTGACCTTGATGTCCGAGCGTTTGCAATGGCCACTGCAAGTGACCCAAAGTGATTCAAGTGGAACCGTGATTCAGTTAAGTATTCCCGCCGATCAGATGCTTTGAAGGGGCTGATGCCTGAGAATCGCTGGCTTACTCAGCCGGCCACTCGGCTTTGGCTTCGCGCGCCAGCAGGTTTGAAACCGCCTGCAGGGGGGGAGTGGCATTGAACAGGACATCGCAAACCGCTTTGGTAATGGGCATGTCGATATTCAGGGCTGTGGCGCGGTTCAGGGCGTCACGGGCGCAGCGTACGCCTTCGGCAGTCATGCCTGCAGCCAGAATGCTGTCCAGTGATTGTCCTTGTCCCAGGGCAAGACCAACCTGGCGGTTGCGGGACAGATCGCCCGTGGCGGTTAATACCAGGTCACCCAGACCGGTAAGGCCTGAAAAGGTGGCGGCTTGCCCGCCCAGGGCAATACCCAGGCGGGTAATTTCAGCCAGGCCGCGGGTAATTAGCGCGGCACGGGCATTGGCGCCCAGTTCAAGACCGTCTGAAATGCCGCAGGCAATGGCCATGACGTTTTTAAGTGCGCCGCCTACTTCCACGCCAATAACATCGTTGCTGGCATAGATGCGTGTGTTATTGGCATGCAGGGCGGCCGTGGTGTTTTGTACGGTTATCTCGTTATGGCTGGCAACGGTAAGGGCTACAGGCAGGTTACGGGTGACTTCTTTGGCAAAGGAAGGCCCCGATAAAACACCGGTATTGGGTATTTGATTGCCAAAAACAGAATACACGATTTCGTGTGGCAATTGCCCGCTGTTTTGTTCAAAACCCTTGCAGGTCCAGACAACAGGAGTATTGGCCAGGTTGGATGCTTGCAGCAGTGGCAGCCAGGTCTCGCAGGTGCTGCGCATGGCCATGACAGGCACGCCAAGTATGATTAACCTTTGCGGTTGGGCGCTGCCTTGCAAATGGGCAAGGGCCTGTTCAAGACAGGTGGTGCTTTGCAAGCGGTGGGGCAAGGGAAGGTCGCCCAGGTATTTGGTATTGCGGTGCCGGGTGTTGATATCCAAAGAAACGGCTTCATCACGGGCCAGCAGCAAGGTGGGGGTATTATTGGCTGCCGAGGCAGCCAATGCGGTTCCCCAGCTACCCGCACCTATAACCAGTACATGAAGCGAAGTGCCGGGAAGTGACATGCGAACCTGCTTACTGACGGGTTGTGCCAGGAGGCAGAATGATACCTGAGTCTTCAGGGGCGGCACTGTTTTGCTGTGCCTGCTGTTGTGCTTCCTGGGCGCGCTGTTCGTACAGGGCCTGGAAGTTTACTTCTGCCAGATGCAAGGGTGGCAATGAGGTACGGTTGATGGCATCGGCAATATTGGCACGCAGGTAAGGGAACAACATAGTTGGGCAAACAATGCCCAAAAGCGGGTCAAACTGTTCTTCAGGGACATTGGCAATTTCAAAAATACCTGCCTGTGTAGCTTCAACCAGATACAGAACCTTGTCACCGATTTTGGTGGTGACGGTTGCGCGTACGCTGGCTTCAAAAATGGTTTCGGCCAGACGTTGACCGCCCACGTTCAGGGAGATTTCCACCTCGGGGGTTTCCTGCTCAAGAAAAATCTGGGGTGAGTTGGGCATTTCCAGAGACAGGTCTTTCAGGTAGACGCGTTGCAAATTGAATGCGGGATTGGTGTTTTCTGCTTGTTGCTCTTGGGCCATGCTAGTTTCCTAGGTAAGAAGGTTAAACGTTAAATTGCGCTGATGGCTTAGTCGGCCAACAGCGCAGTCAATTCACCGGCGCGGTCAAGCGCCATCAGGTCATCACAACCACCAACGTGTTTTTCCCCGATAAAGATCTGGGGGACAGTGGTGCGTCCGGTGCGCTCAATCATAACAGCCCGTAGTTCGCGGTTGGTGTCAATGCTGATTATTTCCAGATTTGTTACGCCACGCTCGGTGAGCAGTTTTTGGGCACGGATGCAATAGGGGCAGGTTGCCTTGGAGAACATAGTGACTTTTTTCATGGTATTTTTGCGGTGTAAATAGTTAACGGTTATGTTTGCGAGGGGCGGCAGCGGTATGTTTTTTAAGGGGCAGGCCGTCCTGGGTCCAGGCGGAAATGCCACCCGAAAGAACATGAACTTCTTCGAAATTGAGTTTTTTCAGGGAGGTAGCCGCTTTTTGCGCCAGGCGCCCCATATTGCAGACCAGGATAATTGGCTTGCTTTTGGACAGCGAAGCCGTTTTCTCTTCGAGTTCGTCGATAGGGATATTGCGGGCCTGGGTAATGGAACCGTTTTTGTATTCTTCAGCAGAACGGATGTCAATGAAAATGGCCGCTGATTTATTGGCCATTTGCACGGCTTCCTTGGTGCTTATTGAGCTGATCCCCTGGCTGCCAAAGCCGCCTTTACGCAAATTGGGAATGGCCAGCATGATGCCTGCTACCAGGGCAAAAGCTAAAAAATAAATGGTATTTTGGTAAAAAAGAAAATCCACGTCTGATCCTGTAGGTGTGCTTTTTTCAAGCTTAATTGTCAGATTATAAAATAGCTGGACAAATAGAGATAAGACTTCGCTAAAATAATGGAAAATTGTTTGGGTATTGAATTGTTTATTTCTTAATTTAGTGGAAAAGAGCTCATAATATGTACAAAATCGTATTAATGCGTCATGGTGAAAGCCAGTGGAATCTTGAAAACCGTTTTACGGGTTGGACCGATGTTGACCTGACCGATCTTGGCCGCCAGCAGGCGTGGCAAGCTGGCGAACTGCTTAAGCAGGAAGGGTTTTCGTTTGATGTGGCTTATGCGTCTGTGTTGAAACGGGCCATTCGCACGTTGTGGATTGCCCTGGATGCGATGGATGCCATGCATACACCCATTCACCTGAACTGGCGTCTGAACGAACGTCATTATGGCAACCTGCAGGGCCTTAATAAAGCCGAAACTGCTGCGAAGTACGGTGATGAACAAGTGCTGGTATGGCGTCGTGCTTATGCTATCGCACCCAACCCCCTGGATATAGACGACGAGCGTCACCCCCGTTTTGATGCCCGCTATGCACGTATTCCCGCTGAACAGCTACCGGGCACCGAATGCCTGAAAGATACCGTTGCCCGTGTTTTGCCAGTATGGAATGACTCTATTGCACCTGCCATCAAGGCCGGTAAAAATGTGTTAATTGCCGCTCATGGCAACAGCTTGCGTGCATTAATCAAGCATCTTGACGGTATTTCCGATGACGATATCGTTAATTTGAATATCCCAACTGGCCAACCGCTGGTGTATGAGCTTGACGAAAATCTCAAGCCCATCCGTCACTATTATCTGGGCGACCAAGAGGCGATTGCCGCTGCGGTGGCGGCGGTGGCTGCCCAAGGTAAAGCGCAAAAGGATTAATGTGAACAGGTGGGCGATGGCTGTTTTCCTGTTTGCGCTGTCAGGTGTTGGGTCGCTTATTATGGCCCAGCCTGTCGCTGCATTAAGCGAGCAGCAAAAAGCGGCTGAAAAGCAGAAAGCCCACCTGCAAAACCGGATAGAAGATATCCACAAAAAAATCCAGGCGCAGGAATCGGATAAAAAAGACGTCACTGAAGAACTGCGAAAATCCGAATCGGAAATTTCCAAAATCAATGCGCGGCTTGACGATTTGCAGGAACAGGGCGAACGGGCAAAAAAAGAATGGGGTGAATTGCGCAAACAGCAGGATAGGCAGCAAAAAATCATGGCGCTGCGTCGCGAAGAGCTGGCGGTACAATTACGTACGCAATATACCAGCGGGCTGTCACCTTGGGCAGCCTTGCTGTCCGGAGAAGATGCCCAGAAAATTGGCCGGGATCTGACTTATCTGGGTTATGTGTCCAAAGCCCGGGTTGAGCTGGTCCAGCAACTAGAGGCTGAAATCACCCATCTTGATAAGCTGAAGAAAAAAACAGCGGATCACCAGAAAACCATTAAGCGGCTGGCCGAGCAAACCCGGGTTGGCAAGAAAGAGCTTGAGGCCGAGCAGACAAAACATGCCGCGGTATTAAAAAAAATAGAAAAAGACCTGGCAGGCAGACGTTCACAGGCCAGCAAGCTGGCACAAGATGAAAAACGACTTAACAGCCTGATTGGCGATATCCAGAAAAACATTTCCAGGCAGCTGGAACAAGCCCGGCGGGCAAGGCTTGTTCAGCAAAAAGCCGATGCAGAAAAACGTCGCGCCGCGTTACGCCAGAAAGAAGAGGAAGCAGCCCGGGCCCGGGAACAGGCGGCAAGGGCCTCTATTGTGGCCAAACAGGCCGAAACACAAACAGAGCTGGCTTATGTGGTATTACAAAGTGCCGTGGTTAACCAGGAACAGCAAACCCGGGCGTTAAGCCAGGCGCAGCAGCAGGTTGTGCAGGCACAAGATGAGCGCCAGCGGCAGCAGGCCCGGCAACAGGTGCAAAGTGCCCTGCAGCAAACCGAACAGGCTCGCCAGCAACTTGCCCAGGCCCGGCAACAGGCTGAAAATGCTGAAATTGAACGGGCCAAGGCAAGGATTAAAAAAGAAAAAGAAGAACAGGCCGCCTTGCTGGCACAAAAGGCCCGCGAAGATGAACGTCGGGCTGCGGCCCAGGCCAAAGCGGGGGCGAGCGGTTTGCAAAAAGGGGCGCCCTGGCCGGTGCGAGGTGCCTTGCAGGGGCGTTTTGGTACCACCCGGCCCGATACCGGTGGGGTATGGCGGGGTATACTCATCAGCGCCAATGAAGGTACGCCCGTGCGGGCGGTTGCCAGCGGCCAGCTGGTGTTTTCAGCCTGGGTGCGCGGATTTGGTAATTTGGTCATTATTGATCATGGCAATAACTATATGAGTGTGTATGGATATAATCAAAGTGTATCGGGCAGTGTGGGCGATAACGTTCGTGCCGGACAAACCATTGCCCGTGTAGGGGCAACCGGTGGCCAGGTAGATCCTGCCTTATACTTTGAAATACGTAATGGTTCCACGCCGGTAGACCCATTAAACTGGTTATCAAGATAGTATTGCCAGGGCATCCATTACTTACATACACTGAAACTTTATTCGATTGCGGGCAGGAGTGTCTTGTGACAAGTAGAAAACGATTGGTCAGTTACACGGTTGCGGCAGGATTACTGTTGACGGCAGCCATGCCTGCAGGGGCGCAAAAGGTATCGCATGAGCTTCCTTATGAAGAGTTGCAGCGTTTTGCGCGGGTCTTTGCCGCCGTTAAAAACAATTATGTTGAACCGGTTTCAAGCCAGGCGCTTATTGCATCAGCCATTAAAGGCATGGTCAACGACCTGGATCCGCATTCTTCTTTCCTCGATGAGGAAGAGTTCGAGGAAATGAAAGAATCTACCGATGGTGAGTTTGGTGGATTGGGTATAGAAATCGGTGTCGAGCAAGGCTTGGTTAAAATTATTGCGCCCATTGAAGATACGCCGGCGGCCAAGGCCGGTATTATGCCCGGTGACCTGATTATAAAAATCAATGGAGAAAGCACCGAAGGCAAGCCCTTGAATGATGTTATCAAGCAGTTGCGTGGAGAGCCGGGTAGTGAAATTGTCCTGACGGTTAAAAGATCCTCTTCGGCAGAGCCCCTGGATTTTACAATTGTCCGGGACATTATCCAGATTCGCAGCGTACGCAGTAAACGCTTGCCCGATGATATTGCTTATGTGCGTGTTTCCCAGTTTCAGGAGCGTACCGGGGCCGACCTGGCCCAGCACTTGAGCGATTTGGGTAAAGGTAAGCCCCCGAAAGGGCTGGTGCTTGATTTGCGTAATGACCCTGGTGGTTTGCTTAATGCAGCCATTGGGGTTTCCGCTGCTTTTATCGAGCCCAGTAAACTGGTGGTTTCAACCAAGGCCCGAGAGCAGGAAATGCAGCGTTATCTGGCAGTGCCTTCAGAATATGCACCCGATGAATCCGATTACCTGAAAAACCTGCCCGACTGGACCCGCACGGTTCCTATGGTGGTGCTTATTAACGTAGGCTCTGCTTCGGCCTCTGAAATTGTGGCAGGTGCTTTGCAAGATTACCAGCGTGCCACCATTATGGGTAACCGCAGTTTTGGCAAGGGTTCGGTACAGGTGGTCATGCCATTAGATGATAATACCGGCATTAAATTAACCACCGCCCGTTATTACACGCCGCTTGGGCGCTCTATACAGGCCACCGGTATCGAACCGGATATTATTGTTTCCGATACAAAAACCGGCGATTTGTTCAGCTTCCCCCGAGAGGCCGATTTAAGTGATCACTTGAACAATGAGCAGGTTTCTGAAGCAGGCTCAAAAGATAAGGCTAAGGCGGACAAGGACAGTAAAGTGCTTAAAGAGCCCGAGGAAATGTTTGAGTTTGGCTCTGATAAAGATTTCCAGTTGCAGCAGGCGCTTAACCATTTAACCGGTAAAAAGGTGGATCAGGGGGTTATTACCAAAGAAAAGCCCAAAGGCCTGAGCAAAGAAGAAATGGAAGCGGTCAAGCCGTCAGACAGCAATGATGGCAGTGAGTCTGGCGATAAAAACGATAAAAGCGGTGAAAAGCAGAATAAGTAATGGATGATTCGCAGTTATTACGTTATGCCCGGCATCTGATGCTGGATGAAATTGGCATTGAAGGCCAGCAGAAAATCATGACGTCACGGGTGTTGGTGGTAGGCGTTGGAGGGCTGGGTTCTCCGGCAGCCGCTTATCTGGCGGCGGCGGGGGTTGGCCAGCTGGTGCTGGTTGATGACGACCAGGTGGAATTAAGCAATTTGCAGCGGCAAATTTTGCATACCACCGGGCGGATAGGCCAGCCCAAGGTGGAATCGGCCCGGCAGGCTTTGCAGGCCCTGAACCCCGAACCCCTTATAGAATGCCATGCCCGGCGCCTTGACGGGCCAGGCTTGCTGGAATTGGCCAAAAATGCTGATGTGGTGCTTGACTGTACCGACAACTTCACGACCCGGCATCATATTAACCGGGCTTGTGTGGCCCTGAAAAAACCGCTGGTGTCGGGGGCGGCCATCCGTTTTGACGGACAAGTGGCTGTTTATGACCTGCGTCATGATGATGCAACCTGTTATGCCTGCCTGTTTGATCCTTCAGATAACCTGGCCCCTGACAACTGCGCCACCTTAGGGGTGTTTGCCCCGCTGGTGGGTATTATTGGCAGCATGCAGGCTGCCGAAGCCCTGAAGCTGCTGGTTGGCATGCCCGCCGGCCTGGACGGGCGTTTGCTACAGTTTGATGCGCGCACCATGCAATGGCACGCGATGCAGGTGCATAAAAACCCGCAGTGCCAGGTATGCGGGTTGGCGCAGGCTTAATTAGGCCGGTATTGGCGCCAGCACGCACTCGTTAAGCACGGGCGGGTTCAGGGGTACGGTAAAGCTTCTTAGCTCATCACGCCTGAACACATGTACCAGAATGTTTTGCCCTGCCTGATAGCGTTTTAACAGGGTATCCAGATTATCCGCCTCTACCTTAATGCCATCAATGGCCACCAGGGTGTCACCGGCACTTAACCCGGCCTTGTGGGCTGCGCCATTTTCAATCACGCTGCCAATCTGGCAAGCATTGCCAGCCACCTTGGTAAGAATATCCAGTGATGGTGTTGGTGTGTTACTGCTGCTTTTCCAGCTTAATGTCAGGTTCTGACCGGCCAGCAGTGCTTTTAAGGGGATATCTTCGGTGCCATGGGCATAGCGGGCAATGTAGTCGCTGGCATCAACCCCGGTGGCGCTTTGGATGATTGAAGCCAGTTCATCTTCTTTCAGGCCATCGGCGGATTTGCCGAAGAAGTCGCGGCCATAGCGTTGCCATAAAAGCCTCATCACGTCATCCAGTGATTTTTCATTTTGGGTGGCGTTGCGGATGGTCAGGTCAAGGCCCAGGGCAACCAGTGCGCCTTTGCTGTAGTAGCTCACGATGGCATTGGGGGCGTTTTCATCCTGCTTGTAAAACTTGGTCCAGGCGTCAAAAGAACTTTGCGCCACGCTTTGCTTGAAGCGTCCTGGCCGGGTAGAGACATTGGCAATGGTTTTGCCCAGCTGGGCCAGGTATTGTTCCTGCGTGAGCAGGCCGGCCCTGAACAGGGTCAGGTCATCATAATAAGACGTGAAGCCTTCAAACACCCATAGCAGGCTGGTGTGGTTTTCAGTGTAAAGGTTATAGGGTGCAAATGCTTTAGGCTTAATACGCTTTACATGCCAGGTATGGAAATACTCATGGCTGACCAGACCCAGGAAATTACGGTATTGTTCGCTTTGTTCGGGATTTCCAAGGGTGGGCAAATCGTTGCGCGATGCCATTAAGGCCGTAGAGGCGCGATGCTCGAGGCCACCGTAATCTTTGCCGGTAACCATGGTCATGAATACATAGCGGTCGGATGAATCCAGGAAAGGGGCTTGATGCGTGTCGGGTTCAAAAAACTTGATTTGGTATTCGCAAATGCGGGCAGTGTCTGCGGCAATGCGTTTCAGGTCCAGGTTGGGGATCTGGCCGGTAAAAACCATTTCATGCGTGGCGCCACAAACCTTGAAAGAGATGGTTTGTGGTGTGCCCATTTCAACCGGGTGGTCTATTAAAGCATCATAGTTGGGGGCCAGGTACATGCCAAAGCCGTGGCGTGTGGCGCAGCCGGGGTGTTTTTTGGCTTCGGGCAGGCTGGTATACACTTTCCAGTTTTTAATGCTTTTAGGCGCTTTAATGTTGAGCAGGCAAGGCAGGTCTTCCTGGCCGTGAACGTGCAGGAAAACACTGGTGCCATTGAAAAAACCATGGGTTTCATCTAGGTGGGCGCTGCGGACCGATAAGTCCCAGGCGTAAACAGTGTAGGTAATATGCAACGTTCCCTGGCAGGCTTCTATTTGCCAGCTGTTGTTATCGGCTTTTTCAATGCGCAGTTTTTTGTTGCCACAGCGGGCCTCGATGCTTTCTATATTGCGGGAAAAATCCCTGATCAGGTAACTGCCGGGAATCCAGGACGGCAGGGAAACCTTCTGGCCCTTGGGGTTGGGGGCGGGAATGGCAATTTCCACATAAAAGCGGTGGCCGGCAGGATCTTTGGGGGTAATGGTATAAATAATTTCGTTCATCAGGATTTTTAATGTTTGTATATATTCAGACAGAGTAACTATAACAAACTGGCTACAATACCTCAGGAAAAAACAGATTATCGACAACTTACAGGAGGGTAGTATGTCAGAGCAATTGGTATTGACGAAAATTGATGGCGGTGTAGGGGTATTAAGCTTGAACCGTCCCAAAGTACTTAACGCACTTAGCAACGAAGTCATGGAAGCGCTGGGCGAAGCATTGCTGGCACTGGAAAATAATGACGATGTGGGTGCCATTGTGCTAACCGGTAATGAAAAAGCCTTTGCCGCAGGTGCCGATATTTCAGCCATGAAAGACTGGTCTTACATGGATGTGTATAAAAGCAACTATATTGGTGGCCCATGGGAAACCATTAAAAATGCCATTCGCAAGCCCGTGATTGCAGCGGTTTCCGGTTATGCGTTGGGCGGTGGTTGTGAACTGGCCATGATGTGTGATTTCATTATTGCGGCCGACAACGCCAAATTCGGCCAGCCCGAAATCAAGTTGGGTACCATTCCCGGGCTGGGGGGTACACAACGACTGACGAGGGCTATCGGGAAATCAAAAGCCATGGATATGGTCCTGACTGGTAGAATGATGGACGCAAAAGAGGCGGAAAGTGCCGGCCTGGTTTCACGAGTCCTGCCCCTTGAGAATTTCCTCGAGGAAGTGGTCAAGGTGGCCCAGGGCATTGCCACGCTGTCAACGCCTGTGGTCATGATGGCAAAACAATGTGTGAATGCCGCACAGGAAACCACCCTTGAACAGGGCCTGCAATATGAAAGGCGTGTATTTCATGCAACATTTGCAATCCAGGATCAAAAAGAGGGAATGAACGCATTTATTGAGAAACGTCAGGCAAACTTCAGAAATATGTAATTAAACATGCATTCAGGTTTGCTCAAGCTGTAAAAAATAAGTTATACTCTCAAGGCTTGACATATTGCGAAACCTTATTATGACTACAATACATAATAAGTACGCGTACTTGGGTAGTTCTGAAGACACCGTACTTAAGCTGAATAAGGCTGAAAAAGCCAGACTTAATGCAAACTCTGCCAAAGGGCTTGTAAATATAGTGCTGGCCCAGTTTGGTTTGCTGGCAGTAGTAGTGGTGTTGTGCTGGATGGCATCTGGCGTTCCTGCGGCAGTGTCGGCATTGGCCGGCGGCATGGCTTACCTGGTGCCAACAGTGCTTTTTGTGCTGCATATGTTAATAAAGCTTTATAGCGGTTCAAATGCAAGCGTGCTGACGTTTTTCTGGGGTGAAGCATTCAAACTCGGGGGAACCATAGCTTTGCTTGCGTTAATAGTAAAATTATCCGGAACCATGCTGGTTTGGCCAGCATTGCTAATTGGCCTGGTTGCGGTATTAAAGGGATATGTATTGTTACTGGCTTTTAAAAAGCTCTAGTAACAATCATTGGGAAAGAATGTAATTGCAGCCTAACGGGCTGCCAAATCGTGGAGTACGAATCAAATGGCTGCACCTGCAGATGTCTCGCCTCAGTCATATTATGTTCAGCATCACCTTGTCCATTTCAATAACGTCGGAGAAGGACAGGCCAACATTGTAGACTTTGGTGTTATCAACTATGACTCCATCTTCTGGTCTGTTGCAATGGGTTTGCTGGTAGTTGGTTTTCTCTGGAGGGCCGCGCGTCACGCCACTTCTGGTGTCCCCGGGCGTTTTCAGGGTGCTGTTGAAATGATCGTAGACATGGTCAACGATCAGGCAAAAAGCATTATTCACAATACTGAGTCGCGTAAATATGTTGCCCCATTGGCGTTAACCATATTTTTGTGGATCACGCTCATGAACGTGCTTGACTTGATCCCTGTCGATATGCTTCCTTCGGTACTTGGCTGGCTAGGTCTTGCCGGAGACGCCAATGCACCAGGCCCTCTGTACTATCATCGTATTCTTCCAACTGCCGACCTGAACGTGCCTATGGGTATGTCTCTGGGGGTTTTGTTGCTGTCTATTTATTACGGCTTCAAAATCAAAAATCCAGGTGGTTTTGTTAAAGATCTGTTCACCGCTCCTTTCCATTCAAGTGGTATTGGTGCAATTATTCTGGCACCCGCCAACTTCGCATTAAACGTCATCGAGTATGCTGCTAAAACAGTCTCTCTGGCCATGCGGTTGTTTGGTAATATGTTTGCCGGCGAACTTGTATTTATGCTCATCGCCCTGTTGGGCGGTGCATGGACAGGATTCAATGCAATGAGTATTGGATTGGGCGTCGGCCATGTTCTGGCTGGCTCCATCTGGGCAATTTTCCATATTATGATTATTTTGCTCCAGGCGTTCATTTTCATGATGCTGACACTGGTTTATATCGGTCAGGCACATGAAGGGCATTAAGATTTAACGTCCCGGTTTTACATACAATTCCGGGATGTTTTTTCTTGCAAATTGCATCATTTAATTTTTTAACTGGTCTGTTTGCTTTGTTTTTAGTAGTTTTTTTTCCATCTTTAAATTTGTTTTAGGTTCATAACCACAAGGAGTTGTCATGACCACAGCAGCTTTCGTTGCTCTTGCTTGCGCGTTTATCATCGGTTTGGGTGCTATCGGAGCGTGTATCGGTATCGCTATCATGGGCGGTAAATATCTTGAGGCATCTGCTCGTCAACCAGAATTGATGAATGCATTGCAAACAAAAATGTTCTTGTTGGCTGGTCTTATCGATGCTGCCTTCCTGATCGGTGTTGGTATCGCTATGTTGTTCGCGTTTGCTAGCCCATTCGGCGCTTAATACAGTAAACGTCTATACCATCTGTTGATGGGGTGTGAACTGGATGGAGATGCAGGCCTTATGGTTTATAAATAAGGTCTGCATATGACAGAGTTCAATAAATTTCGGGTTTTGTAATATCGCAAAGCCTTAACATAGTAGAAGGGAAACGACCGTGAATTTAAACGCGACGCTCTTTTTCCAGACGCTCGTTTTCTTTGTATTGGCATGGTTCACAATGCGATTTGTGTGGCCGCCACTTACAAAGGCAATAGACGAACGTCGTCAGAAAATTGCAGATGGTTTGGCCGCTGCCGATAAAGGCAAGGCAGACTTGGCTCAGGCCCAGGCTCGAATCAGTCTGATTGAAGCATCTGCGAAATCAGAAAATCACGCCAGGCTGGCAGATGCAGAAAAACAGGCTGCTTCTATTGTAGAAGCCGCACGTGGCGAAGCCGAATCTGAACGCGCCCGTATTCTTGCGCAGGCTAAACAGGACGCCGAGCTGGAAGTGGAACGTGCCCGTCAGGGGTTGCGTGAAGAAGTTGCCTCTCTGGCCGTTAAAGGTGCAGAGAAGATTCTTCAGCGTGAGGTAAATGCAAAAACACATGCTGAGTTGTTGAATCAACTTAAAGCACAGCTTTAAACCGGGATTATCATGGCTGAATTATCAACAATTGCCCGCCCATATGCAGAAGCTTTATTTGCTGCGGCCAAAAAAGACCAGGGCGGTTTGGCTGCATGGTCTGAGGCTGTTAGCGAGTTGGCACAGGTTTCAAATGTGCCGGACGTGTTAGAAGCGATGTCCGATCCAAGATTAAGCAAAGATCAACGTAAACAGTTGTTCCCCGCATTGGTTAAGTCTCCGTTGTCACAAGAAATGCGGAATTTTATCAACCTGCTCGTGGATAACGATCGATTAATGCTATTGCCCGAGATCGCGGAGCAATTTAAAGAACTGAAAAATCGCCATGAGGGTTCTGCCAGTGCAGAAATCGCAAGTGCTTTCGAATTAAGCGATGCGCAAATTCAGGAGTTGCTTGTTGGTCTCGAGAAAAAATTTGGCTTCAAACTGAAGCCGGTTGTCACTGTCGATAAATCACTTATTGGTGGTGTCCGAGTCACAGTGGGCGATCAGGTATTAGATACTTCCGTGCAAGCTCAATTGGCTCGCTTGCGCGATACATTGGCCGCTGCATAAGCGCCAGAATAACAGGATTTCAGGAGTCTGAATATGCAACTCAATCCGTCAGAAATCAGCGAATTGCTTAAGAGCCGTATCGAAGGCTTGGGCACTTCTGCTGATGTTCGCACACAAGGTACGGTCGTTTCCGTAACCGACGGTATTACACGTGTCCACGGTTTATCCGATGTGATGCAAGGCGAAATGCTTGAATTTCCAAACAACGTTTTTGGACTCGCTCTCAACCTCGAGCGTGATTCAGTTGGTGCGGTTATTTTAGGTGATTATACAGGTGTGTCCGAAGGTGACCCTGTGAAAACAACCGGCCGCATTCTTGAAGTGCCCGTTGGTCCCGAATTGCGTGGTCGCGTTGTCAATACATTAGGTCAACCTATCGATGGCAAAGGTCCAATCAATGCCAAAGAAACCGATATTATCGAAAAAGTGGCACCCGGCGTTATTGCCCGCCAGTCAGTTTCACAGCCACTGCAAACCGGTGTTAAAGCGATTGACTCAATGGTACCGGTTGGCCGTGGTCAGCGCGAGCTGATCATTGGTGACCGTCAAACAGGTAAAACTGCGGTTGCCATTGATGCCATCATTAACCAGAAAGGCCAAAACGTTACTTGCGTTTATGTTGCTATCGGTCAAAAAGCATCCACCATCAATAACGTGGTTCGCAAGCTTGAAGAACACGGCGCCATGGAATACACCATCGTTGTCGCTGCAACCGCTTCCGATTCTGCCGCCATGCAGTACCTGGCTCCTTATGCCGGTTGTACCATGGGCGAATACTTCCGCGATCGTGGTGAAGATGCCCTGATCGTTTATGATGACCTTACCAAGCAGGCATGGGCATACCGTCAGGTATCATTGCTGTTGCGTCGCCCACCAGGCCGTGAAGCCTATCCCGGTGACGTTTTCTACCTGCACTCCCGCTTGCTTGAGCGTGCTGCCCGTGTTAACGATCAGTACGTTGAAAAATTCACGAATGGTGCCGTAAAAGGCAAAACAGGTTCCCTTACCGCCCTGCCCATTATTGAAACGCAGGCCGGTGACGTTTCCGCTTTCGTTCCAACCAACGTAATTTCCATTACCGACGGTCAGATCTTCCTGGAAACAGACTTGTTCAACGCGGGTGTCCGTCCTGCGATTAACGCGGGTATTTCCGTGTCTCGTGTGGGTGGTGCTGCCCAAACCAAAGTCATCAAGAAACTGTCTGGCGGTATTCGTACCGACTTGGCCCAGTATCGTGAATTGGCTGCGTTTGCCCAGTTTGCCTCTGACCTTGACGAAGCCACCCGCCGTCAGCTTGAGCGTGGTAAACGTGTTGTTGAACTGCTGAAACAGCCCCAGTACCAGCCTTTGAAAGTATGGGAGCTGGCTGTATCACTGTTTGCCGTAAACAATGGTCACCTGGATGATATCGATGTTGAAAAAATTCTGTCTTTCGAGAAAGGTCTCAAAGACGAATTGAAAGCCAAGCAAAGTGCTTTGGTTGATCGCATTGAAGAAACCAAAGAGCTTTCTAAAGATGACGAAGCTGCCTTGAAAGAAGCAGTTCTCGCATTCAAGAAGAACGGTACTTACTAAGACCTGGTAGGGTGCAAGATCAACATCCTGCACCCTTGTTTTGCAAAACCGTCTAACAGGAAGGCTTATGGCTGGAATTAAGGAAATCCGTACTCAGATCAAGAGTGTGCAAAACACTCGCAAGATCACCAAAGCAATGGAAATGGTTGCTGCTTCCAAAATGCGCAAAGCGCAGGAAAGAATGCGCACTGGCCGTCCCTATGCCACTAAAGTACGTGAAATTGCTACGCACATGATGCAGACGCATCCTGAGTACTCTCATCCTTATCTGGAAGAGCGTAAAGACCTCAAGGCTGTCGGCGTTGTGGTGATAAGTACAGATAAAGGTCTGTGTGGGGGCTTGAATACCAACATACAGCGTCTTGTCTTGTCACGCTTTAAAGAATTTGATGCCCAGGGCATTAAGGTTCAGGCAACTGCCCTGGGCAATAAAGGCCTGGGCTTTTTAACGCGAATTGGTGCAAACCTGGTTTCTCAGGAAGTGCAGTTGGGTGATACCCCAAGTCTGGAGCGTCTGATCGGTGCACTGAAAGTGCAGTTTGATGCTTATATGGATGGCACGATTGATGCTTTATATGTTGCAACGAATATGTTCGTCAACACCATGAAGCAGGAACCTTCGTTTATTCGTTTGCTGCCTCTGCCCGATGGTCTTGCTGATCCTTTCCAGACTGTTCTGGATGAAGAGTCTCAGCTTCCCAAGGCTTCATATAAGTGGGATTACATTTTCGAACCCGATGCAAAATCAGTCATTGATGACTTATTGCATCGCTATGTAGAAAGCGTAGTCTACCAGGCAGTAGCAGAAAATATGGCGTCTGAGCAGTCTGCCCGAATGGTGGCAATGAAAGCTGCATCAGATAATGCGAAAACAGTAATTGGTGATCTGGAACTGGTTTATAACAAAACCCGTCAGGCGGCAATTACTAAAGAAATTTCAGAAATCGTGGGGGGAGCTGCAGCCGTTTAAGCCTTAAGGCTTGCAGGCTGTCAGTTTCTTTCAATCGTTATTAAGTAAGGAATCGACATGAGTAACGGTACCATCGTTCAGTGCATCGGCGCCGTCGTGGATATACAGTTCCCACGCGACAACATGCCAAAAATTTACGAAGCGCTTGTTCTAGCAGATGATGCAGGCGGTTTCGCTGAGAAAGGGCTAACCCTTGAAGTTCAGCAGCAATTAGGCGACGGCGTTGTCCGTACCATTGCCATGGGTTCAAGCGATGGCCTTCGCCGCGGCATGCAAGTGGTTAGAACAAACGCAAATATTTCAGTACCTGTTGGTCAGGGTACATTGGGTCGCATCATGGACGTTCTGGGACGTCCAATCGATGACGCTGGTCCAATTGAGCATGAAGAAAAACGTGGCATTCACCGCGCAGCTCCAAAATTTGACGAATTGTCTCCATCAGTAGAACTGCTGGAAACAGGTATTAAGGTTATTGACCTGGTTTGTCCGTTTGCCAAAGGCGGTAAAGTCGGTCTGTTCGGTGGTGCCGGTGTTGGTAAAACCGTTAACATGATGGAACTGATCAACAACATCGCTAAACAGCACGCTGGTTTGTCTGTTTTCGCTGGTGTAGGTGAGCGTACCCGTGAAGGTAATGACTTCTACCACGAAATGGATGAGTCTAACGTTCTTGACAAGGTTGCCATGGTTTTCGGTCAGATGAACGAACCACCAGGAAACCGTCTGCGTGTGGCACTTACCGGTCTGACAATGGCCGAGAAATTCCGTGACGAAGGTCGTGATATTCTGTTCTTCGTAGATAACATCTACCGTTACACCCTGGCCGGTACCGAAGTATCTGCGCTGCTGGGTCGTATGCCTTCAGCGGTGGGTTACCAGCCTACACTGGCCGAAGAGATGGGTGTTCTGCAAGAGCGTATTACCTCTACCAAAACCGGTTCCATTACATCGATCCAGGCCGTTTACGTTCCTGCCGATGACTTGACCGACCCTTCTCCGGCAACTACCTTCCAGCACTTGGACTCTACCGTTGTATTGTCCCGTGACATTGCTTCACTGGGTATTTATCCTGCGGTTGACCCTCTGGATTCCACCAGCCGTCAGCTGGACCCACAGGTTGTTGGTACCGAGCACTATGAAGTGGCCCGTGCGGTGCAGCAAACCCTGCAACGCTATAAAGAATTGCGTGATATTATCGCCATTCTGGGTATGGACGAGTTGTCTCCTGAAGATAAACAGGCCGTTGCACGTGCCCGTAAAATTCAGCGTTTCCTGTCCCAGCCTTTCCACGTTGCTGAAGTATTTACCGGTTCTCCTGGTAAATATGTTCCATTGTCAGAAACCATCCGTGGTTTCAGAATGATTGTGGAAGGTGAGTGTGATGCGTTGCCCGAACAGGCATTCTATATGGTTGGTTCAATCGACGAAGCGTTCGAAAAAGCCAAAACCATATAATTAAGGAATAGCTATGGCTACTATACATGTTGATGTGGTAAGTGCAGAAGAATCGATTTTTGCCGGCAAGGCCAAATTCGTTGCTTTGCCTGGTGAAGCAGGTGAACTGGGTATTCTTCCCGGGCACACGCCACTGATCTCTCGTATCCGTCCCGGAACCGTGAAAATTGTTCGTGAAGACGGCTCTGAAGAGCTGGTATTTGTGGCTGGCGGCATCATTGAAGTTCAGCCGTATGGCGTAACAGTATTGTCTGATACGGCCATTCGTGCCGCAGACCTTGACGAAGCGAAAGCGGTCAAGGCGCGCGAACAGGCTGAAGAAGCGTTGCGTAATGCACGTGACAAGACAGAGATTGCTGTGGTTGAAGCCGAGTTGGCCATGCTGGCTGCTCAGGTTAGTGCCGCACGTCGCCTGACTCAAATGAAAAATCGCCACTAAGCGACAAAAAGAAGTATAAAAATAGCGCCTTCGGGCGCTATTTTTATTGCTGGCCCAAAATGCCGGGGCGGAGACTGAATGTATAGAATGCAAAGCCTGTCTGGAAATTTGCCAGCAGGCTTTGTGGCCTATTATGTATTGTGCTCTATTTCAACGCAGCGGCACGGATCTGGTCAATAGTGGCAGATGGTGTAATCGCTTGCGGATCAATAAGGCAATGCAAAATGGCCGGTTTGCCACTGGCAATGGCCCGTTCAAATGCAGGGCCAAACTCCTCATTGCTTTCCACCCGTTCTCCGTGCCCGCCAAAGGCTGTGGCATAGGCGGAAAAGTCGGGATTTTGCAGATGGGTGGCACTGATACGGCCAGGGTAATGCTTTTCCTGGTGCATGCGGATGGTGCCATACATGGCATTGTCAAAAATGAGCACAATAATATTCAAGCCATACTGTACGGCAGTCGCAAATTCCTGGCCGTGCATCATGAAGCAGCCATCACCGGCAAAGCAAACAACGGGAGTGTCTGGTAACAGGCGTTTTGCAGCCACGGCCGCTGGAACGCCGTAGCCCATGGAGCCCGAGGTGGGTGCCAGCTGGGTGCCGAATTGGGTGAAACGATGGAAACGGTGTAGCCAGGTGGCATAGTTGCCGGCACCGTTGGTCATAATGGTTTCAGGTGCGAGATTGGCTTCCAGGTATTGCATGATATGCGGCATTTGCAGCTTGCCAGGAACATTGACCGTAGACGGGTCGCTCCATGCCTGGTATTCGCTATGGGCCTGGCTGACGAGTGCCTCACGGTTGGCAGCCGGTTTGACGTCCAGTTTTTCAAGAGAACGTGTGAATTCGGCAGGGCTGGCGTTAATGGCCAGTTGTGCCTGGTATACCCGGTTCAGCTCTTGGCTGTCGGGGTGAACGTGAACCAGTTTTTGTTTTGGTACCGGGATGGAAAGTGCCGTATAACTTTGTGAAGGAACTTCAGACATGCGGCCCCCCACCAGCAGGACGGTATCTGCTTGCTCAAAACGTTTTAGCAGCTTGGGGTTAATGCCCAGGCCAATATCACCGGCAAAGCAGGGGTGGTTGGCAGGAAAGAGCATTTGACGGCGGAATTGTACGGCTACCGGGAGCTGGGCTTTTTCCGCAAAACGGGCAAAGGCATTCACGCTTTCTTCGGTCCAGCGGCTGCCGCCTAAAATGGCCAGCGGATTTTTAGCTTCATTCAACAGCTTTTCAAGCGAATCTATTTGGAGCGGGGTGGGGGCAGACTCAACGGCCTGTACGCGGGGTGCATCAGCAACGGTGCAAAGCTGAACCAGCATGTCTTCGGGCAGGGCAATAACGACCGGCCCGGGGCGGCCGGATGTCGCGACATGAAAGGCGCGGGAAATCAACTCGGGAATGCGGCTGGCATCATCAATTTCGGTGGTCCATTTGGTTTGGGTGCCAAAAACAGCGCGGTAATCTACCTCTTGGAATGCATCGCGTTCACGCATGCCGGTTTCAATTTGGCCAACAAAAACAATTAAAGGGGTGGAGTCTTGCATGGCAATATGAATGCCCGCAAAGGCGTTGCTTGCACCCGGTCCGCGGGTAACCATGCAAATACCCGGGCGGCCGGTTAGTTTTCCATAAGCATCGGCCATCATGGCAGCACCGCCTTCTTGTCGGCATACGGTAACCTGGATATCGACATCGTGCAGGGCATCAAGCACGGCAAGATAGCTTTCGCCAGGCACACAAAAAACGTGATCTACGCCTTGTGTTAATAGTTGATCAACAAGAATTTGTCCGCCACTACGAGTTTTGATATTGTTGTCCATGAGTCATCTATAATAGTATTGTTTGTAATAAGTACAGCCATAATAAAGTGTTAGCTTGCTTCTTAAGAAAACATTTTGGCTGTCAGAACATTATATTAAAGGAAATTTCATATGAAAGGGCGTTCCCCGTTTCGCATCGCTGCGCTGGCCATGAGCCTGGGTCTTGGCTTTATGGTCATGACTTCTCCTGCCAAGGCGCAAAGCAACTACCCCGATCACGCGGCAAAGATTGTTGTTGGTTTTAGTCCTGGTGGCACCACCGACGTTCTGGCGCGTATTGTTGCCAAAGGCCTGACTGAAGAGTTGGGTGAAACCTTTGTCGTTGAAAACAAAGCCGGTGCTGGCAGTAATATTGCCACAGATCAAGTTGCCCGTGCCAAGCCCGATGGTTATACATTGCTAATGATGGCTATTACCACTACCATTAATCAAACACTGTATAACAACATCAAGTTTGATGTTGAAAAGGATTTTGCGCCTGTTGCACTGGTTGCCAAGGTACCTAACGTTCTGGTTGCCAACAAAAAAATGCCCTATAATTCGGTGAAAGAGTTGGTCGAGTACGCAACATCCAAACCTGAAGAGGTGGTTTATGGTTCTTCAGGTTCTGGTACGTCCATGCACTTGTCTGGTGAGCTTTTCAAGCAGCAGGCTGATGTCGAGATGCTGCATATTCCTTATAAAGGCAGTGGTCCAGCCATGACAGCCCTTTTGGGCGGCCAGGTTCATGTCATGTTCGACAACATGCCTTCTTCGGCTCCTCACATCAATGCGGGCTCATTAAAGCCATTTGCCATTACTTCCGCTAGCCGTTCTCCGGCTTTCCCTGATGTTCCTACCCTTCAGGAATTGGGCTACCCCAATTTCACGGTTGACTCCTGGTTCGGCATTGTTGCGCCTGCCGGTACACCACAAGAAATCGTAGATAAACTAAACCTTACCATTGAAAAAGTCCTGTCTAAACCCGAAGTGGTTGAACAGCTGGATGGTTTGGGTGCGGTTGTTGAGAAAAACACACCCGCGCAGTTTGGCGAGTTCATTTCTGCCGAAACCAAAACCTGGGGTGATGTTATCCGCAAGGGCGGCATTAGCGTAGATTAATGCTGTAGTTAATGGCTTGTTTTGCCTGGTATTCCTGGTGTTTTTTCGGGCAGGCAAATAACAAGCCGGCTATCTTTGCCCAAGGCATAAAAAAAGCTAATAGATTTAAATCTATTAGCTTTTTTTGTTGCTTCTCAATCCAGGGTACTTTCCCTTTTGTAGGGATAAGACATGGGAATTTATATATAAGCAGAGAATGCTTTTTTTTGTACTGGACTGATTTACCAGCTGAAACCACCTGTGCTGTGATTTTTACGGTCAGCCTGGTCAATGGCTTTTTCTGTGTCTTTGAATATGCCGACAAATACGCTAAAAGCACTGGCAACTGAAGATACAATGGCTTTAAACATTTTTATCAGATTAACAGGACGCTCTTCGCTGATGGCCTGTGAAATAAGTTCGCGCTCAAGGTTGTCGCTAAGGGTGATGTTGGAATTCATTGCGGTTTTCATGCGTTATCTCTTTTGAATTGAGGGTATTAAGTAAGTGATTTCCATTATAGGGTTTTCCCCTATATGATTGCAAGGGAAATTGAGCTTTTCTTAAATAATCAATTGAAAAATAAGGAATTTTTTAAAAATACCGCAAATAATGAGCATTCATTGTTGTGGAAAACAACAATTGTTACAAATTATGGTTGATTGTTATTATCAGGACAGTCATGAGCTTTAATAAAGGAGTTAACAATGCGTGAATGTCTGGATTGTGGTGTTCTGATCGTGCCTGCTTTTGAAAAAAAAATACGGGCCTTTATCGATATGGTCAATGTAAACACCCGGAAACTGAATCTGTATCCCGTTAGCCTGACTGAGGACGAGTGTGCTTCGGATGTGTTTTCTGTCCAGGAGCCATTTCAAGAAACCTATCCGGCTCCTTCTGTTTTGTCAAACCTGTCACAAAGGTTGCAACGGTTTGATTTCATTCTGCTTCCGGTTTCCCGTGATTCGCTGGTATGGTCCAGAATGCTGCTACAGCAGACTCATATATCATTATTGCCGCCGGTGGTGGCGCTCACCAGGGAAATACATCCTGTCGCCATGTATGACCTGGTTTGTCTTGGTGTGGCTGATTTCGCTTTTGAACCAGATAATATCGAAGAATTAAGAGTCCGTCTGCTGATGATTATGCGGCATGCACATGAAAAGCAATTGCTTGACGGCTTAATGCCACCGTTATTGCAAGACGAAGCCTGCGTGAATACCCATAGAATTATCGATTCCGTAAAATCTGCTTCCAAATCCCTAAAACCTGTTTTTGATGCTGGAACGTGTTGCAAGGAATTAGCCAATCGGGGCAAATCCTATAAAGAAGCCAAATCCGCTGTCGTTGCCCATTTTGAACAGTTTTATATTACAAATGCTCTGTTCAGGTGCGGGGGTAATATTGCCATGGCGGCCAGGGCCTCCGACAAGCACCGACGGGCATTTTGGGCATTAATGCAAAAGCATGGTATTAAGGCAGATGCATTCAAAGATATGCTTTAGTTCGTTACTGTCACCCTGCAAGTGCCTGAATCAGTTAAAATTCTTGATTCATTATTAAAAGGGATTGCTGTGGTTGACGCTACATTACAAAACGATACTTTCCTTCGCGCCTTGCAACGCCAGCCGGTTTCATATACACCGGTCTGGCTCATGAGGCAGGCTGGCCGTTATCTGGCCGAGTATAAACAAACCAGAAGTACCGCAGGCTCTTTTTTAGGGCTTGCCAAAAACCCGGATTTCGCAACAGAGGTTACTATTCAGCCCCTGGACCGTTTCCCGCTGGATGCGGCCATTTTGTTTTCAGATATCTTAATGATCCCCGATGCAATGGGGCTGGGGCTTGATTTTGTGAATGGCGAGGGCCCGCGTTTTGCCCGTCCTTTACGTACCGAAGACGATATCAACAAACTGGCCGTTCCTGATATGAACGAGTTGCGTTATGTGTTTGATGCCGTTGCCCAAATCAGAAGCACCCTTAATGGCCGTGTGCCGCTAATCGGGTTTGCAGGCAGTCCCTGGACGGTTGGCTGCTATATGGTAGAGGGCCAAAGCTCTGCCGACTACCGTACCATTAAAACCATGCTGTATACGCAGCCGGCACTTTTGCACAAAATTCTGGATATTACCGCCCAAACCACGACTCAGTACCTGAACGAACAAATCAAGGCGGGTGCCCAGGCCGTGATGATTTTTGACAGCTGGGGTGGTGCCCTGGCCGATGGCCTGTACCAGCAGTTTTCGCTGGCTTACATGAAGCAGGTTTGTGATGGTTTGCTGCATGAATACAATGGCCAGAAAATCCCGGTGATTGTCTTTACCAAGGGCGGCGGCCTGTGGCTGGAAGATATTTTAACTTCGGGTTGCGATGCCATTGGGCTTGACTGGACGGTTAACCTGGGCAAGGCCCGGGCCCGTGTTAACGATGCCGTGGCTTTGCAGGGCAACCTTGACCCCATGAGCCTGTTTGGCAGCGAAGCGTCGGTGCGCCAGGAAGTGCGCCGGGTTATTGATGATTTTGGTCCGGTTGGAAAAGGTGGACATGTCTTCAATCTGGGGCATGGCATTTCCCAGTTTACCAATCCGGAAAGGGTGACTGCCCTGGTGGATGAAGTGCATTCTTATAGCCGAAAAATGCACGGCTAATTGAAGTTGTGCACAGTTTTAATAAAGGGTAATATTTGCCCTTTATTAAAAAAAATCTCATGAAATTATCTTAAGTTATTGATATTAAATGATAAATGGTATTTTTTAGTGTCATTTTTTAGAAATATTCATTTATTGTCATCTTTTTAAAGAGTTATCAATATACTTTTCCCCAAAGTTATCCACAGCTTGTGGCCCTGCCATTCAGTACAGATAATCAATCCTTATGGATGGTGGCTTTAGGCCCCCCCGGTCGCTCGTCAGGCAATTTTCAGGAAGCAGGTTTGAAGCATAATCAATGGATTCGTGTGGCATTGGATGTTCCTTTGGCAGGCCCATTCGATTATCGGGTGCCTGACTCCCTTAAGGCATCCAAGGGGCAACGGGTGCTGGTTCCTTTTGGCCGGCGTGAACTGGTTGGCATTGTGCTGGAAACCATGGAAAGCCCTTCTTACCCCGAAGATCAGGTTAAAGATATCCTGATGGTTTTTGATGATTTGCCTGCCTTGCCGCAGGATTGGCTGGATTTTGGCCAGTTTGCCGCTTCGTATTATCATCGTCCGGTTGGAGAGGTCCTGTTGCCAGCCATGCCTTCGACACTTAGAAAACCGGGCTCTTATACTGGCAAACTGTCCAAGGGAGGGCCGGTTGCCCGGCTTGACCGCAGAAAAAAAACAGGCAAGCTCCCCGAGCCACCTCAAGATAAAATGTATGTGCTTAATCCTGAGCAGCAGGATGCCGTGGATACCATACAGGCCATTAACGGTTTCAAAGCCGTTTTATTGCATGGCGTGACTGGTAGCGGTAAAACCGAAGTCTATCTGCATCTGGCGCTGGATGCCCTGACCAAAGGCAAGCAGGTGCTTTTTCTGGTGCCTGAAATTAATCTTGCACCGCAATTTGAGCAGGCGTTGCTGGCCCGTTTCCAGCAGGTGGTTGGCCTGGATGGTATTGCGGTCTTGCACAGTGGTCTGGCAGATGGCGAACGCCTGAAAGCCTGGGTTGCCATACAGCGCGGCCAGGCCAGGGTTGTGTTGGGAACCCGGATGGCTATTTTTGCTCCTTTACAGGAGTCTGGCCTGATTATTGTTGATGAAGAGCATGACGCCTCTTATAAGCAACAAGAGGGTTTGCGTTATTCGGCACGGGATTTGGCCATCTGGCGCGCACATCAGCTGAACATTCCCGTGGTGCTGGGCTCGGCCACACCGTCACTGGAAAGCTGGCATCATGCCAATGTTGGCCGGTATCTCAAGCTAAGCCTGACAAAACGCGCCAAAACCACCTATATGCCTGCCATCAAACTGGTTGATACCAAGCAACTCAAGCTTGAACAGGGGTTTGCACCGGTGGTCTTGCAGTCTATCCGCGAACGGTATGAGCGGGGTGAGCAATCCCTCGTGTTCCTTAACCGGCGGGGTTATGCGCCTGTCATTCATTGTGCTTCATGTAGCTGGATGAGTCAGTGTCCGCGCTGTTCGGTTTATACGGTCATGCATCGCATGCCCGGGCATGGTAATGTTCTGCAATGCCATCATTGCGGTTATTACGGCAGGGTGCCAGTCAAATGTCCCGATTGCGGTAACCAGGATCTGGAAATGTTGGGCCGGGGAACCCAGCGGGTTGAAGAATTCCTGCGGGAGGTTTTTCCCGACGCCTGTGTAGAGCGGATTGATGCGGATAGCACTCGCCTGAAGGGCAGTGCCCGTCAATTGTTTGACCGGGTGCATTCGGGCGAAATTGATATATTGGTTGGCACGCAGATGGTGGCCAAAGGCCATGATTTTCGCAAGCTTGGCCTGGTGTGTGTGCTGAATGCCGATGCCATGCTGTTTTCTTCCGATTTCAGGGCCCCAGAAAAACTTTTTGCCCAGCTTGCTCAGGTTTCAGGCAGGGCGGGCAGGCATGTGGCGGGTGGCGAAGTGCTGATTCAAACCGCGTATCCCGAACAGGCGGTTTACCAGGCGCTAATACGGCATAATTATGATACCTTTGCCAATGCCAGTCTTGAAGAGCGTAAAATTACCAGCCTGCCTCCTTTTTCCCACCATGTTCTAATAACTGCCCAGGCCAAAACCGTGAATGAGGCCATGCAGTTTTTGCAGGAAGCCAAACAACAGTTAATCACCGAGCCGCAACTGGCCGGTTTTCAG
Organism: Advenella sp.; assembly: GCA_034006805.1. Taxonomy (GTDB): domain Bacteria; phylum Pseudomonadota; class Gammaproteobacteria; order Burkholderiales; family Burkholderiaceae_B; genus Advenella. The sequence goes on from JAVESC010000001.1 coordinate 82,283, forward strand.
GCCGCCATTAATATGTATGATCCCGTTCCCTTAAGGATTGTTCGGGTGGCGCATGTAGAACGGGCTCAGCTATTGATCGAATCGGCCTCGCGACCTGTTTTGCAGGCATTTCTTGGGTATTGGTTACCGCTGGTGCAGGACATTGGCAGACGTCACCGTATTCGTTACTTTACCGAAGTGGATCCCCTTGAAATATGAGCACAACTAATCTTGATGGCCTGAATGATGCCCAGCGTGAAGCAGTCCTGTACCTGGACGGACCTTGCCTGGTATTGGCCGGAGCAGGAAGTGGCAAGACAAGTGTGATTACCCGGAAAATTGCCTACCTGGTCAACACCTGCGGCTATGAGGCCAAAGGGGTTGTGGCGCTTACGTTTACCAACAAGGCGGCCAGGGAAATGGCAGAGCGGATTAAAACGCTCATTGACCGAAAACTGATGAAAGGGTTGATTATCAGTACTTTTCATTCGCTGGGCGTCAGGTTCTTGCGGGAAGAAGCGGCACACGCCGGTCTGAAACCGCAGTTTTCCATTCTGGACGCCAATGATACCTACGGGATTGTGCAGGAAATGCTGGCAACCACTGACAAGGGGCGGATTCGTATGGTGCAGCAAAAAATATCGCTCTGGAAAAATGACCTGGTCAGCCCGGATATGGCCGAAAGAATCGCACAAACTCCTGACGAGGTGGATGCCGCCCTGGTGTATCGCAGTTATGATGCCACCCTTAAGGCATACCAGTCGGTTGATTTTGATGATCTGGTTCGCCTGCCGGCCCAGTTGATGATGCAAAATGCCGAAGTGCGAGAACGTTGGCAAAAACGGGTGAAATACCTGCTGGTTGATGAATACCAGGATACCAATGTTTGCCAGTATGAGTGGGTAAAGCAATTAACCGGCTTCAGGAATATGTTTACTGCTGTGGGCGATGACGACCAGGCCATTTATGCCTGGCGTGGTGCCACTATTGAGAATCTGGCCAAGCTGACGAAAGATTATAAAAGCCTGAAATTGATCAAGCTGGAACAGAACTACCGTTCGGTGGAAACCGTGCTTAATGCGGCTAACCAGGTTATTTCAAAAAATCCCAACCTGTTTGGCAAAAAACTCTGGTCAAACCTGGGCAGGGGTGAACCTATTCAGGTTATTTCCATGGACAATGAAGAGGCTGAAGCCGAGTCGGTGGGCATGCGTATATCGGCCTCCCGTTTTGAGCGTAATGCGCAGTGGAAAGATTACGCAGTTCTTTACCGGGGTAATCATCAGGCCCGTATTATTGAACAGACGTTCAGGCAATTGCGTATTCCTTATACCATTTCGGGCGGGCAAAGTTTTTTTGATAAAGCCGAAGTGCGGGATGTCTTGTCTTATTTAAGGCTGATCGCCAATGAGGAAGATGATCCGGCCTTTATTCGGGCGGTTACTACGCCAAGGCGAGGGGTTGGGCAGGCCACCCTGACGGCATTGGGTGAACATGCGGTTGAAAAAAAATGCTCGCTTTTTGATGCGGTTTTTGAAGAAGGACTGGAAGATAAAATTGCCAATCGGCAGCTTGAACCCATGCGGGTATTTGCCAAATTCATCCAGACTATTCGGTGGCGCGCCAGCAAGGGCAAGGGTGATCCGGCCCAGACCGTACAGCCGGCACCGGCCGATGTGTTGCTGGATGATATCCTTAAATACATGAATTACGAGCATTACCTGTATGAAACCCAGGAAGAGCGGACAGCGGAAAATCGCTGGTTGAATGTACTGGAGCTGGTGGATTGGCTTAAGCGCAAAGCACAGGAAGATGGCCTTAACCTGATGCAGCTGGTGCAGCATATCGCCCTGATTACCATGCTTGAACGCAGTGAAGAGGATGAGGAGCCGGATGCCGTCAAGTTGACCACTATCCATGCTTCCAAGGGGCTTGAGTACCCTTATGTGCACATGGTGGGCGTAGAAGAAGGTTTATTGCCCCATTTGGGCAAGGATGATGAATATGGCGATGCCAATAAAGATGCCGAGGCGCTGGATGTGCGTATCCAGGAAGAGCGCAGGCTTATGTATGTTGGGATTACACGGGCACAGTTTCACCTGACCCTGACCTGGTGTAAAAAACGCCGTCGGGCGCGTGAAGACCTGATTCGTGAACCTTCCCGTTTTATTGGTGAAATGGGGCTGGACAGTGGCAAGCAGCAATTGCAGGATCCATACCAGGGCATGAGCCCCAAGGAAAGGCTGGTGAAATTAAAAGAAATGCTACAGAAAAAAACGGGCACTGCCGAAGCGTAAATGATTGACATCCTCCCCGCCCTGAACGACGGGGTTTTACGCGCAAATCCGATAAAAAAGCCTTCGGTATATATGTCCGAAGGCTTTTGAGTTGTTGCGTAGCGCGTTATATTATTGCGCTGCAGGTGCTTCGGGTTCGGTTAAAGAACCGCCAGCTTTGTTCACCATATATACAACAGCACGTTTTACTTCAATATCATCAAGGCTGGTATCGCCACCTTTGGCAGGCATGCCGTTAAAGCCTTCCAGTGAGTGTTTGAAGAGGGTATCTTCACCATTCGCTATGCGTGGCGCCCACGCCGCAGTGTCTCCAATTTTGGGCGCGCCGGCTATACCGGCGTCATGACAGGCCATGCAAAGCTTGTTGTACAGGGCTTCACCGGTCAGTAATTGTTTGGGACCGGTGTCTTCGGCTTCTTCTACAATGGTAACGTTATACAAAGCGACCGGAGCGATGCGGGCGGCAATGGCCTCATGAGACATGGCATCTGAACCATGGCCTGTTCTTGGTGTTGTGTCTACCAGTTTTACCAGTAAAATGATGGCGATGACAGGCACCAGAAATGACAATCCCACGACAGCAATCAGCTGCTTGGGTGATTTGATGGGGCTTTGGTGTTCTTCGTTGTGTACGGTTTGTTCGCTCATGGATAAAATCCTACGGTTTTTTGTTGGCGCAAAAATGAGTGGGTTGTTAAATCCGGTAATTTAGTATTGTGAGTATGTATTATACTTACTAAAGATACACGGGTGATTAGATTATAGTGATGAATTATAGCGACACTACCTGAATTTTGTATGAATTCCAACCGCATTCTCTCTTAAAATACTGTTTTAACGTGTCTTATATGACAAAGCAACGGCATGTTTCACGATTTGGCTTATCTTTTAAACAGAAAGCTTATTAAATAGTAGCAGCGATTAATATTAATAAGGTACAATTACAGGTTGTGTCAGTCTCCGTAGTTCAATGGATAGAATAAGAGTTTCCGAAGCTCTTGATACAGGTTCGATTCCTGTCGGAGGCACCAAAAAATACCTATACTGCTTGATGGCAGTACTGAAGAGAAGGCCCTTACTTTCCTATGAAAGCCGGGGCTTTTTTTATCGGATTTGCGCGTAAAACCCCAGTCTTTTGCGACAGCCTCTTTAGGGAGGGGAAGAAGTCAAGTTGTTGAATAAAATTTAGTCATCAATTTGCGCGGGAAACCTCGCCCTTCAGGGCGGGGTGATTGACAAAATATCCCTGTATTTTTAAATCCAAAAAGTCAGATCGGCCATCAAGTCACATTGACATATATAAAGAATTACAGTAAAAAATTGCTACAACTTAAGCGCGTGGCAAACGGTTCATAGCAACAGATTTACCTTATCAAGAAAACTGAAACCGGTCATGAGTATGCATCTTGCGCAGGATAAACATCTGTTCTTCATCTCAGCCTTGTTCAGCGATGCAAACGACGAGGCCAGAATATGTTTTATTCTGAAAACGCCCTGGTTTCATAAAATAGTTACGCCCTCTATATTTAAAGGATAGTTAGCATGTCTTTATTCACCAATGCTTTACGAAAAACCGCTGCAACAGCGCTTGTAGCAACCATGCTTGTGGGTACCACCGCATTGGCTTGCACCCGGCTAGTCTATCATGGTGTTGATGATCAGGTCCTTACCGCCCGCTCAATGGACTGGAGTGTTGATGTGGAAACCAATTTGTGGGTTTTCCCCCGGGGCATGGAAAGAAATGGCCAGGCCGGTGAGAACTCCCTTCGCTGGACCTCAAAATATGGCAGTGTGATTTCATCAGGTTATGATATTTCAACCACAGACGGCATGAATGAAGCTGGACTGGTTGCCAATTTGCTGTGGCTGGTTGAGTCCAGTTACCCAGAGTTTGGCGAAAGCACTGCACCGGGTCTGAGCATTGCAGCCTGGGGACAATACATTCTGGATAACTTCGCAACGGTTCAAGAGGCGGTTGATGAACTGCGCAAGCAACCTTACACAATCGTCTCACGCGATGTACCGGGACAAAACAGGTTAGCCACGCTACATTTGGCCATATCTGACGCCAGTGGTGATAGTGCCATTGTGGAATATATTGATGGCAAGGCAGTGATTCATCACAGTCGTGAATATCAGGTCCTGACCAACTCACCAACGTTTGAGCGCCAGCTTGCATTGCATTCGTATTGGACCGAGATTGGTGGTACCGTCATGCTGCCGGGTACCAACCGTGCCGCTGACCGCTTTACGCGTGCGGCTTTCTATGTGAATGCCATTCCTCGTGAAGAAGACGCGCGCAAGACGATTGCCAGCGTGTTCAGCGTTATTCGCAACGTTTCTGTGCCCTTTGGTATCAGTACCCCTGACCAGCCCAATATTTCATCAACCCGCTGGCGTACCGTGGCTGACCAGAAGCGTATGCTTTACTTTTTTGAGAGTGCGCTAACACCCAATGTTTTCTGGGTCGAGCTTAACAACCTTGATTTTTCTGAAAAAACAGGCAAAGTCAAAAAACTGGATCTGGGTCCCAATCAGGCGAATACTTTCTCAGGTGTCGTTAATGATAAATTCGAGGAATCCAAGCCTTTCGAGTTTTTGGGTCTTTGATACTTGATTATATTTAAAAGGATGCAGGAATGGTTCAGTCCTATTTAAGGCGCTCACGGCCAACGCTTCAGGCGGGTATTTCTGCCTTGGCATGTTGCTTGGTTTCCTCAGTGGCTTTCGCGCAGAATGCCGGTTGGCAAGGGCAAATTACCCCCTATGTCTGGGCAACGGGTATGGGCGGCGATATCAGGCCTTTTTCAGGAGCGCCCACTATTTCCTATGAGCGCTCTTTTTCCGAAACCTTGAAAGATCTGGATGCCGCTTTTTTTGTTAATGCTTTTGCCAGAAAAGAACGCTTCGTTGTGGCCGGAGACCTTTTATATGCAAGCCTTTCCAGAAAAGGGCAGATTTATCCCGGTATTTCAGCCAAGGGCAAGTTACGGTTGGGCGCCCTGACGCTAACCGGTGGATACCGCGCACTTGATGATTCATGGCTAACACTGGACGTGATGGCAGGGGCACGGGTCTGGCGGGCCCGTGGTGCTGTTAGTGTCCCAATTATTGGTGAGCAGAAGTCCAGTACACAAACTTTTGTTGATCCGGTGGTGGCATTGCGCGCCAATGTCAAGTTGGATCCAAGTTGGTCTGTATTGGCGTATGGTGATATTGGCGGTTTTGGTACCGGCTCCGAGAAAACCAAACAATTCGCCTTAAGTGTCAATTATCAAGTCAATGAAAATATTTATGTATCAACCGGGTATCGTTACCTTGACCTGGATTACAAGCATAAAGGCATGCGGCTTGATACAAAATTAACGGGGCCGTTTCTTGGGCTGACCTGGAAATTCTGAGGCAGGTCTATACGCAAGCCAGCTTTTGCTGGTTTCTTCATTACTTTTAAGTGGGATCACAATAGCTATGGCATGTACACGAGTGGTTTATTTGGGCGAAGAGCAGCAGATTATTACAGCCCGCTCAATGGACTGGAAAATGGATGTGGGCACCAATCTGTGGGCATTGCCCCGTGGGGTGAAACGTACGGGTCTGGCTGGTCCAAACTCTCTTGCCTGGGAGTCCAGGTATGGCAGTCTGATTGCCACGGGTTATGATATTGCCACCACTGACGGCCTTAATGAAAAAGGCCTGGCTGCTAACCTGTTATGGCTGGTTGAATCAGAATACCCAACATTGACGCCAGACAGCAAACCCGGGTTGAATATTTCCCTGTGGGCGCAATATATGCTGGATAGTTTCGCCACGGTTGATGAAGCGGTCAAGACACTGGAAAAAGAACCCTTTACCCTGGTGTCTGATCAGGTTCCGGGACAGGGCCGTTTGGCAACTTTGCATCTTTCATTGTCGGATGCCTCCGGAGACAGCGCTATTATTGAATATATTGGTGGCAAGCAGGTCATTCACCATGACCGGAAATACCAAGTCATGACCAACTCGCCCGTATTTAGTGATCAGTTGGCGCTAAATGCTTATTGGAAACAAATTGGCGGCACCGTAATGTTACCGGGTACTAACCGGGCGGCGGACCGTTTCGTGCGTGCTTCGTTTTATGTAGATGCCATCCCGCAAAAAGCCCCTATTGCCGACTCCCTGGCCAGTATGTTTGGGGTCATCCGCAATGTGTCGGTTCCTTATGGCATTGCTTCTGAAACAGAGCCGAATATATCGTCAACACGCTGGCGAACCGTGGTTGATCACAAACATTTGAATTATTTCTTTGAGTCGGCTTTCAGTCCCAATGCTTTTTGGGTAGACTTGAAAAAAATCGATTTTGGCCTGGATCCATCCAAAGCTCTGAAGCTGGATTTGGGGCCCATGGCAAGCAAGGTGCATGCAGGTGAAGTCTCGTCCTCTTTTGAGCAAACCCAGCCATTTTCCTTTTTGTCTGCGGGAGTTGGCAACTAGCACTGTGCAGTAGCGCAGGCGCTTAGATATCCGGTTTTTTCCGGATGCGCTTTTGAACTGACCCCAAAAAACTGGACCCGTTTTCAGTCTTTTTGGGGTTTTTTAATATTGTTCAAGTGCGCGATAAGCCACACCGCTTATGTATTGGGATTCAGCAAGCCATGGGTGGCCAGTCATGAGCGGTCGGGTTTCATGGGGCCCCGGAAGGGATTTTGCTGGAGCGGCTTCGTTATATCAATGATGAGCCCATTTCCTATGTGCAAACCTGGCGGCCTACCTGCAGGTTAAAAACAGAAGCCCCTTGTTGCAATTGCAGGCCAGTTATTACCGCCTGGCACCGTGAAGACAAAGTGGTGTTTGATATTGCCGTTGATGCCTCTTTGGAAAACAGGATTCAGGTGAAAAATTTTCAGCGCGTGCTAAAGTAATCACTTTTCAATCATTATTGTTATTTCTTCTGCCATGACCCAGTTAGTACCTGTCCTTTCATTTGCCCATCAGCTCTTAAGACAGGCGGTGCAGCCTGGCGATGTTGCAGTTGATGCCACTATGGGTAACGGCCATGATACGGTGGTGCTGGCCCAATGTGTGGGTGCCGGTGGCAAGGTTTATGCGTTTGATGTACAGGAACAGGCTTTGCGTAAAACACGGCGTCGCCTGCAGGCAGCCGGTCTTGACGATCAGGTTGAATTGATTTGCCAAGGGCACCAGCATATGAATGAACATGTGCGACAGGCTGTGTCGGCGGTTATTTTTAATCTGGGTTATTTGCCAGGTGGCAATAAGGCGCTGACTACCCAGCGGGACACGACGCTGGCCGCCACTACCCAGGGGCTGGCTTTGTTGCGGCAGCATGGTTTGTTATTGCTGGTTATTTATCCCGGGCATGAGCCGGGCAGAATAGAACAGGACGCCATCGAGGCTTTGGTAACCGGGTTGGACCAGCAGCATTTCCAGGTATTGCGTTACCAGTTTACCAACCAGAAGAATAATCCGCCTTATTTACTGGCTATTGAAAGGCTGTCTGCCGTTTAAAGGTGTGACAGGGTTTCCTGGGCCGATTGTGTGAGCTGTTCCTTGAAAGCAGTCCTGGCCTTGATTAAATAATCATCATTGAAACGGGCAATTTTTTTATTGTTGCGCCCGTCTTTGATCTGGCTGATAATATAACCGCCTTTGGTGCAATGCCGCAGAATCAGCAAGTCATATTGCAGGGCGCTATTGGGATTGTAATGCTTGAAGATTTGGGGCAAGCCTTTTTTCAGGCCTTTATCACTAAGCCAGCCAGAACGGGAATAAAACTCCGGGTTCTCTTCTTTCTGACAAGGTAGCGCCAGGTTTATATAGAAAGGATTGTCTTTATGAACGCGGTCATCAAAGTTTCTGTACAAATAGGCAGTTTCCATGGGACACCCATATAAATCAAAATGTTATGTGGGCATTATCCATGGCTTATGTTAAGAAATAGTGACAGCTCCTGGATTGAATCGTTTTCGTGATGGTATTGTTTTGCGGCATGTTGCCTTGTATTGCAGTTGATACCAAACGCGTTGTCGTAAGCGATTGGCTAAAAGCAAGCAAAACAGTTCTGCAATAATATGGGGTAACAATTGATTTAAATCAATTATATGATTGTTTCTTCAAAAAAGAGATAGACAAGCGAAAATAACTTATCGCCATATTTTTTGACAATAAATTGTCGGAATTGATTATATGTTAGGAGTTTATTGCCATGTCTAGTGACATCATGATGTTTTGGAGGAACGCAGATGTGCAATATTAAACGATGCAATTTTATCACTGCCGTAATGAGTGTTGCGATACTTGCCGCCCAGCCTGTTTATGCACAAGTTAACGGGAAACCTATCACGCTTGTGGTGCCATATGCTGGTGGTGGAACCAATGACAGTTTTGCCCGCTTGCTGGCAGAAGGAATGAGTAAAGAGCTGGGACGACATGTTATTGTTGAAAACAAAGGGGGCGCTAATGGCATTATCGGATCTTCTTATGTTGCCCGTTCCCGTGCTGATGGCTCGACATATTTATTAAGCGGAACGGGACCTGTTTCTTTAAATATCATGCTGCGCTCCGATTTGCCATACAATTTTGACAGCTTTGATTCTGTTGCCATGTTGTTTGACGGTCCGCTAACGATCACAGTGCCCACATCACTGGGGGTGAATTCTCTGGAGGAGTTGATTGATCATGGCAAAAAAGCGAATAAATCGCTGCTGGCAGGCACAATGGGGCCAGGGAGTGTGACTGACCTTTATAACCGGATTGTTGCCAAAACGTTCGATATGCCAATAACGGCTGTGGCCTACAAGAATAATACCGCATCGTTAATTGACCTGATGGCAGGACGTGGAGACTTGTCTTACGCTACCCCCATTGCGCTGATTGAATATCAGAAAACGGGCAATCTGAACATTCTGGCCTTGACGACAGACGAACGTGATCCTTCGTTTCCAGACATCCCCACTGTAACAGAGCTGGGTTATCCGCAGCTCAAAACTTCTTACTGGACGGCTTTGCATGCGCCTAAAGGCACGCCTGCCAAAGATATTGAAGCGGTTTCAGCTGCTGCTATCAAAACCATTCAAAGTGAGGCGTTTCGTAAACTTTTGCGTGATAATGGGCAGACCGAAAAAGCAGGAGGACCAGAAGTATTGGATGCCCAGCTTCAGGCAGACCGGGATTACTGGGGAAAAATCATTCACGAAAATAATATTTTGATTAATTAAAGCCCAGTTTTTTAAGCCTTAAATATGACGATTAATATTGAATCATTGGGTCCGGTTCGGGCCAAGCTGGGTGAATGCCCTATATGGGATGCGGAAAGTCGGCAATTGTGCTTTCTGGATTGCCGGGTTGGTCGTATTTACCGGCTTGACCCCGCAACAGGTCAGATAATTCAAACTTATCGTATACCGGCGCCTGCCGGATCATTTGCCTTGAATGCGGATGGCCGTTTTCTGGTCGCCTTGAAAGAGGAAATGGCGCTGCTTGATCCGGTTTCCGGGGCGCTTGAGTACATTGCACGAATTCATGACAGTCACCCTAACCTGCGCTTGAATGACGGTGAAGCGATGCCAGATGGCTGTTTTGTAGTGGGAACTATGCATAGTTTGCGGGAGGAAGGGCAGGATCCGCTGGGCGGACTTTACCGACTTGCTCCAGATGGTTCTTTTGAACGACAGGACAAGGGATTTGGTGTGACTAATGGTCCATGTGTAAATCCTTTGGATGGCCGTCTCTATGTGAGTGACAGCAGTCAGCAGGCCATCTATTCTTACGAAATCACGCCTGCGGGTAAATTGCTTGATCAACGTCTTTTTATCAATACAGGAAAATATGGGTCCGGTCCTGATGGTTGTTGTTTTGACCGCTTGGGCGGCTTGTGGGCGGCACTGGTACGTGAAGGAGCAATAGCACGGTTTGGACCGGATGGTACGTTGACACATAAAATTGATGTGCCGGTAACGCATCCGGCCTCATTATGTTTTGGTGGTGATAATCTGGATGAGTTGTTTGTAACGAGCATTAGCGATAGTGGTCGTTTGCGGGCCGAGGGCGCATTGGATGGCGCAGTTTTACGAATTCGTGGCACCGGTATGCAAGGTTTCGCATTGGCAAAAACACGTATAGGTATGACTGTGTAGTTAACTTCCTAATTGCCGGTAAGCCAGAAAGCGGCGTTCGTGACCGGAAACTTCCTCGGCCACAAAATCCAGAAAAGTACGAATCTTGGCGGGAATAATGGGTGAATCCTGAATGGTCGCATAAATGCCATCTTCAAACGAGGAATTGGTGACACGAAATTCGGGTAATAGCCGGACTAACTTGCCTTGGGCAATGTCGTTGGCAACGGTATAGTCATCCAGCAGCGCTATACCTTCGCCCAATCGAGCCAATTCCAGCAAAGCAATACCATTATTACTGATGTGCCTTGGATTCAGGGAGACCTCCTCGGTTCCTTTGTCCGACAAATACCAGCAGATATAGCGTTCCCCGGGTTTCTGATAGCAAAGACATGCGTGGTCGCTTAATTGTGCCGGGGTGCTTAGCTCGGGCATGGTGGCGATATAGTCCGGTGAGGCTACGAGGTAGCGTTCGCTTTTGAATAGAATGCGTCGTTTGAGGCCGGCTTCTACAGGGGGGCTGATACGAAAATCAATATCAATTTGCTGTTGGCGCAGGTCAGCATATGTTTCTGACAGAAGCAGTTCGATTTTTATATCTGGATACAGGGTACGGAAGCGCGCAATAAGTGGTGTCAGTACCCCGATCCCGAACATAACTCTTGAATGAACCCGTAACAAACCCTGCGGGGAAGAGCTGATGGCGGTAATGCTGTTGTGGGCATGGTTAATACTCCACAGAATGCCTTCCAGTTGGTGAGCATACTCTTGGCCTGCTTCCGTCAACATGACTTGCCGTGTTGAGCGTAAGAGTAGTTTTACATTGAGCTCTTGTTCTAGGTCTGTAATCAGGCGGGATACGGATGTGGCAGAAACTGCAAATTGACGGGCTGTTTCGGTAAAACTTCGGCTGCGGGAAACCGATAAAAAATACTCCATGGCTTTAAGGCGGTCCATTATTACTCCAGAATTTGCAGGATAGATATTCTTTTTTTGTTTATTAATCAGATTTTTGATTGTAATTTAATATTTATCCTTGATTGCTGCAAAAAATGCAGGACAGATAAGCTGTTTTTGTCTATTCCATATATTTTTGAATGTAATTAATATTGATCCATGTCAACTCATACACAGAAAAAAGGATTTATCATGGATTTCGGGGTATTTATTCTTGCACAGCAACGTGGTTATCACCAGTCCTCAAAGCAAGTCATCAGCAACTCGGTTGAGCAGACCATCATGGCAGAACAGGCTGGATTCAGCAATGCCTGGTATGCAGAGCATCACTTTAATAATTATTCGCTGTCTCCTTCTCCCTTAATGATGGTCGCGCATTGTGCTGGCGTTACAAAAAAAATCCGTCTTGGTACGGGTGTTTGTATTTTGCCTTTATACCACCCTGCCCGTTTTCTGGCTGAAGTTGGTTTTGTTGATACGATTTCCAATGGCCGTCTTGACCTGGGTATCGGCTCCGGCTATCAGGCTTTCGAATTTGAGCGTTTTGGCGTCAAAATGGAGGACGCTTTCAAAATCTATAATGAGTTCCTGGATATTATTCCTATGGGGCTGCAACAGAAATCGTTCGAGTATCAGGGAGAATTCCTGTCTATTCCCCCCAGTTCAATTGCGGTGCGCTGTGAACAGCAGCCAATGCCACCTATTTGGGTAACGTCGGGTAACCCGGTTGCGCTAGGCCGTGGTGTACGTGAGAATCACAACCTTTTTGTAACCGCATTGCTGAATGGCACTGATGCAATCCGTGATTTGCGCAGTCGTCTGGAAAAAGTGGCGCAAGACAATGGTAGGGATCTGGATCGTGACGTCAAGTTTGGTTTCCTGCGATGTGGTTATGCTTCTGATAATAAGGCTGAAATAGATGCTTATCTTGATTGTGCTCGTTTCCAGCGTCGTATTTCAGAAAGCCTGAAATATCGCCGCGCCCAGTCTGAAGACGGCTACATGATTAAAGAGGTGCCCTCTGAAAAAGATGTCACTCTTGATGAATTGCGTAAAAACCTGCCAGTGGGTTCGGTTAATGAGGTGATTGACAAGTTATTGGAAGAAATCAGCATCCTTAAACCCAAACATATTGCCTTGCAAACACAGTTGGGTGACTTTGATCAAAAAACAATGCTGAAACAAATCGAGCTTTGGGGTGAAAAAATTATCCCGGCCATTCAGAAAGAAGTGAGCCCGGCGGCTGTCGTTTAAGGTAAAGGGTTGCGACCCAAGGAGACTATCATGCGTATTCATCTTACAAATGCAGGTGCTATTACTGTTCTTGAGGCTTCAAATTTTCGTCAGCTTGATGTGTTGATTGATGCTCAATCTCCTGAAAAGCTGGAACAGGCTATTTCCAAAATTGGCAGCAGGGATGGTAATGACCATATTCGTTTGTCGCCAGCCATATTGCGCTTTCTTTCCTGCAAGGCCGGGGAGGCAGAATGGGAAGCCGGTTTTTCAGCAATGATTGAGTATGCGGCAAAGGCAGGTTGGGTTGATGAGAAGGGTAATGTGCGTGCGCATATTGTACGTAATGAAAGTGATGAAGTTGTATCACAGCATGAGTTTAAAGCGGCCATGCGTGCTTTGCCAGCGGGTGTCAGTGCAGTTACCACTGGCAGCGGTGAAGAGGTGGCCGGCTTGATTGTGTCCAGCCTGACTTCAATTTCCGCTGAACCACCGTTGGTTGGTTTTTTTGTTAATGAGAGCTCATCTATTATTTCCGCTTTATTGGCTAATGGCCGTTTTGTTGCCAATGTATTGGGCGAAGAGCATCGTGAGGTAATGTCCGCTTTCCTGTGTGAAAAACAGGGACGTGCCCGTTTCTCCAAGGGAAGCTGGGGTTGCGGTCTGCATGAGCAACCGGTTCTTAATGATGCCCTGGCCAGCGTTGAGTGCGATATTGTCAATACCCAGGCCTTGGGTACCCACCGCATGATTGTGGGCAAGATCCGCCGCTCCAGCAGTCGCCAGGCAAGCCCTATGATTAATTTCAATGCGGGCATGCATAGACTGGAAGCACTTCCAGCCTGACTTTAAAACTACAGCCAACCGTATCCGGGCCACTTTTTTGGTGGCCCTTGTTTGGGGTACAGGATGGGATTATCAAGACAATAAACAAGACAAGAATCACCATGACTGAAAAATTTGTTCATATTGAAGTATCCGATTACGTTGCGTTGCTTACCATGGATCGCAAGCCGGTTAATGCACTGAGTCGTGCAATGCGCCGCCAGTTGGTAGCCGCCTTTGATGAAATATCGGCCAGAGAAGATATACGCTGTGCCGTTTTAACGGCAAGTGGCTCGGTGTTTTGTGCTGGCGCTGATCTGAAAGATCGTCCGGATGAAGATATTCCTGGCGATTTTCTGGAGCATAACCGTATCACGCGTGAAACCGGTAATGCCATTCGTGAATGTGCAAAACCGGTGATTGCTGCTGTTAATGGTGCTGCTTTGGGAGCGGGCATGGGTCTGGCTGCCGCATGTGATATTTTGTATGCCTCTGAAAATGCGACATTTGGCATGCCTGAAATTAATGTGGGCCTGGCAGGGGGGGCTTCAATGTTGCGTACGTTGCTGGGGCGTTCTACCATGCGCCGCATGTTCTATACCGGACAACGCTTGACAGCCCATGATTTGTTGCGTCGTAATGTGCTTGAAGACGTGCTTAAACCCGAAGATTTGTTGCCCACAACTATGGCGCTGGCACGTGAGATTGCGTCAAAAGCGCCTTTGGCTACTATTTATGCCAAGCGTGCTGCCAATATGGTAGATGTCATGCCACAACGTGATGCTTACCGTTTCGAGCAGGAATTTACCATGATGCTGGCTAAAACCGAGGATGCCCGTGAGGCCCGTATGGCCTTTCTGGAAAAACGGGCACCGGTATTTAAGGGGCGTTAAATTATGGATACTCTTGTTAAGCAACTGCCTGGTGCAGGTATGGATGTTTTCTTTTCAGCCAAGGGAATTGCCATTATCGGAGCCTCCGATGATGTTACTAAAATTGGTGGCAGGCCCATACAGTTCTTGTTGAAATACGGTTATCAGGGGCAGGTTTATCCGGTTAATCCCCGTGGTGGAGTGATCCAGGGGTTACCGGCCTATACATCCATCAGCGAATTGCCAGGGCAGGCTGAAATGGCGGTACTGGCTGTGCCGGCTCCCGCAACTATTCAGGCTTTAAAAGATTGTGCCGAAGGTGGTGTCCGGGCTGTGGTGGTGTTGTCATCCGGTTTTGCAGAAGCCGGTGAGGAAGGTATCTTGTTGCAGGCAGAACTGGTTGCCATCGCACGCAAGTATGGTATTCGCCTGCTTGGGCCAAACTGTCTTGGTACCATCAGTGTTGAACAAGGCGTGATCGCTTCTTTTTCTATTATTCTGGAGCAGAGCATGCCGCCGGCCGGTCATGTGGGTATTGTGTCCCAGTCTGGTAATGTGGGTAGTTATGCCGTGCAGAATATTGCGCGTCGCGGTTTGGGCCTGAGCCATTTTATAGCGACTGGCAATGAGGCGGATATTGATGTTGCTGATGGTATTGCCGCACTGGCCAATGATCCGCAAACACACCTGGTTTTATGCTGCATGGAAACCTGCCGTGATGCGGACAGGTTGATTTATGCGCTTGATCTGGCCAGAAAAAACAACAAACCGGTTGTTGTCCTGAAAATCGGCTCTACAGAGCAGGGGCAGGCTGCTGCTGCTTCACATACTGGTGCGTTGGCCAGTTCTGATGCCGTGATTGATGCGGTTTTTCGTCGTTATGGGGTTTTACGGGTTCATTCCATTGAGGCCTTGCTGGATATTGGGCATGCCGCCTCCCTGTTATTACCCGGAAAACTGCCTAAAGGTGATCGTATTACTGTGCTTGCCGCCTCGGGGGGCTTTGGCATTATGATGGCTGACGCAACGGTTAAGGCCGGCTTAACCCTGGCGGCTTTAACTGATCAGACCAAAGATAAAATCCGTGCGGTGTTGCCTTTGGCAGGAACCAATAATCCTGTTGATGCGACGGCCCAGGTTTCATCACGACCCGATGTGTTGTACAGCATGCTGTCTGCCTTAATGGAAGACCATTCCTCTGATGTCACGCAGGTCTTTCTTTCATTGTCTCTGTATAACGCACGCTTGCGTAGCGTCTATATGGAAGCATTGCAAAAAATTCGTGCCAATTACCCGGATCGTCTGCTGGTGATCACGAGTCAGGGGCCGGCGGATGCGGTAAAAGAAATTAATGATATGGGTATTCCTGTTTTTCCAAGTATTGATGCGACAGCGCAGGGCCTGGCCGGTTTGGTGCAGATGAGCCGGCTTGCAACGGTGAATGAGGGAGAGCGTTATCAGGGGGTTGTAGAATCACTTGATTGTCAGGCTTTTCGTAATGAATATACCGCCAAGAAAGCCTTGGCCACTGCCGGTATCCCAATGTTGGATGAGGTGGTGGTGAGTTCGGCAGACCAGGCGGCACAGGAAGCGACTCGCATGGGATTTCCGGTGGTTCTTAAGATTGTGTCAGAAGATATTCAGCATAAAACGGAAATTGGCGGAGTAAAACTGAATGTGCCTGATGAGGCCGGGGTCAGGGCTGCTTATGGACAGATTATGCAGTCTGTCACGGCGCATGCCCCGAATGCAAGGCTTGACGGAATTTTGGTTACACCAATGGTTAAAGGTGGTGCCGAGTTGATCATGGGGATTTCCAAAGACCCGGTTTTTGGTCCTGTCGTGATGGTGGGAACGGGGGGGATTTATGCAGAAGTGCTGCAGGATGTGGCGCTGCAGGCGGCACCTGTTTCTGAAGCCGAGGCACAGGACATGATTCGCTCGCTTAAATTGTTTGCGATTCTGGATGGTGCGCGTGGTCAGCCAAAGGCGGATATTAAAGCAGCGGCCACTACGCTGGCAAAACTGTCACAATTCGCCTGCCGTTACGCCGATGATGTGGCGGAAATTGATATGAATCCGGTTCTTGTCCGTCCTGAGGGGCAGGGAGCGATCGTGCTTGATGCACTCCTGATACCAACCACTAACGTTGTATGACATCATTAAGGTCAAGTATGGATTTTTATTCTAAACCTGTTATTCCAAATCCTGCCGCCTCACAGGATGCTTATCGCAAGCATGCCCGTGAATGGCTGAAAAGTAATGTTCCGGCCCATATGTTGGCCGACAGCCTGGCGTATCGTGCCCCAACCCTGCAAGAGTCCAGTGACTGGGAGGCAGCCATGTATCGGGCAGGCCTGGCCGGTATGACCTGGCCCAAGGAATATGGGGGGTATGGTTTCAGTTTACGTGAGCATTTGGCGGTGAACAAGGAAATTGGAGCCCTGGCCCTGCCTGAAAGTGTCAGTTCCATTGGCAAAGAGCTGGCTGGCCCGATTATTATGACGGTGGGTACCGAAGAGCAAAAACAGGCATTTTTGCCGGCCATTCTGAAGATGGAGAATTATTGGTGCCAGGGCTTTTCTGAGCCGGATGCTGGTTCGGATTTGGCTCGGCTGCGTACCAAGGCCACCCAGGAAGGGGGGCACTGGCGTATCAATGGTCAGAAAATCTGGACCAGTGGCGCAGCCAAAGCACATTATTGTTTATTACTGACCCGTACCGGGACGGTGGCGGACAAACACCGTGGTTTGTTAATGTTTGCCATTCCCATGAATACACCGGGTATCCGGGTTGTTCCGATTCGCTCCATTGATAATAAAGAATCCTTTGCCGAGGTTTTCTTTGATGATGTGGTGGTGCCTGACAGTGCCCGTTTGGGGGCGCCTGATGAGGGGTGGGGGGCTGCGATTCGCGTGTTATCAATAGAGCGGGCAACCAACCGGATGTATAGGGCATGGCGTTTTGAGTGCGAGTTGCGCCAGCTGGTTCAGGCGTGCCAGTCAGACAGGAAGTTGTCAGAGCGTCTGGGGGAAAGCTATTATCAGCGCCGCATTGGTCAGCTGCTGTGTGAAATTGATGCGCTCAAGGGATTGGTTGAAAAATCGGTTGATCAGCTTATGGCCGGTGATGCCATTGGTGCCCGTGGTTCTTTTACCAAGTTGTATTGGTCTGAATGTCACCAGGCCTTTATGGCATTGGCACAAGAGCTTGTGGCTCAGGTTGGTCCTGGCTCCAGCCCGTTGGTACAGCGTGCCCGCAAGCATTTCACCACTGGCTATCTGTTCTCTCATGCTGAGACCGTTTATGCGGGCACAACAGAAGTACAGCTGGATATTATTGCTCAACGTATTATGCAATTGCCAAAGGATATTTAATCATGAGTTCTCAAGAAGAGGGTTTGCGGCCAGAGGAGTTCGCAGAGGCGGCGGCTGCGGCAGTGGCCGATACACAGGGTCGCGATTTTCGTGATGCAGCGGCTGTGCTGGCAACATCGGGGCTGTTTGGTGTATGTGCCACCGAGGAAAGTGGCGGTCTTGGTCTTGGTTGGCCGTTTGGCGTGGCCGTGTGTGAAGCCGCCGGTAAACTGCAATTGCATTTTCCACTGGTGGAGCAGATGGTATTGGCAAGTGTCTTTGCCAATACAGACATTGCGGAAGCATTGGTTAGCGGTAATAAGGTGGCAACCATTGCGTGGCAGGGGAGCCTGGCTGAAAAGGCGGTAACGCATGTGGCTTATGCCGCTGATTGTGATTGGGTGCTGGTGGCAGATGGGCAGGGAGCGAGTTTGCTTGAAGTGGCCTCACTTGCTTTGCAGGCCAATGAAACGCTGGATCCGGACTATCCGCATTATGAAATTAGTCTGGATAAGGCAGTTGTCAAAGCGCGCTTGTCAGCAACCGAGTATGCCACTTTGCAGGAAAGTGCGCAGGTGCTTTATACCGGTTTTGTCAATGGCCTGGGGGCAGGTGCGTTGCAACTGGCTGCTGAGTATATGTCAACCCGTGTTCAGTTTGGGCGCCCCTTGTCTGCCAAGCAGGTAGTGCGTCATACGCTGGCCCGTATGCAGCTATTGCATGAAACATCAACTGCGGCATTGCACAGGGTTTTAAGCAAGAATGAGTTCGGTGAAACACGCAGTGTGGCACCTGTGTTTTCCGGGGCGCTTGCCAATGCAGTTTTTGTTCTTGAAAAAGCGATTCACTTGCATGGTGGTATGGGTTTTACCTGGGAGGTGCCATTGCATTATTCCCTGCGTGAGGTTCGCAAGTTGGAAGCGGCTTTTAATAATGGGCATCGGCTAGAGGCCTTGGGTGCGCAATTTATTGCAACGGTATAAGGAGATATCATGCAACAGGATATGGCAGGCCGTGTGGCCCTGGTTACAGGGGCAGGTAATGGCATTGGTAAAGAAACAGCCAGGCAGATGGCTGCCCGTGGCGCTATTGTGGCCGTTAATGACCTTAAAGAAGAGTTTGTTAATGCGGTTGTGGAAGAAATAAATACTGCCGGTGGTAAAGCGTTCGCCGTCGTGCAGAACATGTCAAGCCGTGAAGGGGTGACAGCGGCCGTTCAACAGGCTTATCAATACATGGGGCGACTTGATATTCTGGTAAATAATGCTGCCTGGGTCAGGTATCAGGCAATTCCCGATATCATGCCCGAAACCGTCGATCGTATGATTGATATTGGTTTCAAGGCCATTATTTGGGGAATGCAGGCAGCTGTTGATGTGATGGATGAGGAGCGTGGTGGGGCTATTGTGAATGTGGCATCAACAGCCGCATTGCGATCTACTCTGAATTCAGTCGTGTATTCGGGCATTAAAGCAGGCGTATTGGGTATGACCCGTGCCGCAGCAGCTGAACTGGGTTCTCGCAATATTCGGGTCAATGCAGTATGTCCCTCTGCGGTACCTACCGAGGGCACGCAACGCAATCGTAATGCCGAGCGTGATGCCGGCCGTATTGCCCGTACGCCACTGGGACGTTTGGGTACGGTAACGGATATTGCCAGGGGGATTTGTTTTCTGGCCAGTGATGAAGCGGGTTTCATGAGTGCTCAATCCCTGGTGGTGGATGGCGGCGTGACTTTCACTAATATTTGACAGGCGGGGTGTTATGCCAACAGTACTGATTACAGGGGCGGCCTCGGGGATTGGCCGGGCTGCGGCCATGTTGTTTGCCGGTCGTGGCTGGCAATGTATGTTGGTGGATCGTGATGCGCAGGCTTTGGCAGCCTTGTTGCCAGTGTTGCCTTCGCACGGTGGGCGGGCGCATATCAGTCGGGTGGTTGATTTAACCCGCACCGCTGATATCTTCAGCCTGGCTGATCCGGCTTTACCGCTTGATGCTGTTATTAATAATGCGGGCATGTCAGATACCAGTGGTTTGCCACTGATTCAGCAAGATGGTACGCAGCTTGAGCGTCTGCTGGCATTGAATTTACAGGCTCCGGCTTATATGGTTGAGGCTTTATCGGCACAACTGGTGCCCGGGGCACGCATTGTGAATGTTGCTTCAGGAGCGGGCTTGCATGTTATTCCATGGCGAGGGGCCTATAGCGCAAGCAAAGCAGGTTTAATTGCACAAACCCGTGCCCTGGCAAAGGCACGGCCCGATTTACGGGTTAGTGTGTTGTGTCCGGGTTTTGTGCGTACTGAACTGGTTGAGGAATTGATTGCTTGCGGACGATTGAGTCCTGTCGCTGCCGTTGCCAAAATTCCATTGGGACGCATGGCGCAACCGCAAGAGATGGCGCAAGCTTTGTTTTTTATGGCTTCAGTGGAAGCGGCACCGCTTTCTGGCGAGTGCATTAGCATTGATGGCGGTTCGGCTGTTTTTGGCGGGAGCAAGGCTTTTCTGCCATCAATCCATGAAAATATGCCCTTTGAAACAAAGGTGGCTTTTCAGTTGTTTGATAGCCCTGATGCAGAATGGGAAAGTGCCTTACCGGTGAGGCGGCCCTCATCGGCTCAGGCAATGTATGCTGCTACTGTTGATTTTTCAACGTTGATGGCAGGTAAGGGGCAGTTATTGCAGGCGGTGCATCAGGCGGCAGCCCGTTACGCCAGTAGTAATAAGGCAGGCAGCAGCCTGACCCTGTTATTACCTGCAGAAAAACAGGGTGAAACTGCCTGGCAAACAAGTGGTGACAGGGCGGCTGCACGCATGTTGGTGGCAACACTGGCTTGTGAGCTGGGGCCACAAGCCATGCGAATCAATGCTATTGAAATGGATGCAGACAGTTCGCCAGCCGTGTTGGCCCCGGTTGTGCAGTTTGTAGCGGGGGCTTGTGCGCAGTTCCTTACTGGACAAATTATTCGGGCCAATGCGAAATTGGCACTTTAAGCTTTAAATGACTCAAATGGCCAGCATAATGAATGATTACACCGACGAACAGGCACATATCAAAGCGTATTTTATAAAAGAACGTGGTTATTGGCGGCCCTGGAACGAAACGATTTTGCGGCATAATCCCTCTTTTCTGAAGCATTATGCTGTTTATGCGGGATACCCGGCTCGCAATGGGCCTTTGTCACCGCGTATGATCGAGTTGATTTATATTGCGTTGGATGCCTCGGCAACACATTTGTTTGCCGCAGGCTTGCGGACTCACCTTGGCTTTGCGCGTAAGCTCGGGGTGACGCCTGCAGAAGTTTTTGATGTCTTGCATTTAGTTGCCTGTCAGGGGCTGAGTCATGTTTATGATGCGGTTGGTATTCTTGCGGAAGAAAGTGGTACGGAAGAAGTTGACGCATTGTCTGAGCAACAACGGATGCGCATACGGCAATATTTTCGCGAGATTCCCCCGTTTATAAAGCAGCTTGCCCAACTGGATAAGGCGTATCTGGATGTGCTGCTTGATTTTCTGGAAGAGGGGGGCGTAATGCAGCCAGAGGGCTTGGCACTCACCGAACGTTTGTTGATAGAAATTGCCCTGGCGGCCTGTTTTACCGGATTCAATGCCAATATGTTGCGTCTACGGATTCGGGGTGCTTTAAACCTGGGGGTTACGCGGGCTGAAATATTACAGGCGATACAGCTAGGTGCACATTTGTCAATCCACGGTACGGCCTTGGGGGCGAGTGTATTTGCTGAGGCTTAACAGCCCAATTGTTGTGCAGGCAGATGTTTTTTTAGGCAATGTTGGTTTTTAGACGAATGGGGGCAATAAGGATAAATTACTGATGTTGTTTGAAAATATGGCAGTGGTGTTGTTTTAGCCACTGCCATACTGCTGGTTTAATCCAGTTTTATATTTAAATCGCTAATAATATCGCCCCAGGTTTTAGAGTGTTCTTCAATCAGTTCGCCAAATGCCGATGCAGTCATGATGCGTGCTTCTGCACCTTCAGATTTAAACCTTTCTACCACATCAGGCGAAGCCAGGGCATTATTCACGGCCTGATTCAGTATTTCAATAATTGGTTCAGGTGTGCCAGCTGGTGCCAATAAACCATACCAGGAGTAAGCTTGCATTTCAGGAAGACCCGATTCACGAAAGGTGGGGATGGCGGTAGCTGTTTCCTGACGTACTTCGGAAGCCAGGGCTATCGCTTTTAATCGACCAGAATTGAGGTGCGGAAGCGAGGTGGACAGTGCATCAAAGAAGAGATCAACGTGGCCGGCAACCAAATCAGACAGTGCCAGAGATGCGCCTTTATATGGAACATCAATCAATTCGGTACCGGCTGCGGAACGGAACATGGACAAGACCAGGTGGGTTGAGGAACCGTTGCCGAGGGTTGCTGTGGTGAGTTTACCCGGATTGGCTTTTGCATAAGCAATGAGATCTTGAACATTATCGGCAGGAACAGAGGGATTGGCGACTAGAACAAAAGGGGTCAGGCCGGCCAATGAAACCGGTTCGAAGTCAGTTACCTTATACGGCAGCTTGCTGAATAAATGTGGGTTGCTTGACAGCGTGGTGGTAACGGCCATGAGAAGGGTATAACCATCGGGTTTGGCACGAGCAACCGATTCTGCGCCAATAATGGTGGAGGCACCCGGTTTGTTCTCTACAATTACTGGTTGCTTCAGCTGTTCTGATATTTTTTGCGAGAGTAGGCGCGCCAGAATGTCGGTAAAACCACCAGGGGCGTAAGGGACTACAATTTTAATGGGCTTGTCAGGATAAGGGCTGGTTTTTTGTGCATGTGCCGGGCTAATGGTAAAAGCGATTGTCGAGGTGGCGAACAGGATGGTTTTAAGTAAAAAATTCATTGATGTCTCGCTCCAGTCGAGTAGTTTGATTATTTATTTAAGATTAAATTATATTGTGTGCGCATATAAAAATGGCAACTTATTTATACTCGATTCCAAGTAGGCTGATAAGAGGGTTTTAATGCAGAATAATCCTGCAAATTTAGAGAGGGTATTGTTTTTATGAAGGCATTAAGTTTGTTTTCAATAAGTGTTTTTTCTTGATTGAGTGTTAATTTGTTCAGAGTATTTTGCGCAATTTATGACTAGTCCAGGATACTGCCACAAGGTAGGATCATATACGGGTAGTTTTTTTAATGTAAATGTATTTGTATGTAATTGCATAAAGCAATCAACATGAAAAACAAATTAAATGAGACAAAAAAGGTTTAAGAATGAATGATAAATGGTTGGGTCTTGACGGTCGGGTGGTAGCAGTGACTGGTGCGAATGGTGGAATTGGACGGGCAATAGTGCGGGCGCTTCTTGAAAACGGTGCGCATGTTGCCATGCTGGACCGAGAGGCCTTGGCTGCGCAGGATGTGGCTACACTGCTTGCCAATACGGGTGGGCGTTGTATTTCCCTAGCGTGTGATGTGGCCGATGATGAACAGGTTGAGGCGGCGGCCGAAGCCGTAAGCAGGCAGTTGGGGGATTGTTTTTCTTTGGTTAACAATGCTGCTGTTTCTGTGCCCGGTCCTTTAGATGAAATAGATCTGGCTGCCTGGGAGCGGCAGATTAATATTAATCTGACCGGTTATTTGCGTTGCGCCCGTGCCTTTGGCAAGTCAATGCGTTCGCATGGTGCCGGTTCTGTCGTGCATGTGGCTTCTATTGCCGGCTCCAATCCACAGCCCTTGAGTGGGGCGTACAGCAGTACAAAGGCGGCTATTCTTATGTTGTCAAGGCAATTGGCTTTTGAGTGGGGGCCACATGGCATACGTAATAATGTGGTGAGTCCTGGTCTGACCCGAACGCCACTGACTGAACTGTATTATGCCGATCCGAAAATGCGCCAGCAGCGTGAAGAGGCGGTTCCTTTGCGTCGTATTGGTGCGCCTGAAGACATTGCCAATGCAGTTGTGTTTCTGGTGAGTGACCGTTCTTCTTATATGAATGGTGCAGAAATGGTGGTGGACGGTGGTTTTACCCAATCATTAATGAGTCACATTCCCCGACCCCGTCGCTCTTGATATACAGTCCAAGCCTTAGGCTATTTAATTATTCTAATAAAAATGATGATATCTGAGATAGGCAACAGATGTAAAAAAACCTGACCTTAATATAGGTCAGGGAAAGACTCACTACGGAAATGATGGGAAATCAAGGGTTATCTTCAAGGATTGCAGGTTATTAGAAGCGATGCTGCAGACCGACACCAACCAGAGAAGTTTTCAATTTGGCTTTTGGATTAACCGCTCTGTCATCAAACTTCAGACTACCGGTAGCCACTGAAGCTACCGCATAAATTAGCGTACGTTTGGACAGGCTGTGCTCATAACCCAGGCTAAAAATACTCAAGCTTCCTTTCACTCCATTAAATCCCTCATCTCTATTTTTGGTGGCACTGCCCTGGTATGAGAACATGGCTTTACCAGCCTCACCCACAGGCGTACTTAAAGCAACGGACCAGGCCTGTTGACGGTAGCCCTTGGTTTGCGAGTAAAGCAGGCCATCGGCACGCATGCCCTGGGTAAAGGGAGTGAACAGGTTGTTCAAACCGATACTGCTGGCCTCCATTTTTGCAGCTGCACCATCTTTATTGCCGATGGCACCGCGCACCTGGCCATAGCCCAGATCCAGCTTGACGATCTCAAAGTCATAGGTACCAAACAGGTTCCACATATGAACCGTGCCTTTATGCTGGTCTGTTGCCGTTTGCACGTCTGTACGGAAACGGTCATAAGAAACACCAATGGCTAAAGGCCCGTTGTTATAACTGCCACCGGCCGTGATCCAGTTGGAAGCCCCTTTTGTGTTGGTTTCCGTGCCGTTCCATTCAGTTTCTGTTTTGGTATTGTTCCCCGCATAACCCAGGCCAAATTTAAAGCCTGAGAGGTTCGGGGTCCAGTATTTGATGGCGTTATCCATGCGGGCAAAAACAGATGCGCCAAAGGCACCAAACAAATGGCCGGCCTGCTGGTAACCCACGTTAAAGGGTCCTTTGGTACCCACGGTATCAACCGCAATAGAATGCTGGCGGCCTAAGGTCAGCGAACCCCAGCGCTCATTGCTCAGGCCAAAATAAGCCTGACGGCCAAATAGTCGGCCGCCCTGCAACTGCTTGCCATTCATCAGGTCAAAACCACTTTCCAGCTGGAAAACAGCCTTTGTGCCATTACCCAGGTCTTCGCTACCCCTTACACCCCAACGGTTACCGTTACGGACTCCGTTGAATTTTGCCATGCCAAAATCACGCGACTCAATACGGTTATCACCTTGTGTCACTTTGTTTTTTTGATAGGCAATACCCCCATCGACCAAACCATAAAGGGTGACTGAGCCGTTTGCATAAGCACTGCCCGAAAAGCCGGCAACAAGTGCGCTGGCAAGCAAGGTCTTTTTCATTAAAATGTCTCCTGAAATATTAGTTGTGATTTTTTAAAGTGGGTAATACATCATTTAAGGTATATATCTAATTAATAACAATTTTGTTTTCATTGATGATTTTGCCCCAGTGCTCACGGTCATTTTGCAGTTGTGCATCCAGTATTTCGGGGCCACCTGCTTTTTCAATCTGGCCGTTCTCTGTTAAAACTCGTTGAAAAGCTTCTGTTTTGATGGTTTTTATAGCTGCTGCCGCTATTTCATCTATTTCTTTTTTAGGTGTTCCTTTGGCTGCGAGCAAACCGGTCCAATAGGAAGTTTCCAGTTGTGGGTAGCCCAGTTCTGCGATGGATGGAATATCGGGCAGATTAGGGTCCCGTTTATTTGTTGTCAGGGCCAGTATTTTTAATTCTTTCGAGTCCTTGATCATAGGAATGGGTGTGGCATAATTCATGTCACCACGGCCCGCCATCAAGTCCAGCAAGGCAGAGTGATTGTTCTTGTATGCAACAGCGGTCATGGGGACTCCAAAAGTCTGGCCAAGCAATAACCCATATAAATTAGTCACGCTGCCGGGCCCCATTGTGCCGTACAACAGTGGTTGATTTTTCTTTTTGGCATAAGTAATTAGCTCATCAACCGAGTCGACCCCTAGTGAGGTTGGAACAGTAATTGTTAACGGCCCGTCAAATAGCATGGCAACGGAATCAAAATGATCAAAGCTGTAAGTCAATGCCGGGCGCAGCAGAATATTCAGTGAAACGGGTCCTGTGCCTCCTAACAATAATGTAGTTCCATCAGGTCGTGTACGGGCAACATGAGAAGCACCAATAATGCCATTGGCACCAGGCCTGTTTTCTACAATGATGTGACGATTCAGTTCTTTGCTCATTCCTTCTGCTAACAGACGGGCAAAGTTATCATTGGTGCCACCAGCAGAATAAGGAACAACCAGGGTAATGGGCTTATTGTTTTCCTGGGCAAAAACTGGCTGGATCATGGAGATCATGGCAGCCATTGCCGTAGCGATAAAACAGCGTCGGTTAATTTTGTACATTTGTATTCCTCCGAAAATTATTATTTGTCTATAATTTATTTGAAGGAACAATCATATAATTGATTTAAATCAATTATTATCCCGTATTATTGCAGAACTGTTTTACATGCCTGGGGTTAATCGTTTAGTTAAATTTAATGGCCGTTAATTCTGCTCAAGCTACTCTTCAATCACGACTTTGGGAATGTTGCCTTCCCGCAATCCAAGACGAGATTCTTCAATAGCTGCTTGCATGAATTTGTCTATGTCTGTCTCTTGTTGGCTTTCATTATTTATGATGCCAGTTTACCGGAAAAATCCCGATATTGGTTAAACCCCGGCAACCGTTTGCGTGCCGCCGGGCAAACCCGTTCAGTCTGGCCGTCTCAGGGAATCATTGTAATGCGCTACATATTCCTCAAATGACTCAGTATCGGAGGCTTCAATTTCTTTCTGTTCAAGGATGGACTCCTGGACCATGCGCTTCAGTTTTTGATCGGCTTCTACCGATAACTCGCCAAAGCGCAGCGTATCCGCGTATTCCTGGCTTTTTTGCAGGGTATAGTCTTGCAGGCTTAGGCCACTGTTCCTGAGTTCCTGCAGCAGGCGGGCCGAGGGAGTCAAATCCGGATTCTCCAGTTTCTGCTGTTGCAGTTCAACAGCGGCGCTGTATTGCGTTGTGCCATAAGCAATATCCAGTTCTTTGGCATAAGCGTGAACCTGATTCAGAATTTCATGCCCCCAGTCTGGGACAGAAATACTGATGCCTTCTTTATTGAGGGTTAAGCCAGGATCGCGGCCTTGCCTGACAACCTGGGCGAAATTTTTCTGGCTTCGTGCACAGTGACCGTCGTTAGGGAATAAAGGACTGTCACTGACAGCACAGAAAAGCAGGAAAGCATCCATGAAATGGCTGGTGGAAGCCGAAATGCCAATGGGTTCGAAGGGGTCAACGTCAAGACAGCGGATTTCAACATATTGCACGCCATGGTTCTTCAGGGCCATTACCGGACGTTCACCGCGCGAGGTGGTGCGTTTGGGGCGGATGCTGGAATAAAATTCATTTTCTATTTGCAGTACATTGGTGTTGAGCTGGATCCACTGGCCATCGCGGTGGGTGCCAATCGCGGCATATTCCGGCCAGGGCTGGGTAACCGCGTTATACATTTTCTGGATAAAGGAATCCAGGTCGTTATAACACAGGGTCAGGGCCGCTTGCGCATCGTTCTGGTAACCCAGGTCGCTCATGCGCAGGCTGGTGGCGTAGGGTAAATAGAACGTATCGTGACCAAAGGTTTGCAACCCGTGTGGCATGTCTGACAGGAATGATTTTGAAACGGTGGGCGAAGCGCCAAACAGATACATCAGCAGCCATGAATAGCGGGTAAAATTGCGGATTAAGGCAAGGTAACCGTTAGATTGCTGTTCCTGGTGGGTATTGCCCTTGAAGTCCAGTAAAGGCCACAATTCAGGCGGCATTGAAAAATTGTAATGCAGGCCGGCAATACATTGCATTTTCTTGCCATAGCGTTCGGCCAGCCCCCTGCGGTATACGTGTTTAAGCATGCCGGTATTGGACGTACCATACGTTGCGATCGGGATGTCTTTTTCGGGCGGTAAAATGGCCGGCATGGATTGCATCCAGAGGCTTTCACTGCGGTGCTGTTGCATCACAAACTGATGCACGTCGGTGAGTTCCTGTAACAGCGATTCGACCGTTGTATGCGTGCCCGTGATCAGTTCCAGTAAAGCCTCGGAGTAATCGGTTGTAATATGGGGGTGCGTAAGTGCCGAGCCCAAGGCAAGTGGATGAGGCTGGTTGGACAGATGGCCATCCCGGTCTATACGTAAACCTTCCCGCTCGATGCCACGCATGGTTCGGGTTAGTATGTCACGATGTTGTTGTAATTGAGTGATTCGCTGCACAAAAAATCCTGAATCGTCTGACGAAAGTACGATTTTAAGTTAGAAGTGGACCAATTGGTCTGAAAATTATTGTTTAGCATATTTTTAACATCAAAATGAATGTAATTGCCCGTTTGTTATTGCTAGTGTCCCTTGTGTTTCTGGGGGGGTGTTCGCCCGAATATGACTGGCGCAGCGTGAATACTGCCGAAGGAAACCTGACCGTCCTGTTTCCGTCCAAGCCTGTTGAGCAAACCAGACAGGTGGAACTTGACGGTGATAAAATGCCGTTTACCATGCAGGTTGCCACTGTTAGCGATGAAGTGTACGCCATTGGTTATCGTGTTTTTCCGGCGCAAATGGTGGCTGAGCAGGCCGTAATCAGGCAAAAGGGCAGGGCGCTTATGGCGTCGGTTTACAAAACCATGGGTGAGCCCATGCCAGAGCCAGCCCCGGCTTTTGGAGAAACATTCAGTTTTTCCAAAGGGGTCAATGGCAAGGTTTTCAATGTGCATGTCAAAATACTGGCAGGCAATGGTTTAATTGTTCAGGCTTATGTCGCGGCAGACAGCCAGACACCGGCCGAGCAGGTCAACCGGTTTCTGGATGGGGTGCAAATTAACTGAATGCCTGTCGCGTGCGGCTGAAGATGTTAGAATTATGTTTTAAAGTTTTGCGCCGATTTGCTTGATCTGCTTGCGGGCGCTTCAAAAATCCAGCTAAAGAGGTCCTTATGGCCGAATCTATTTCCGAAAAAAAATTGTCTAAATCCGTTGGTGTTGTCAGTCCGGTTTACCTGGATTTTCAAGAGCCCCTGCCTCTGGCAAGCGGGCAAATCCTTGAAAATTATACCCTTGCCATAGAAACCTATGGCACCCTCAATAAAAATGCTTCCAATGCCGTGCTGGTGTGTCACGCCCTGAATGCGTCCCATCATGTCGCCGGCATCTCGGCCAGTGATCCCAATGACATTGGCTGGTGGGACAACATGGTGGGGCCGGGCAAACCGGTAGATACCAATATCTTCTTTGTCATTTGCATTAATAACCTGGGTTCCTGCTTTGGTTCGTCGGGGCCTGCGACTATCAATCCGCAAACCGGCTGTCCCTGGGGGGCCGCTTTTCCGGTGCTCACCGTCGAAGACTGGGTGCGGGCACAGGCCAGGGTGGCCGATCATTTCGGCATCCAGCGTTTTGCCGCAGTCATGGGCGGTTCACTGGGCGGCATGCAGGCCTTAAGCTGGGCTATCCAGTGCCCCGAGCGGGTGGCTCATTGCGTGGTTATTGCCAGTACCTGCAACCTGTCGGCACAAAATATCGCTTTTAATGAAGTGGCCCGGCGCGCTATTATTACCGACCCTGAATTTCACGGCGGTGACTATTATGCGCATAACACGGTTCCCAAGCGGGGCCTGTCGGTGGCCCGCATGATTGGCCATATCACCTATTTGTCCGATGACGACATGGCTGAAAAATTTGGTCGATCGCAGCGTAATCCCACTGAAGATGGGCGTTTTCGCTATGGTTACGATGTCGAGTTCGAGGTTGAATCATACCTGCGCTATCAGGGTGAGAAGTTTTCCGGTTATTTTGATGCCAATACTTATTTGTTAATTACCCGGGCACTGGATTATTTTGATCCGGCCCGCCGTCATGGCGGAAACCTGAGCAAGGCGCTGGAAAATGTCCAGGCCGATTTCCTCACGGTTTCTTTCACCACCGACTGGCGTTTCCCGCCCGAGCGTTCCCGTGAACTGGTGCGGGCCCTGCTTAAAAACCAGAGCAAAGTCACTTATGCCGAAATTGATGCCCCCCATGGGCACGATGCTTTTTTGCTGACTGACCCCAGATATCACGGTGTTGTCAGGGCGTATTATGAGCGCATTGTGCGCGCCCTTGGTCTGGAGGTAACGGCATGAATAAAAAATCGGTCTTAAGGCCCAATCAAGGAAAAATTCGCCCTGACCTGATCCGTATTGCCAGCTGGATCCGTGAAGATACCCGCGTGCTTGACCTGGGTTGTGGTGACGGTGCCTTGCTGGCGTATGTCCAGAATAACAAGGGCGTAACCGGCGTTGGTGTTGAAATTGAAGATGAACACGTGATTACCTGTGTGCAAAAAGGGGTAGAGGTCATCCAGCAAAACCTGGAAGACGGCCTGGCCATGTTCGACGACCGGCAGTTTGATACGGTGGTGCTGTCACAAACGCTGCAGGCCATGAAAAACACCGAAGATATCCTGCGGGAAATGTCACGGGTGGCGCGTTACGGCATTGTGTCGTTTCCCAACTTCGGGCACTGGACCCATGGCTGGTCTATTCTTAACGGACGCATGCCGGTTACCGGGCAAATGCCTTACCAGTGGTACAACACGCCCAATATTCATTTATGCACACTGCATGACTTTGAGGCCTTGGCCGCCCAGCTGGGCATTAAAATACTGGATCGCGCCACCTTTAACGAGGACGATGAGATTTCTTTCATGCCAAGCTGGCGCAGTACGCTGGCGGTGTATCACTTCGAGTCGGCGCCCTTATCCAGGGAATAAACTCTTTTCCTGTAGCCCAATACATTACCCGGTCAATCAAGGAGCACGCATATTTTCAACTATATCAAACCTTATCTAAGCCGCCGGGTTTATCCTTTGCTGTTGTTGGGGGTGGCCAGTGGTTTGCCGCTGGCGCTTACCGGAGGAACCCTGCAGGCCTGGGCAACGGTTGAAAATGTGTCGCTTAAGGAAATCGGTTTCCTGACGCTGGTGGGGGCGGCTTATACCTTTAAATTTCTGTGGGCGCCGTTCATAGACCGCTTTGTGCCTCCTTTTATGGGCCGACGGCGCGGCTGGATGGCGATTGCGCAAATAGCCCTGGGTATGGCCATAGGCAGCATGAGCCTGTTCAGTCCGTCTGAAAACCTGTTTATATTGGCCCTGCTGGCCACGGCGGTGGCATTTTTGTCGGCCACCCAGGATATTGCCTTTGATGCTTACAGTGCCGAAGTACTGCGGCCCGAAGAGCGGGCGGCGGGGGCGGCTATCCGTACCTTGGGTTATCGCATCGGGATGATTGTTTCGGGTGGCCTGGCGCTGGTAATTGCCTCGGTCTGGCTGGGCT
The DNA here is from genome assembly GCA_034006805.1 of Advenella sp. Taxonomy (GTDB): domain Bacteria; phylum Pseudomonadota; class Gammaproteobacteria; order Burkholderiales; family Burkholderiaceae_B; genus Advenella. Next base: position 113,361 of record JAVESC010000001.1, read on the forward strand.
GGGCCAATATGTATCTGTTCATGGGCCTGCTCATGTTCGGGTTCGCCGTGCTAACCTGGCTGGCGCCCGAGCCTGATGCGTCAAGAATACAACCCCCACGCAATCTCTATGATGCCTTCACGGTCCCGTTCCGCGAGTTTTTTTCACGCCCCGAGGCCTGGTCGATTCTGGCCTTGATTGTGCTTTATAAACTGGGCGATGCCTTTGCCGGTGCCCTGTCCACTACCTTCCTGATTCGCGGGGCCGGTTTCTCACCCGAGGTGGTGGGGTCGGTTAACAAGATTCTGGCCGTTATTGCCACTATTCTGGGGGCCCTGGTAGGGGGGTCTATTATGAGCAAGCTGGGTCTGTATCGCTCTCTGATGTTTTTTGGGGTGTTGCAGGCGGTATCCAATCTGGCGTATTGGATGGTGGCCATTACGCCGCAAAGCATTCCGGTGATGGCCTTGGCGGTTGGCCTTGAAAACCTGTGTGGCGGCCTGGGTACAGCGGCATTTGTCGCCCTGCTCATGGCCTTGTGTCACCAGCAGTTTACGGCCACTCAGTTTGCCCTTTTATCGGCCCTGTCTTCGGTGGGGCGGGTGTTTTTGGCCGGGCCTCTTACCCCACCGCTGGTGGAAAAGTTTGGCTGGCCCGGGTTCTTTATTTTTACGGTGTTTATTGCCTTGCCCGGTTTATTGCTGTTGTGGTACCGGCGCAAAGCGCTGACCCGGCTCGACCAACCGCAAACAGCGCAGGACACCGGGGCGGAAACTGAAGCAGGCTTGCCGGCAGCATCCCGCTAGCTCATTGTCAAGGGTATCCCGGGCCCTGTTTATTATGCCGGGGCCGGGTGGTCTTTGGCTGGCGCGCAAATTGGCCAGCCAGGCCAGGGCGCTTAGGCTTACACGGATGCTTGCAGTTTCACGTCGTAATCAATCGTTAACGGTGCGTGGTCCGAGAAGCGTTCGTCTTTATAAATAGAAGTGGCTACGGCTTTTTCGGCAATGCCCGGGGTTGCAATCTGGTAATCAATTCGCCACCCTACGTTTTTGGCCCAGGCCTGGCCGCGGTTGCTCCACCAGGTGTATTGGTCGGGCTCGGGGTTTAGTTTCCTGAACACATCCACAAAACCCCGGCGGTCAAATACATCAGACATCCAGGCGCGTTCTTCGGGCGTGAAACCGGAATTTTTAAGGTTGCCTTTCCAGTTTTTCAGGTCAATTTCCTTGTGGGCGATATTCCAGTCACCACAAATAATGTAGTTGTGACCGGTTTTTTCATGGTCTTCCATCATGGCATCAATCCAGGGACCGAATTTGTCCAGAAAACGGAATTTGGCCGCTTGCCGTTCTTCGCTGCTGGAACCCGAAGGCAGATAGGCACTGATAACAGTCAGGTCTTTCCAGCGGGCACGGATCAGGCGGCCTTCGGCGTCAAATTCATCGCAGCCCATGCCGGTGGCCACCGGTACATCCTGACGGGTGTAAATACCCACGCCACTATAACCTTTTTTTTCGGCGTGGCAAAAAAAACCGCGGTAATCTAGCGGGTTGCGCAATTCGTCAACCAGGTCCGGGTCGCTAACCTTGATTTCCTGCAGGCAGATAATATCGGCATTATGCTTTTCCAGCCAGGGAATTAAGCCTTTTTTGGCGGCAGCGCGAATGCCGTTGACATTGATAGAGGTAACGCGTAACAAAATAAGTTCCTATACGTAAACTATGTTTTTTTGGGGAAAACAGCAGCAGTTATAATAAATATTCCGCCAATGATCATGCGAAGGGTGGGTTCTTCGGCAAAAATCATCCAGGCCACAACAATAGCATATACCGGTTCAAGGGCAATAATTAACCCCGTAGTGCGGGCGGTCAGGGAACGCAGGCTAAAGACGAACAGGTAATGGGACAGGGCTGTACAGAAGATGCCCAGGATAGCTATCCAGAAATAATCGCGTGGGGCAAGGTGGCCAAGATCGGAAAAAATAAAGGGCAGGGTAAGTCCGGTAACCACCAGGTTTTGCCAGAAAGCCAGTTGCACAGGCGTAAGATGAACGGCGTTTTTCCGGTTCATGACGGCCAGTACGGCAAAGGCAAAGCCCGATATGACGCCCCAGATCAAACCGGCTGTCGAGGCGCTGGCCGGATCGGCTGAAGGCGTAACCAGAACCAGCCCGAACAGGACCAGAAAAAGCAGGAACCATTCTCTTTTGCCGATGGATTCTTTCAGGAAAACATATTCAAGCAGGGTAATGAAGGCGGGAAAACTGGCAAAACCCAGTGTGGCAACGGCTACCCCTCCTGTTTTAATGGCAATAAAAAACGTGAACCAATGGATAGCCAGGGCCATGCCGGCACTGAATATTGTTTTAAGTGTGTTGAAATTAATGTGTTTTGTAAGGGAAATGCGTAGGAAAAAGGCGGCTGCTCCCAAGGCCAGAATGGCAAAAAATGCCCGTCCGAAAGTAATAATGACAGGGGTGCCGTGAATCAGGGCGCCCAACACACCGGTCAGGCCGAACAGGAATGCGGCCATATGGGCTGAAACAAGGCCAAGTCGTTGGGGTATCATGGAAAATGCCCGCTTTATGTAAAAAACAAACCGTCATTGTCTCTTTGGCGGTTTGTTTTGGCAAGGCTGCCCGGGTAATATCGCCTGGGCATTTAGCCAAATTTGAAGCTGGAGGCAGTGATGGTGCCGAAGGCATTGGTTTCATGATACACACAGGATGCGACATCATCACCGGCAGCGCCAACCGTAACCATCAGAGGGATCAGGTGATCTTCCTGGGCATGGGCAATGCGGGCGGAAGGGGCCTGTTCCCAATTCCTGAGGGCCTGAAAACGTTCTTCTTGCGAGGTATTCAGCAGTTTGTTTTGCAGCCATTGGTCAAACTGGGCGGATGGTTCGGTACCCCGGGCATCAAGCATGCGCAGGTTATGGTAGCTTAGGCCCGAGCCAATAATCAAAATGCCTTCATCGCGTAACGGAGCCAATGCCTGACCCATACGAAGATGGTAGTCGGGATCAAAGTTCCGGTTGATGGAGACCTGCACGACCGGGATATCGGCTTCAGGAAAAGAAACCGCCAGCGGCACGAAGGCACCATGGTCAAAGCCCCTGTCCAGGTCTATGGCGGTTTCAAAGCCGGCTCGCGACAGCATGGTTTGTACCCGGCTTGCCAGCGCCGGTTCACCTGGCGCGTTATAGTGAACATGATAGGTATGTTCGGGAAACCCGTAATAATCGTACAGCATGCCGGGTTTTTCACTGGCCATGAGTTGGATTTCACGTTCAATCCAGTGGGCAGAGACCATCAGGATGGCTTTGGGCTTTTCGGGTAATTCGGCGGGCAAATGCTCTAGTGACTCGCGTAATGCCTTGTATTGCTCATCCCACTCTTTAATGTAAGGCCAGGGGCCACCACCGTGTGAAATAAAATAGGTCGGCATTTTCATAGTTGATTCCTTATGGTAAGGGGGGGCGTTAGGCTGTTTTACGGGCATTGGCAATGCTTGAGAAAGGCAGGGCTGATGGGTGATTGAAAACCCTTACATCTATTCAGGCTATTCTAATCAGGTTTGCCCAAGAAAGAAATGGTTATACAGGAATGTACTGTTTCAGTTTTGGAACAGTAATGGTGCACCATAACACGCAGATACGAGTTCCGCTCAATGGCACCATGCCGGTTGGCGTCTTGCTTGCCATTTCCGGCAGGCCAAGTGTGAGATTTGGTGTAAAGAGGCGTTTTTCGGGGAAACCGGCCAAATAAAAGTGGAGGACTGGTATGAATATTGCTAAGATGACAGCATTATTTTATTCATCAGTTTTTGTGCAAGGTTAATTATGTCATCTCGGAATCGTCTTGATTTTGTTCGTTTTTCATTGGGTCAGGGTGTTTTGAAGTTTGGCCAGTTTACAGTCAAGTCTGGTCGCCTCAGTCCTTATTTTTTCAATGCCGGCCTGTTTGATTCAGGAAAATCGGTGGGTGAACTGGCCCAGTTCTATGCGCAGGCACTGGTTGATGCCGGGGTAGAGTTTGATATGTTGTTTGGCCCTGCTTACAAGGGTATTTCACTGGCAACGGCAACGTCCATCGCCCTGGCTAATCATCCTGCTTTAAACGGGCGTGATGTGCCATTTGCCTTTAACCGCAAAGAAGCCAAAGATCATGGCGAGGGCGGGGTATTGGTGGGTGCACCATTGCAGGGCAAAGTGGTTATTATCGATGACGTGATTACGGCGGGTACGTCGGTACGCGAATCGGTGGATATTATCCGCAAGGCTGGCGCCACGCCTGCTGCCGTACTGATTGCGCTTGACCGGATGGAACGCGCCGGTCCCGATGATGCGCTGTCAGCTCATTCAGCGGTTCAGGATGTGTCGCAAACCTATGGCATTCCGGTTGTCAGCATTGCTTCTTTAAACGATATTATGCAATTGCTTAATGAAGACGCCGGGTTTGCCGAGCATAAAGATGCGGTGGCTGCTTACCGCGCAAAATATGGCGTGTAACCACCCTGTTGCTTCGAAAAAATAGCTCGTAGCGCTGGGCAACCAATCTGCTGCTTTGTGGAGGCATCTCATGTTGCGAGGCAACCTGTTGCTTTGTGGAGGCATCTTATGTTGCGAGGCAACCTGTTGCTTTGTGGAGGCATCTCATGTTGCGAGGCAACCTGCTGCTTTGTGGAGTCATCTCATGTTGCGAGGCAACCACCCCGTCAGGCTTCGCCTGACACCCCTCCACAGAGGGGAATTCTCTAAACTTTTTTTGATCGGGGTAAAGAGTTCAAACAATTCCCCTCCCGTGGAGAGGAATACATGCAAGACGCGCTTTCGGAAAGAGACGTTGAAAATTCCCCTCTGTGGAGGGGTGGCGCGAAGCGACGGGGTGGTTGCCTAGCCTACGGGGTGGTTATCTAGAACCACGAGGTGTTGCCTTGCAACCACAGGGTAGTTTCACCGCAAACCATATAAAAAAACAGCCGATCATTCTCAAGAATAACCAGCTGTTTTTTTGGTTAGGTATGGCTACAAAAACCTACCCCAGTTTTTCTTTAAGGATCTCATTAACCTGGGTTGGGTTGGCCTTGCCTTTACCTGCTTTCATCACCTTGCCCACTAACGAGTTGAAGGCTTTTTGTTTGCCGGCCCGGTACTCTTCAATGGTTTCAGGGTTGGCGGCAAGCACTTCGTCAATCATCGCTGAAATGGCACCGCTGTCGCTAATTTGTTTCAGGCCTTTGGCCTCGATAATGGCATCGGCATCGCGATTGTGTTCACCGGCCCACATATCGGCAAACACATCACGCGCGATCTTGTTGGAAATGGTGTTGTCAATAATGCGAAGCAGCATTTTCGCCAGTTGTTCGGGGCTGACCGGGCTGTTTTCAATGTCCAGTTCGTCCCGGTTAAGGGCGCCGGACAATTCACTCATGATCCAGTTGGAAGCCAGTTTGGCATTGCCTTTTGGCAGTACCTTGATGGTGTCTTCAAAGTAGTCTGAGATGGCGCGTGAAACGGTTAGCTGGGCGGCATCATAGGCGGGCAGATCCAGTTCGCTGCAATAGCGCTCGCGACGGGTGGCCGGTAATTCGGGCATGCTGGCCTGCACCTGGTCTTTCCATTCTTGCGAAATAACTAGCGGTGGCAGGTCTGGGTCGGGGAAGTAGCGATAGTCGTGGGCATCTTCCTTGGTGCGCATGCTGCGGGTTTCATCTTTCACGTCGTCATACAGACGGGTTTCCTGAATAACGGTGCCGCCGTCCTCGATCAGTTCAATCTGGCGACGGGCCTCAAACAGGATGGCGCGTTCAAGAAAGCGGAAAGAGTTCACGTTCTTGACTTCGGCACGGGTGCCAAATTCTTTTTGCCCTACGGGACGTACGGATACGTTGGCGTCGATACGGAACGAGCCTTCTTGCAGGTTGCCGTCGCAAATGCCCAGCCAGACCACCAGGCCATGCAGGGTTTTGGCGTAGGCAACCGCTTCGGCGGCCGAACGCAGCTCGGGTTCGGTCACGATTTCCAGCAAGGGGGTGCCGGTACGGTTTAAATCAATCCCGGTAGACAGCTCTCCCAGCGGGCCAATGAAGTCATCGTGCAGGGATTTGCCCGCATCTTCTTCAAGGTGGGCACGGGTCAGGTTAAGGGTTTTTTCTTCTTTTCCCACGAAGTAGGAAATTTTTCCACCTACCACGACAGGCAGTTCGTACTGGCTGATCTGGTAGTTTTTGGGCAGATCGGGGTAGAAGTAGTTTTTACGCGCAAACACCGAACGGGGCGCCACTTCGGCACCAATGGCCAGGCCAAAACGAATAGCTCTTTCTACGGCGGCTTTGTTCATGACCGGCAGACTGCCGGGCAGGGCCATGTCAACCATATTGGCTTGTGTGTTGGGGGCGGCACCAAAAGCGGTGCTGCTGCCTGAAAAGATTTTAGATTGTGTGGAAAGCTGTACGTGCGTTTCCAGACCAATGACAATTTCCCATTTCATTATTTGATTTCCGGTTTACGAGTATGCCAGTCTGTGTGTTGCTGGAAGCGATCTGCAATGGCAAGGATTTTGCCTTCATTGAAGTAGTTGCCAATAATTTGCAGCCCTATGGGGCGGTTGCCGTTGGTGCCGCCAAATCCGCAAGGAATGGACATGGCTGGCAAGCCTGCCATGCTGACGCCTAGCGTGAAGATGTCGGCCAGCCACTCGGCGGTGGGGTCATCGCGGTTGTCGCCAATGTTTTTGGCAACGCTGGGGTTAACAGGGCCCATAATGACGTCGCATTGTGAGCCAAAGGCCGCCTGGAAGTCATTGGCAATGAGGCGACGGATTCTTTGTGCCTGCAGGTAATAGGCATCGTAGTAGCCTTGCGACAGAACATAAGTGCCGATCATGATGCGACGCTGCACTTCGGGACCAAAAGCCTGTGCCCGCGAGCGGCTGGTCATTTCTTCAAGACCCTTGTACTCTTTGGCGCGATAACCGTAGCGTACGCCATCGTAGCGTGACAGATTGCTTGACGCCTCGGCCGGGGTCAGTACGTAATAGGCAGGAATAGACAGCTCGGTACGTGGCAGGGAAATGGCAACCCGCTGGGCACCCAGGGCTTCGTATTGCTGCAGGGCGGCTTCAACGGCACTGGCTACATCAGCAGACAGGCCCGGGCCAAAAAACTCTTGGGGTACACCAATGCGCAAGCCTTTCAGCGGCAGGCTGCCCTGCGTATTCTGGCTGGCCAGGGTGTCAAGGTAGTCTTGTTTGACCCGACCCTGGCGGTTGGGTGTGCCATCGCATGATTCAATGCAGGTGGCGTCGCGTTCGTCAAAAACACTCATGACATCAAGCAGCTCAACCAGATCCTGGGCGCTGCCAGCGATGGGGCCGGCCTGGTCAAAGCTTGACCCGTATGCAATCATGCCAAAGCGGGAGACCGTGCCATAGGTTGGCTTGATGCCGCTGACACCACACATGGCCGCTGGCTGACGCACCGAACCGCCGGTATCAGTGCCAGTGGTTGCCAGTACAATACCGGCAGCAACGGCAGCGGCAGAACCGCCCGATGAACCACCCGGCACCGCGCTGGTATCCCAGGGGTTAAGACAGGCACCAAAGGCAGAATTTTCATTACCCGAACCCATGGCGAACTCATCGCAATTGAGCTTGCCAATGTTGACAGCGCCTGCATTTTTCAGGTGCCCGACAACGGTGGCATCAAAGGGGCTGGTATAGTTTTCAAGCATTTTGCTGCCCGCCGTGGTGTGCCATTGGCGGGTGACAAAGACGTCTTTGTGGGCAATCGGAATACCGGTTAGCAAATGTTGCTTACCTTCGGCAATGCGCTGGTCGGCCTGTTTGGCCTGCTCCAGGCTGGCTTCGGGATTGATATGCAAGAAAATGTTAAGGTGTTTTACCGCATTGGCACGGTCAAGTGCCTCTTGGGCAAGTTCGGTTGCGCTAACCTGCTTGTCGTCCAGCGCCTTGCGCATTTGGGCAATACTGGAAAAAGTGGGATGGGTGGTTGTATTGCTCATGGTTACTCGATAACTTTAGGGACCAGGAATAAGCCGTTTTCGGTGGCTGGGGCGTTGGCCAGTATGGCGTCGCGTCCGGATTCGGAGCTGGTTTCGGTAATGACATCTTCACGCAACCTGAGCGTGATATCTTCATGCGCGGATAACGGATGGGCAAGTGGCTCGACACCGGTGGTATCCACGGATTGCAGCTTCTCGATAAGTCCCAGAATATTATTCAGTTCGTTCAGGGCCAGCTCCTTTTTTTCAGGAGTTAGTTCCAGTCGTGCCAGGCGCGAAATACGCGTTACATCTTCTAGGGAGAGTGACATATAATTCTTGCGATATAAAAAATAAAAAGAAAAAAGGGCGTATACAAAAATAAAATAAAAAACTTTGGGATTTAGTAAAGAAAACAGCACCAGGTTACAAAGAAAACAATGCGTTGGCGCACTAAATCCGTTAGTTGGCAGCAATTTTCAGTTATTATAATAGGTTATTTTAATCGTTATGTGCGCTGGACTTGTCACTGCGCTTTTATCTCCCCTAAAAATTTTTACCTGCGCGAAAAATGTTCGGATTTTTAAGAAGTTATCTGTCAACAGATATGGCTATTGACCTGGGTACCGCCAATACCCTGATTTACGTACGCGGAAAAGGCATTGTGCTTGATGAACCCTCTGTGGTTGCGATTCGCCACGAAGGCGGCCCCAACGGACGTAAAATCATTCAGGCAGTGGGGCATGCTGCCAAGCAAATGCTGGGTCGTGTACCTGGTAATATCGAAGCCATTCGCCCCATGAAAGACGGTGTAATCGCCGATTTCACGGTGACCGAGCAAATGATCAAGCAGTTTATCCGCATCATTCATCCGCGCAGCATGTTTGCACCCAGCCCGCGTATTATCGTGTGTGTGCCTTGCGGCTCCACCCAGGTAGAGCGTCGCGCCATCCGTGAGGCCGCCATGGGTGCTGGCGCCAGCCAGGTTTATCTTATCGAAGAACCCATGGCAGCCGCCCTGGGTGCCGGGCTTAATGTTTCTGACGCCAGTGGCTCCATGATTGTGGATATTGGCGGTGGCACGACCGAAGTGGCCATTATTTCGCTGGGGGGCATGGTGTACAAGGGTTCCGTCCGTGTGGGCGGAGACAAATTCGATGAAGCCATCATCAATTACATCCGCCGCAACCATGGCATGCTCATTGGCGAGCCTACCGCTGAACTCATCAAAAAAGAAATCGGTTCGGCCTTTCCGGGTACCGAAGTGCGCGAAATGGAAGTCAAAGGCAGGAATCTGTCTGAAGGTGTGCCGCGCAGCTTTACCGTTACCTCTAACGAGATTCTCGAGTCCCTGTCCGACACCTTGAACCAGATTGTATCTGCGGTTAAAATCGCCCTTGAGCAAACACCACCTGAACTGGGGGCCGATATTACTGAAAAGGGCATTGCATTAACCGGTGGCGGCGCCTTGCTTAAAGACCTGGATCGCCTGCTTCAAGAAGAAACCGGTTTGCCAGTGGTTGTGGCTGATGACCCCCTTACCTGCGTTGTCAAGGGTTGCGGAGAAGCACTGGAACACCTGGAGAAACTGGGCCCTATCTTTATTAATGACTAAATCCCGTAACGACTGAATTTCTCATCGGGCCATACCCGTACGGAATGGCCCGGTCCATGTTGTTGTACTTCTTCCCACGGTTGTTTTATGCAGCAAAACAGATCAATCCGCTTATTCAAACATGGGCCGGCTGCAGAAGTAAGACTGTTTTTTCTGGTCTTGTTATGTATTGGGTTGATGATTACCGATTCCGGCTGGCGGGTGCTTGACCCTATCCGGCAGACGACAGCGGTTGTCCTGTATCCCTTTCAGAAAGCAGCTTTGTGGCCACGTGATGCGGTGGCCAAATTCAATGACTGGTCCAATATTGTGGCTATTGCCAAACAGGAAAGCGAGGCAGTACAGCGCCAGCGCATAGAACTGGCCCAAATCTCCGCCCATGCGGCACAAATGGCGGCTGAAAATATTCAGTTGCGCCGCTTGCTAGGCATCAAACATACTGCCCAGACGCCATCGGTGGCGGTGGAAATCCTGTATATGGCGCCCAATCCCCTGAACCAGACGATGGTGCTTACCAAAGGTAGCAGTCATGGGATAGAGCCTGGCATGCCTGTCATTGGTGAAGGCGGGGTAGTGGGGCAAATCCGCCGGGTAACCGCCATGACATCTGAAGCGGCCCTGATTACCGATGAAAAAGTTTCGATTCCCGCCATGGTGCTGCGCAATGGCCTGCGGGTTATTGTATTTGGATCCGGCCAGGGCGGTAAGCTTGAGGTCAGGTATTTATCCATGGATGCCGATATCAGGGTGGGCGACAGTCTGACAACCAGTGGTATTGGGGGGATTTATCCGGCCGGGCTGTCGATTGGTACCGTGACGTCCATCGAAGCCAATTCGGCAGAAGGGTTTGTACGGGCCATTGCCGAACCTTCGGCGCATCCCGAACGTTACCGTCATTTTCTGGTGTTGCTGGTACCTACCGACGAGGTCCCGGGAAAGGAAGAACTTGATATTTTGGCCAAAGCGCCAACCATTAAAAAATACGGCAAAAATTAGTTCATGGCGAATAAAGACCTGAAATCGCTGCAACCGCTGCAATCCACCCAGTACTCCTACATTGTCAATCCGGTGTATGGCTGGGGAACGATTATATTTGTCTGGATGGCATCCATGCTGCCCTGGCGTAGCTGGGAGGGTTCGCCCGATTTACTGATACTGGTTCTGGCATTTTGGTGTGCCCATGAAGTAAAAGGGGTGGGTTTGCTTGCCGCCTTTTGCTTTGGTTTCTTAATGGACGTCCATGACATGAATATCCTGGGCGAACATGCCCTTACCTATATCCTGGTTATTTACGGAACCTTAATTATTCGTAAACGCATGATGCGGTTTGGTGTTATCAGCCAGCTCATTCACATGTTTCCGATTTTTTTTCTCGCACCTATACCCAGTCGTCTGATGCAGGCATGGTTTGCCGGTGTCTGGCCTGGCTGGGTATGGGTCTGGTCAGGGGTGATTACAGGGGTATTGTGGCTGGCCGCCGACCTTATCCTGAAGCTGCCGTTGCGTCCGGTAGAAGATGATGATGCAACCATCTAGCATCGGAGCGGAAAAAGCCTATGTTTGAGTTCAGGAAGCAGGCATTGCTACAGCGGCGGCAACTGATTATCCGGGTTGTGGTGGCCGTGTTGTTTGTGCTGCTGTGTTTCAGTGTGCTGGTTAACCGTTTGTGGGTCTTGCAGGTAGAGCGGTATCAGGGGCTGTCGGAACGGGCTGAAAGAAACCGCATTACCCTGGTGCCCATTACGCCTCGCCGGGGTGATATCCTTGATCGAAATGGGGTCGTCCTGGCCCGCAGTCACCGTGACTATACACTTGAAATGGTGCGCGGGCAGGTTGGGGATGTCCCGAAAATGCTTGAGCAGCTTGAACAGATTATTCATTTGTCTCCGCTTGAGCTCAGACGCTTCAAGCGCCGGTTGGGTAGCTCAAACCGTTTTGCTTCGGTTCTGCTTAAAAGTAACCTGACTGACGACGAGGCGGCCACTTTTGCCGCGCACTCCTATAAGTTCAAGGGAGTCAGCCTGAAGGCACGCTGGGTACGGGAGTATCCCGAAGGCGAATCGGCGGCGCACGCGATTGGTTACGTTGGACGGATTTCCGAACGGGACCAAGAGCAGCTGGAAGAAAAAGGGCTTGAGGGTAATTACCGGGGTACCGAGGTCATCGGCAAGAAAGGGATTGAAGCCAGTTACGAAGAACGGTTACACGGAAAAACCGGCTGGGAAGAAGTGGAAATTGCCGCTTCCGGCAAGCCGGTACGGGTGTTAAAAAGAACCGATCCGATTCCCGGCGATAACCTGCGCCTGTCGCTGGACATGGGGCTGCAAAAACTGGTTGAGGGTATTTATAACGATCCCAAGAATCCCCAGCGTGGTGCCCTGGTGGCCATCGACCCGCGTAACGGACAGGTGCTGGCTTATGTTTCGGCACCGTCTTACGATCCTAATTTGTTTGTTGATGGCATCGATGTTGAAAATTGGCGCCGCCTTTCGGATTCGCCCGATCATCCCCTGATTGACCGGCCCATTTACGGCACCTTCCCGATTGGTTCCACTTATAAGCCCTTTGTGGCCCTGGCTGCCCTGAATCTGGGTGTGCGTGACCCCAATGCCAAAATTCCCGACCCGGGCTTTTTTGAGTATGGCGGCCAGCGTTTTCGCAATGCCGGCGGGGCGGCCTATGGGCCAACCAATATGCACAAGGCCCTGGTGGTGTCTTCAGATACTTATTTTTTTGGTCTGGGCCCCCTGATTGGGGTAGATGCCTTGCATGATTTTTCCCGGCAATTTGGTTTTGGCAAGAAAACCGGCATTGATTTAATGCACGAGAAAAAAGGGATTTTGCCTTCCCGGGAATGGAAGAAAAAAGCCTTCAAGAGTCCGGCCCAGCAAAAATGGATTCCGGGTGACACTATTTCGGTTTCTGTCGGGCAGGGGTACAACTCGCTAACCATTACCCAGCTGGCACAGGCAACGGCCACCCTGGCGGCCAATGGTGTGTATACCAAGCCGCATCTGGTTAACTGGATAGAAAATCCGGTCCTGAAAAAAGTCGAACAAACTGTTTCGGAACCCGAATATCGGGTTGATGTGGCGCAAGAGCATATAGATCTGGTCAAGTCGGCATTGGCCGAGGTGAACGCCAAAGGCACGGCCAGAAGGATTTTTGCCGGCGCCGGTTATAATTCGGCCGGTAAAACCGGCACTGCCCAGGTATTTAGCCTGAAAGGCACTAAATACAAGGCTGAAGCGTTAAACAAACGCTTGCATGATCATGCTTTGTATATGGGGTTTGCGCCGGTTGAAAACCCCCAGATTGCCGTGGCCCTGATTGTTGAAAATGGTGGCTGGGGATCCAGTGTGGCAGCACCCATTGCCCGTAAGGTTTTTGATTACTGGCTGGCCCCCGAACGTGCAAATATTCCCGAATATATCCCCAAGATTGATGATATGGAACAACAGGAAGAAATCTCTCCCGATCTGGTGATCCCCGAGAATATTCCCGCCAACCCGGATGATAAGGCCCCGGGACATACACCTGAAATCCTGGCACCCGTCGAGGTCAACAGGAATGGCAGGGAAAGTACGCAAAATGATGAGGCAGGTGCACGATGAACCGGGTAATGAATTGGATTCTGGGTTCCCTGCGTTGCATAGACTGGCCGCTGTTACTGATTCTTGCTTTGTTGTCGGGCCTGGGCATGACGATTATGCATTCGGCAGTGGGGGACATTGACTGGCGCTTTGCCGATCAGGGGCGCAATTTCCTGGTGGCCTTTGGCGTGATGTGGATAGTGGCCATGATACCCATTTCCAGAATGATGAAAATGGCTATTCCATTTTATCTGCTGGGTGTGGTGCTGTTGCTGGGGGTGGAGTTTTTTGGCATTACCAACAAAGGAGCCACCCGCTGGCTGGATGTGGGGGTGACGGTTATCCAGCCCTCTGAAATGATGAAGCTGGTGGTGCCTATGATGCTGGCCTGGTATTTTGATAAACACAGGGCAAAACTGCGGATTGTTGATTTTCTGGTTGCCGGTGTTTTGCTGCTGGTGCCGTTTGTGCTTATTGTCAAGCAGCCCGACCTGGGTACGGCCTTGCTGGTTTTTGCCACCGGTTTTTTTGTGATTTATTTTGCGGGCTTGTCTTTCAAGCTGTTGGCGCCTTTGTTTGTTATAGGGGTGACTGCACTTGTTCTTATTTTGTATTACGAACAAACGCTGTGCGCGCCCGGATTTGACTGGGTGGTGCTGCATGACTACCAGAAACACCGGGTGTGCACCTTGCTAGACCCCAGCACCGATCCGCTTGGCAAGGGTTTTCATACTATTCAGGGGATGATTGCAATTGGTTCTGGCGGTATTTATGGCAAGGGTTACATGCAGGGTACGCAAACCCATCTGGACTTCATTCCAGAACGCACAACCGATTTCATCTTTGCCGTATTTGCCGAAGAGTTCGGCCTGTACGGCGGGATACTACTGCTGATTTTGTATTCCCTGCTATTGCTGCGCGGCTTCTTTATTACCCTGAAGGCAAGAACCCAGTTTGGCCGTTTACTGGCCGGCGCCCTGACCATGATGTTTTTTGTTTATGTTTTTGTAAATATGGGTATGGTTATGGGCATTTTGCCAATTGTTGGCGTGCCCCTGCCGTTCATGAGTTATGGCGGAACGGCATTGGTAACCTTGGGTTTTGCCTGCGGCCTGTTAATGAGTATTTCAAACTACGAGCCCAGTAAAGCATCAGGCCCTGAAAACTGATGCACGCCCTGCAACAGCTTCAGGACAGGAGCAGGCAGGGCCGTGGTTTCCAGTTGGCTCAGGGGCAACCATTGGTGTTTTCCGGCCTCATCGTTTTCTTCCCTTAACGGAAGATGGGTGCATGTAAGCCAGTAGGGTTGTATATGCAGCCTGAAATGGGTAAAGACGTGTTCAAAGGCAGCCAGTTTAAGCGCGCTTTGTTGTGCTTGCTGCCAGTCGTTTTGCAGGCTTTGCAACGCTTGTTCGCTATGAAATTCGGGCAATGACCACAGTCCGCCCCAGATGCCCTGCTCGGGGCGTTGTTGGACAAGAACACGGTCCTGGTGCTGCAAGATCAGCATGTTGACCGAACGCACCGGGATGGTTTTTTTGATTTTGGGCGTTGGCAGTTCAGTTTGCCTGTTTTCACGATAGGCATAACAGGATGACTGCAACGGGCAGGCATCGCAGTTGGGTTTGCTGCGGGTGCATACCGTGGCACCCAGGTCCATTTGCCCCTGGGTATAGGCAGGCATGTTCAGGTTTTTGTCTGCCCGTTCAATATTCTCATGGGCCTGTTCCCACAGCCGGTTTTCAATTTCCCTTTTGTTGGTTTGCCCTTCAATACCGTAATAACGGGTAAAAATTCGTTTGACATTGCCATCCATAATGGGTGTTTTTTCACCAAAGCAAAAAGCGGCAATGGCATGGGCGGTGGATTTTCCAATGCCCGGCAGGCTCATGATATCTTGCGCTTGCCGGGGAAATTCCCCCTGCCATTGCGCCACCACGGTTTGGGCGCATTTATGCAAATTACGGGCCCGTGCATAGTAGCCCAGGCCGGCCCACAGTGCCAGTACATTATCCTGGGAGGCGGCAGCCAGGTGGTGAATCGTGGGGAAGGTGGCCAGAAAACGCTCATAGTACGGAATGACCGTGACTACCTGGGTTTGCTGCAGCATGATTTCAGATAACCATACTTTATAGGCGTCCCGCGTGTTCTGCCATGGCAGGTGGTGTCTGCCATGGCTTTTTTGCCAGGCAACGATAAGATTGGCAAATGGCATGTGCTTAGAAATGTGAGTGACGGGTGACCGACCAGCGGGCTGCCGTGGCGGCAATAATCATTACTAGCGCAATGGTTAGGGCCAGCCATGATGCAGGGGGCAGGCTGAAATTGAACGGGATGCCGTAACTGCTGGATAGCAGGGTAATGGCCTGGTTTAAAAAGCCCAGGGTAAGGGTGCTTAGCAAGACGGCCAATAAACCCGCTGTCAGGCCTGTAAGGGCGCCAAAATACAGAAAGGGGCGTCGTACAAAGGACTCAGTGGCGCCAACCAGGCGGGCAACCGCAATTTCGTCACGTTGGACCAGTGCCTGCATGCGGACGGTATTGAAAATGGTGGTGATCACGATAAGGGCCACCCCAGCCGCCAGCAGACCCAGCACAATCCGGATAAAGGACAGGATGGCTTCCAGTTTCTGAACCCATGCGCTGTCAAACTGCAGCACATCAACTTCGGGTAGCTGGCTCCAGACTTGCGCCAGTTGTTCGGCCATTTCGGTTGGGCTGGCCTTATCGGACAGGGTAATGATAATGGAATGAGGCAGGGGGTTTTGCGGCAGAACCTTAAGGGCGTCCGACCAGGATTCAGAGGCTTTCAATGATTGCAGGGCCTGGGCCTTGTCAACCACTTCCAGGGTAAGAATCGACTGACTATGTTCATCTTGAAGCTGCTTGGCCAATTCACGGGTTCGCTCAATCGTGGTCGTGTTATTCATGAACAGGGAAATAGCGGGGTTGACGGGTATATTGCGGGCAAGGGGTTCCATGGAAACCAGAATGGCACTGGTCAGCAGGGGTAAGGTTAATACCAGGGCAATGACCATGATGTTAGTCAGGGATGAAAAGGGGGTGCCCAGCAGGCGGCGTGCGGCAATGCGAATTGCGTAAAGGTGATGTCTAAGCCAGGTGCTCATTTAATGTTTTCCCAGGTCTTTGAAACGGCCGGGCTCCAGCAACAGGGTCCGGTTGGCGTGGCGTTGCAGCAGGGGTACGTCGTGGGAGGCAATCAGGGTGGTTACGCCAACCCGGTTGAAATCCCGGAATACCTCTAGAATGCGGTTGGCATTGTCCTGGTCAAGGTTGGCGGTGGGTTCATCGGCAATCAGGATGGCAGGACGGTTGACGATGGCGCGGGCAATGGCCAGGCGTTGCTGTTCTCCGCCTGATAAGGCAATCGGATTGAGTTTTTCTTTGCCGGAAAGCCCTACCTTGGCAATGGCGGCGCGAGCCCGTGACGTGGCCTTTTTGTGGTCCAGATTCATGACAGCCAGGGGGAGCATGACATTTTCAAAGGCATTACGGTCATACAGCAGGTGCGTGTCTTGCAAAATGATGCCAACCGCACGGCGTAAATAGGGTCGTGCCCGTGCCGGCATGCTGTCCAGACTTTGTCCGTTAACCATGATGGATCCGCGGCTGGGATGCTCAAGCCCGCCAATTAACTTGAGCAGGGTAGATTTGCCTGCTCCTGACGGGCCGGACACAAAAACAAATTCACCGCGTGAAATGTTGAAGTTGATATCAGCCAGAATATTGGCACTCTGGCCATAGGACTTGAAAACGTGCTTGAATTCAATCATGTTGGTTCAGGTAAGGGGCGGGCGCATAAATGCACATAATACCTGCATTTTTCCTTAAGACTATACAAACAGGCAATGTTTGGGTTACAAATATCCATTGCTTTGTACCGTAAATGCTTATGACTTCCAAAAAAACAAATAAAACACATCTTTCCTGGAATGATCCTACATTCCGCTCTATCATTTACCAAATTGCGGTGCTGGGCATTGTGGCGTATGTCGCCTGGTATCTGGTTTCCAATACCATGCATAACCTGTCCATCCGCAATATTACAACAGGGTTTGATTTCCTTGACCGGGAGGCCGGGTTTGCGATTGGCGAATCATCTATTGCCTATTCACCGGCAGACACCTATAAACGCGCCATATTGGTGGGTATTGTCAACACCCTGCAGGTTTCTGCCATGGGTATTATCCTGTCAACCTTGCTGGGTACCATTATTGGTGTAGCCAGGCTGTCAAGCAACTGGCTGGTTGCCCGGCTGGCGACGGTTTATATCGAAGCCATCCGCAATGTTCCTTTGCTGATCCAGCTGTTTTTCTGGTATGCCTTAATTACTGAAAGCCTGCCCGGTCCCCGGCAGGCGCTTAATCCGGTTGACGGGGTTTTTCTTTCCAACCGGGGGCTCAAGTTTCCAGCCCTTCAGGGCGATTCCTTAAGCTGGATACTATATGGCTTGCTACTGGCCGTGTTAGGTACGTTTGCTTTTTATTACTGGTCACGCAAACGGCAGGAAAAAACCGGAAAAACCTTTCCGGTCTTCCGTTCTGGCCTGTTCATGATGCTGGCTTTTCCGCTTATTGCTTATTTTCTGGGCGGCGCTTCGCTGGCGCTGGAATACCCCGTGCTCAGGGGGTTCAACTTTACCGGTGGCCTGTCCATTTCTCCTGAACTCTCGGCCTTGCTGGCCGGTCTGGTTATTTATACGTCTGCGTTTGTGGCGGAAATTGTCCGCTCGGGTATCCAGAGTATCGGCAGCGGGCAATGGGAGGCCGCCAGTTCTATCGGGCTGGGCAAAGGCAAGGTATTGCGCCTTGTCATCTTGCCACAGGCGTTGCGCGTCATGATTCCGCCCATGACCAGTACCTACCTGAACCTGACTAAAAACAGTTCGCTGGCGGTTGCCATTGGCTATCCCGATATCGTGTCGGTGGTTAACACCACACTGAACCAGACCGGGCAAGCCATTGAAGGGGTATTAATTATCATGGCCGCCTATCTCACGGTCAGTCTTTCCATTTCGGTATTCATGAACTGGTATAACCGGCATATCGCCCTGGTGGAGCGTTAAAATGAGCCCACATACATTATCCACGCCCGTTCAGCCAGGCGGACGGCTCCCGCCAAAAAATGAAAGCGGTTTTTTTGGCTGGATGCGCAAAAATCTCTTTTCTTCTCCGCTTAGTATCCTGATCACGGCCCTGATCCTCTGGTTTTTGTTAATGACAGCGCCTTTGCTTATCGAGTGGGTTTGGCTTAAGGCCAATTTCACAGCGGGCAGTGGCACAGAGTGCCGGGGTACAGAAGGGGCCTGCTGGGCCTTTATCCGCGAAAAATACCGGCTTATCCTGTTTGGCACCTATCCTTATGCCGAACAGTGGCGTCCCTTGCTGGCCATGGTTATTTTGGTGGCCGTTATTATTTGCAGTGCTATCCGGGTTTTCTGGAATAAATGGCTGCTGTTGATATGGCTGGCGGGCCTGGGTTCGGTTGCCATTTTAATGTGGGGTGGGGTACTGGGTTTAAGCACCATTGATAACAGCCGTTGGGGCGGCTTGCCGCTTACCTTGATTCTGGCCACGTTTGGTATTGGCCTGGCCTTTCCGTTTGGGGTGTTGCTGGCTTTGGGGCGGCGTTCCAATATGCCGGCCATTAAGGCCCTGTGTGTGGTGTATATTGAAATCATCCGGGGGGTGCCGCTTATCAGCCTGCTGTTCATGTCTTCAGTCATGCTGCCCCTGTTTCTGCCCGAAGGGGTTACCTTTGATAAACTGTTGCGTGCACAAATTGCCATTATCATGTTTACCGCCGCCTATATCGCAGAAACCGTGCGTGGTGGCCTGCAGGCCATCCCCAAGGGGCAAATTGAAGGCGCCGAGTCGCTGGGTCTTACCTATTGGCAGCAAATGTATAAAATTGTTCTGCCCCAGGCCCTGAAGATCGTGATTCCACCCATGGTGAGCATTTTTATTGCCCTGTTCAAAGATACCTCGCTGGTGGTGGTAATTGGTATTTATGACCTGACGCTGTCGGCCAAGGCCGCCTTGGCCGATCCGCTCTGGCGTGGTTTCAGTGTCGAGGCTTATTTATTTATTTCACTTATTTATTTTGTTTTTTGTTTTGCCATGTCCCGCTACGCCAAAAATCTTGAGGCTCGCCTGGATACGGGACACAAGCGTTAAAAGGAGCCCGGTGTGTCAGATCTGATTGTCCAGATGGAAAATGTTAACAAGTGGTATGGAAAGTTCCATGTGCTCAGGGATATCAACCTGTCGGTCGCGCCTGGCGAACGGATTGTGATTTGCGGGCCGTCCGGTTCTGGAAAATCCACCCTGATCCGTTGTATTAATCGGCTGGAAGAACACCAGGAGGGGCGGATTATTGTCAATGGCGTAGTGTTAAGCAATAACCTGAAAAATATTGAACAGGTACGCCGTAACGTGGGCATGGTGTTTCAGCACTTCAATCTGTTTCCTCACTTGACTGTGCTGGAAAATCTTACTCTGGGGCCGATCTGGGTTTTGAAAATGCCAAAATCCCAGGCCGAAGCGGTCGCCATGAAATACCTTGAGCGGGTTCGGATACCCGAGCAGGCACATAAATATCCAGGCCAATTGTCGGGCGGACAGCAGCAGCGGGTGGCCATTGCCCGCTCATTGTGCATGAGCCCCAAGGTCATGCTGTTTGATGAGCCCACCTCGGCCCTTGATCCTGAAATGGTCAAGGAAGTGCTGGATGTTATGGTGACCCTGGCCGAAGAATCGGGTATGACCATGTTGTGCGTGACTCATGAAATGGGCTTTGCCAAAAAAGTGGCTGACCGGGTGGTTTTTATGGATGAAGGGCAGATTGTGGAAGAAAACACCCCGGAGGCATTTTTTGACCATCCGGAGCATGAAAGGACCAAACTGTTTTTAAGTCAGATTTTGCACTAAAAATGCAGTAAACTTTCACTTTAAGTTTATTTTTGCGTAAGTGATCATGGCACAACATTACGAATCAGATATTACCCAATTTATTAATGCGTACAAAACCACTCATCCTGATACTGAAAAGCGTCAGCGTGAAGGGCGTTCGCTTTTGTGGGACAAGCAGCAGGATGCTGAACAGCTAAAACAGTTCAAGGCTGCCCGTGTTCCCCAGAAACCTTACGTTTATCAAACCAGTTAAACCAGACTCATGGCAGTGGCCCCAGAGGCAATCGATATACTTGTAGCCCCGGAAACAGACAGTACGCCCGATGTGGTTGATTCTGTCGCCCTGGCTCGCCTGTACGGTGAGCCTTTGTTCAATATCCCGCAAGATCTGTATATTCCCCCTGATGCTCTTGAAGTGTTTCTTGAGGCTTTCGAAGGGCCACTGGATCTTTTGCTTTACCTCATCCGCAAGCAAAATTTCAATGTGCTTGATATCCCCATGGCCGAGGTCACCC